>NZ_LPDI01000036.1:0-19974 GCF_001528895.1 Burkholderia sp. MSMB1078WGS | reverse complement strand
TACATGGCGACGATCTTGTCGTCGAAGCCCGTGAAGCGCCGTTCGTGCTTGGGAATCAGGATGGGTTCGAAGCTGCCATCGCGGTCGCGCGGCACCTCGATACGGATCGGACCGTCTTCGGTCAGAACCGTCTTGGCCCCTTTGCCGTTGCGCTGATTCGTGGCGTTGGCCGGCTTGGCAGCACCGGGAGGGTAGCCGAGATGATGATTCATCTCGCCGCCCAGTGCCCGTTCGATCAGCGCCTTCTTGAGCGCTAGCGTCGCGGCATTGATGGCTTCGGCCGTCATCGGGCCGTTGCCGAACTGTTCGAGCAGCTCGGCCGGAATCGCCGGCAGTGCCACCGGCTGGGCTTTCGGTTTGCGAGGCATAAACTCTCCTTGGGAGCATGTTATGCCTTAAACACAAAATTCCTGACAGGCCCAAATGGTATACGCCCAAGATCTGCTGCCGCAGATACCGGACAACTCACTGACGGTATTCGACAAGGGCTTTCTGGCCGCTCGGATCTTGTGCGGCCTGTCGATGCATGGGCACAACCGTCACTTCCTGATTCCAGCCAAATCCCATACGCGGTGGGATGTAATCGACGGCACACTGGACGATGCGATGGGACGCATGCGCGTGTCCCCGCAGGCACGCAAACAATCTCCCGAACTGCCAGAGTTCTGGCAGGCCCGCGCGATTCGCACGACCGATGCACGCGGGCGCGAACGTGTGCTGTTGACCTCGTTGAACGATCGCCAACGCTTCAAGCCGGCCGATATCGTCGCCTGCTATGAGCGCCGCTGGCAGATCGAAACCAGCTACCGGGAATTGAAACAGTCGTTGCTCGGTGCGGAGCTGACCTTGCGTAGCCGGACTGTCGAAGGGGTCGACCAGGAGATCTGGGGCGCGTTGATCGCCTATAACCTGATTCGCCGCGAGATTGCCAGCGCCTCATGGGAAGCGAGGCTCGATCTGACCGACATCAGCTTCGTACGGGCCTTCCACGTCATTCAGCATGAAATGATGTGGGCCGCTGCCACCTCTGCCTTCGGCAAGATACCGGCGTGGCTCAACCGTCTGCATGCTCGGCTTGCGTTCGAAATCGTTGAAAAACAACGGGGGCATAAATGCCCCCGTGTGGTTAAAGCCCTACCGCAGCGCTATTCCGTTCGGGACCTCAAAGTGCCTTAACTGAACGGCATTAGCCCAGGACGGCAGCCTTTCAGCAGCCAGTGCTGGCGAGAAGTGGTGCCGGCGTTGGAACTGAGCGATACCCCAAGCAAATCCGTGAGCTCTAGCGACTAATCGGAAAAAATGGTATGGAGGCCTCATCATCGCATAATGGAGCCTGGTTCAACCAGGAGAACGCAAATGGAACCGACAGTTGTGGGCGTAGACATTGCCAAGCGGGTCTTCGAACTGCACTGGATCGGTGCGGAGACCGGTGAGGTGTTCGACAAGCAGCTTCTTCGCAGCGATTTTCTTGAGCACTTCGCCAATCATGAGCGCGGTCTCATTGGCGTGGAGGCGTGCGGAGGCTCACAGCACTGGGCTCGCCGGCTCACCGAGCTTTGCCATCAGGCAAATTGATGCCAGGTAAACTGCGCAATGCGTTCGTGACAGGAAACAAAAACAATGTCGCCGACGCGTGCAATCTCGGCAGCGCCACGATATCCAGGCGGGAAAGCCGTCGCTGTGAAGACTGCGAGCCAGCAAGCGGTTCTGGCACTGCATCGTATTCGACAGTAACTAGTTATATTTCGATGCTCTCAATCCAGCAGCCTGATGATGACAACGTCATCCCAGAGTTTTCAACTTCCAGATGTGACTGTTTTGCGGCCTATGATCAAGTCCCAAAAACTGCCAATGGTGTACATGGGGAGATGAGGTCAATCCGTGTCCGTCAACTTCCGTTTTTATGGGGAGCAGTCCATTATAGAGAGGGCAGCGTCGCTGATTCACTTCTTGCGGCATACCTCCACTACCGGTGCGGACAAGCTCGTCTGCTTTAGCACATACGCGATCTGTTCCGCAGTGTTTCTATTTTTCTTTACGATATGGCCGCCTGTCGATGGCAACTTTATGCCGGAATTTGCCGGTTTTGGATGCAATGGCTTTTATGTTAAATTAATTTGAATGGTTTGTGTGAAATTGTATTTCATTGGAGTGGGCGTCATGTTCATTAGGTATGAAGTCCGTTGTCTGCGTCAAATAAGTGAATCCGTCGGGGTATTAATGGCTGCGCCATCACGTGTTTATTGTATTATCTAAAAGTGTCGCTCTATTTGTGTAGATCAACTTGGATGAGGGGTGTCATCGTCGAATGTCGAAGATAATTCGCTATTTTTAGTACTGGTCCGATAAAGGTCGGAACTTGTCTGATTCCTGATTAGGCGCGAATCGGGAGAATGGAGAGCGGATTGAAAGCTTTGAGCAAGCTTGGTGTTTTCATTTTCTCGATCTCGCTGGCCCCGTGCGGCCTGTCGACTAACTTAAGGAATTGGCTTTGGTAGAGAGCAAAGTAAAGCTGGCTGTTGTAGACGGTCAATCGATCATTCAGACTGCAAGTCTAGTGAGGGGCAAGACCGGGCCGGTGAAGATTCGAGCCATCAAGGGAGCGCGCTTCCTTCTTACTGACGAAAAAACGGGATTCGCACCGGAGAACATTACGGTCAAGCGTGTTGGTAAGAACCTCCATCTAAGTCTTGAAGGTGATGATCTTGATCACCCTGCTGCAATTTTTGAAGACTTTTACGGCAGTGACGGCCAGATTGTTGGCGTTGGTGAGGATGAGGCATATCACGAGTACATTGCGGCTGATGCACAAGAGGACCATGAAGCCGCCTTCTTGGTAGATGGAGCAGATTCCGCACTTGTACTTGGTGCGCTGGATAGCCCTGGGTTTGTTGCATTGACGGCGGTACCTGCGGGCGGAATGTTTGGGCCGGTCCTGTGGGGCGTGGCGACGGCCGGTTTGGTTGGGGCCGGCGTTTCGGCGTTGCTCGGGGACGACGATGAGGTTCCTCTCGTCGGAGGCGGTTCCAACACGGACGATAAGGAGTCAAGTTCTGCCGAGCCGGACACGACTGCACCGTCGAAGCCGACGATTGATGGGATCACGGACAACACGGGTGACGAGCTGTTGCCGGTGGGTCCTGGCGGGACGACGAACGACGCGACGCCGGTGATCAATGGCACGGGCGAACCGGAATCGACGGTGGAGGTGATCATCGACGGCGAACCGGTAGGCACGACGGTGGTGAACGAAGACGGTACGTGGACGTTCGAGCCCGACACGCCGTTGGCCGATGGCGAGCATCAGATCGAAGTGGTGGCGCAAGACGACGCGGGTAACCGTTCGGAGCCGTCGGAGCCGGTGGTGGTGGTGGTGGACACGACCGCACCGTCGAAGCCGACGATCGATGGGATCACGGACAACACGGGTGACGAGCTGTTGCCGGTGGGTCCTGGCGGGACGACGAACGACGCGACGCCGGTGCTGGACGGCAAGGGTGAGCCTGGCGCGACGATCGAAGTGATCGTTGATGGCGAACCGGTAGGCACGACGGTGGTGAACGAAGACGGTACGTGGACGTTCGAGCCTGAGACGCCGTTGGCCGATGGCGAGCATCAGATCGAAGTGGTGGCGCAAGACGACGCGGGTAACCGTTCGGAGCCGTCGGATCCGGTAGTGGTGGTGGTGGACACGACCGCACCGTCGAAGCCGACGATCGATCACATCACGGACAACACGGGTGACGAGCTGTTGCCGGTGGGTCCTGGGGGGACGACGAACGACGCGACGCCGGTGATCAATGGCACGGGCGAACCGGAATCGACGGTGGAGGTGATCATCGACGGCGAACCGGTTGGGACGACGGTGGTGAACGAAGACGGTACGTGGACGTTCGAGCCCGACACGCCGCTGGCCGAAGGCGAGCACCAGATCGAAGTGGTGGTGGAAGACGACGCGGGTAACCGTTCGGAGCCGTCGGATCCGGTAGTGGTGGTGGTGGACACGACCGCACCGTCGAAGCCGACGATCGATCACATCACGGACAACGCAGGCGACACGCTGGTGCCGATCGCATCGGGCGGGACGACGAACGACGCGACGCCGGTGCTGGACGGCAAGGGTGAGCCTGGCGCGACGATCGAAGTGATCGTTGACGGTGAACCGGTAGGCACGACGGTGGTGAACGAAGACGGTACGTGGACGTTCGAGCCTGAGACGCCGTTGGCCGATGGCGAGCATCAGATCGAAGTGGTGGCGCAAGACGACGCGGGTAACCGTTCGGAGCCGTCGGAGCCGGTGGTGGTGGTGGTGGACACGACCGCACCGTCGAAGCCGACGATCGATGGGATCACGGACAACACGGGTGACGAGCTGTTGCCGGTGGGTCCTGGCGGGACGACGAACGACGCGACGCCGGTGATCAATGGCACGGGCGAACCGGAATCGACGGTGGAGGTGATCATCGACGGCGAACCGGTTGGGACGACGGTGGTGAACGAAGACGGTACGTGGACGTTCGAGCCCGACACGCCGTTGGCCGATGGCGAGCATCAGATCGAAGTGGTGGCGCAAGACGACGCGGGTAACCGCTCGGAGCCGTCGGATCCGGTGGTGGTGATCGTTGACACGGCTCCGCCGGTGGCACCGGTGGCCCCGACGATCGATCACATCACGGACAACGCAGGGGACACGCTGGTGCCGATCGCATCGGGCGGGACGACGAGCGACGCGACGCCGGTGCTGGATGGCAAGGGTGAGCCTGGGGCGACGATCGAAGTGATCGTTGATGGCGAACCGGTAGGCACGACGGTGGTGGACGAAGACGGTACGTGGACGTTCGAGCCCGACACGCCGTTGGCCGATGGCGAGCATCAGATCGAAGTGGTAGCGCAAGACGACGCGGGTAACCGCTCGGAGCCGTCGGAGCCGGTGGACGTAGTCGTAAATACGGTTGTGCCGACCGCTACAGCACCGATCACCGCAATTGGCAAGGATTCGGGATTTTCCGATCTAGACTTCCTCACCAACGACGGATCCTCTGGGCGTCTCATGCAGGGAACGGTTAATGGCGAGCTGGCAGACGGCGAGAAGATTCAGATCACAACGGACGGCGGTATTACGTGGGTCGATGCAATCGTGCGCGCGAATGGCAGCTGGATTGCAATTGATCAGAACGAGCATGTAGAAAGTTGGGTAATTCAGACTCGTGTTGTCAGTGCCGCTGGCATTCAAGGTGCGGTTACAACAACGGAGGTTGCACTTGATACGGTCGCACCGGATGCTCCTTCAAGCCTTTCGATCAACCTTGGTACCTATACCGTTACCGTTGGCATCAATTCGAGCGGAGCAAACGTCGGCGACATTGTCAAAGTTGATTGGGAAAACCGATCTGTGGAGTACATTTTGACAAATACTGACATTCAGGCCGGCTACGTCGAAGTGACGATCCCAGATACTTTGACAGCAACGCTGAGTGAGGCATCTATCATCAAGGCCGCCATTGTGGATGCCGCTGGCAACACATCTGACTATGCTTATGTCAAAGCAGGCGTGGGCGGGTGGAATGGGATAGTCGACTTTGAAGACGTCGAACAGGGGACTCTACTGTCCGCTACTGCCGTCGATACTAAGGGTGTAATCGTTACGGAGGTTGATGCTGGTTATAATGCAGGAGGACTGAAATTTTATACGTTGACTGGCAATGGATTTATGTCCGATGTCCGAGCGGGTAACTCCTCAAATGCTTTGGCTATTTTTGGCACAGTAAAGATCGCACTCGAAAACGATATCTCAGCGAACAGCGTTGGCATGACCCTCGGCAACGTGCAATCGGACGTGATATTTAAGTTTTTTGACTCGAACGGTAACCTCATATACAGTGAAATCGTTGCTCATCCGCCGAGCGCGGACGAATCTTTGTTGGTAGATGTTTCGGGGTTCGATCACGCTTTTGTGATGCCTGATGGTCTGGTTTTTTCCTATTTCACGGTAACTGTTGGTCAATTCACTCCGAGTGTGCCAGATATTATCTCAATTGACGATCTTGTCTTTGATGGAGGCTCTGTTTCTTCGTCCGTTGTAACCGGGACAGAGACGCCTGCAGAGACGCAAATCGTGAGCTTGGATTCGAGTTCATATTATGGTGATTCGAGCGATAATGTATTTCTGGTATCAGACGTCTCGGTGTTTGATCGCGTGACGCAAATTGCTGGAAATGGGGGAATAGATGCAATTCGACTTACAGGTGAAAATCAGATTTTCGATGTCACGAAGTTGAACGGTGGCGTGATGGAAAAGGTTACTGGTATCGAGGTATTTGATATTACTGGGAGTGGCGATAACGCACTTGTTCTGTCGGTGGGTGATGTGCTTAATCTGGGGGTTAAAGACCTGTTTACTACGAATGGTTACAACCAAGTGATGGTGAATGGGGATGGCGGCGATACAGTTCAGTTGCTGGGGTTGCTCGGCAATGAAGTAGGGGAATGGAATCTTTCGGGTGCGTTAGAGATCGATGGGGTAACGTACTACTCATATGTGAATCAATGGGCAAATGCCGAGGTTCTCGTACAGAAAGATGTGGTCGTCGATTTACCCATGGAAACGCCCAGTGTCATGTCGAGGCTTTTGATGAACGATATCAGCGACTCGAATTTTGCATCCGATACTTCGAACAAGCATTCGTTGTCAATGGTGCTGTATGATGTACTCGAAGCGGATTCGGAACATCTCTTTGCAGAAAATGAGGTGTCGACGGCGGAAGAGCAAAATCGAGATGCCATTAGCCCGGTCGATCTGTCCGAATTTTCGGCTGGTTACCTGGGTGAACATCAATTGAATCCGCCAACTAATCCGAGTGACGTAGTGGGTGATGCGCGTGCAGAGTATATTCGTATGGATGTAAATTCCGTGATCTCCCCTGGCGCGGATATTGATAAAATTATTTAATAGTATTTATTGATGGTGCCCCGGCTATTTGTTTGGCCGGGGTTTATATTTTGTATTGAATTTTCATGTTGTGCGTCGATATACTCGATTTCAAAAAAACCTGCTACAGGCCACTCTAGGAGGCGAAATTTTACCGTACTTCTATCTGGGTGCCGAGCATTTCTAACTGGCGAAGTTGATGTGTTGTCGCTTTGAAGGGTGGCAGTGGCTTATCGAAGTTATGTTATTGAGTGAGGAAATTTTGTATAATTTTATAATTATAAAAATAATACTTGGAAATATTATGAAAATGAGGCGTGTCATCGCGTGTGATAATTGTAGAGTGCTTTTATGGGGGATGAAGAAGGGTCTTGCTTTCAGGTTATTCATAGGGTCCTTGATGCTTTCTTGTTTGATGATCGTTCCCTTTGTCAACAATGCATTCGCCGCTGCATTGAAATGCAATGATTTTGAGCCGCTCTATGCGACGCCTGCCCAAGCGCACAAGATTTCTTTGCAGCGACAACGTAGCATCGTAATGTCGCCACCGCAAACTGATGATGTCCGTGGTGTGGGCTTTGGGAGGCCACTTACTGCCCCACTACGGCATATGCGCACAACGTCGACATTCGGCAAGCGTGTTCATCCGGTACACGGTTCGCTTCGCATGCATAGTGGTGTTGATCTTGCAGCCCCAATCGGTACATCTGTCTATGCGGCGGCCTCGGGAGTCGTCAGGGTGATGGTGACTGAGCCAGGATACGGAAAATATGTATTGATTGAGCATGCCGATTCAGTGCAGACGTTGTATGGACATTTATTGGAATTTGAGCCAGGATTAAAATCCGGTCAGATGATTAACGTTGGAGATCGACTCGGTTCAGTTGGTAGTACAGGAGTCGCCACGGGTCCACATCTTCATTTTGAAGTACGCGTATCTGGTCGTGCGGTTAACCCATTGGGCATGATCTCGAATATGCCCACCGTCGCCAAGGGTGTGGACTCAGTGTTTGAAAAGCGGGGGACATCACTCGGAATCGGCAAGCTGGCTGGGCAGGCGGCCAGGTACGCCGCCAGACAGTGTTGAGCGGATTGAGTGTTTGCGTTGACTCTTAATGGCGAAGTGTAGTTGAGTTGTCATTCAGGTAGGGCACTCCAAGTGCAGAGCGGCGATTCCGGCCCCCATATTGCTTGCAATATTTCCGGAGTGAAATTCCAGATTAACAACACGCGCCAAGTGTGCAGGCCAAGTGCAAGTTTCACCAATAGTTAAAAATTCGTTGACATCGTGCTGACGTCGACGCGCGTAACTGCGGATGATGGGGACGGATTCTACTTCGGCGATAGCCTGTCCGCTGAAGCGGACCTGATGGACTAGGAAGCAGGCGTGAAGGCGCCGGATTTCATGCCCGCGCTCGGCGGCCTCGATATGAATCGGGCGAGCCAAGTTGTCGTCGGGGCGACGCTGCAGGTCACGGGCGGCGAACACGTATTTGCGAGCGACGTTTGCGCGAGCATGCTGCCCGACGGCCATGAGCGGCCGCGGCCGGCCACCGCGCAGGTCGAGCGTCAGGCCGAACATATCGCGAAGCACCGGTCCGCGTGGCCGACGGTACTCAGATTCTCTTGTTCGCGTTCCACGATATCGGCGTGTTAGTGTCAATCGTCGACTGCGACACGCTCGGCACGCTATGGTAGTTCGGGTTCTTTCGTAGCCGCTTCATCGTAAGCACTCGATCAGCACCGTAGCGTAGATCGACGACGGGGAGTCGCAATGCTATCGGGTCGGTTCGACGTGAGCAGGAGACGGCAGTGACAGGGCCACGTTCCACGGCAGCAGTTCGTCGAAGTGGTTGATCGGATGGTCAGCGACGCGCTCGAGCACGTAGGCGAGATACACCTCGGGATCGAGGCCGTTCAAGCGCGCCGTGCCAATCGGGCTATACATCGCGGCGGCAAGTTCGCCACCGGAGTCGGCGCCGGCGAACAAGCAATTCCGTCTGCCGAGGGCGGCGCCGCGCCGTGCTCGCTCGGCGATCAGGTTGTGTATTTCCGCATGCCCGTCGCGGCAGTAGTAGATGAGCGCCGACCAGCGATTCAGCTGTGTGATTCACGGACATCGTTTCAACTAATATGGGACAATGGAACTCGAAATCTCGATGCGATTACGCCGGTCTCGTGTGCACGCGTTGTGGCATCGCCGAATGGGCCAACGGCTGGGTGCAACAGAGCATTCGTCTGTCGTGATGCCGCGCGTGGTGGCACCGCATAACGTTTAGAGATAAATGCCATGAAAGACCCTGCCGCGCGCTGGCTCATGACCGTCGCCGCGATCGGAGGCCTCGGCATGTCGCCCGCCTCGTGGGGCGTTCCCCGCGCGCACTGTCATGTCACCCGCGGTCGGTTGCTGTCGTGGGACGCTTCGAGCATGCCGGTCATCAGTGCTTGAGCGTCCCACGGGCGATACTGGGAATGATTTCTTGGCGCGACGCATGCACCGGCCATTCGGTTACCAGAAATGGCGACTCTTCACGACTCGGAAGCGCAGTGTATGCGCGCTGTTGGGCCGGACGACCGAAATCGGCGACAGCGTCGACGCGTCGCAACTGCTCGGCTCGACGCCAGGCAACGCCGTCGCGATGATTCTGGCGATCTCTCTTCGAGGGGGAAGCCGAAGTATTGGGCCTCAGACGGCGGCTATGGAGGCGGAATCTTGCACGCTGAATTTAATGCACACAAACCTTGAGATTTCCTTGCGCCAGCCTATCAATCAAGAAAAAGGGTAATTCCAGTCTCCATTCTTTCTGCCAGACCGGTGCGTCGTAGAACACATCCGTAACACCGTCCCAGATTAGCTCGATGCGCTGCTGCGTCCCGTCCGGTACAGAAGCGATGCCTCGAATGCTCTGATATGCAGCATTGCTGCCCACGTGAAAGTGCGTATCGTGCCAGCGTACCGGTGCATGTCTTGGGAAAGGGAGAGCACCATGAAAGCCGAAAAGTGAATCGTGATTCAGGATACTTTCTCTTACCGTTGGCCAAAGGATTTCGCGCAAGAAATGTTGATCGGTAAAGCGTGATGATCCCTCATGCTCATTCGAGTAGGTCATCATGCATTCGGTAAGCCGAGGAAGCACACCAGTACAACCGCCCCAAAGGCCGGCCAGCAGCAATTCAGTATGTGTAAAGTAGTCCCTCATATGATGGAAGAAGCGATTGCTGACGAGCCATTCTTCCACAGCAGCAGCGTCGCGTTCAGAGAGCAACGAATCGGCGTCCCGCACCATAAAGCGACGAACCGCTACATCGTCGATCACGAGAAAGCGCCAAAGGGTAGCTTGAATTGCCCTTCGAGAATCATCTGTCATATCTACTAGATCGGCCCCGGCTTCTGACAGGCGATGTTGGACGTGCATGGGAACGCTCCTATCGAGATAGAAGCGACAGGTCCATCTAGGGAACAGTTCAAGAGCGATCTGAGCGTTCATTACGGCGGACTCACAATATCGGGGATTTGCGCCGAACAAACTATAGGCAATGACGTTTTGCGTACGATTCGATGGATCGAACGGAGAGGGGAAGGCCGGCAACGTCCAGCGCTCGCCATGCTGGAACCGAATATCTGCTTCCACAAGAGCTCGATGTCCGTGCCGGCGCAACTCTTGATCCCTTCCAAGCCAGCCACATACCTCCGCGAAGCCGTGGAGCCAAGTTGCGCCTGCCTTTGCGCGTTTTAGCGGTGGGGCATCGTGAATTCGTTTGTATACCGCATAGGCATCGACGTACGCGCCCGATCTCATGAGGCTCAGCGCGTAGTCTGATAGGATACCCATGTTATCAGGCGCAATACAAAGCGCCTGGCGGGCTATCGATGAAGCCTCGACAAATTCTTTTGCAGACATGGCCGCGCGAAAGCGTATCGCGAGTTGTTGAAGCATGGACGTCTCTTGAGCCGTGCAGCGGCGAAGAAGTCTAGAGACTGGGGGGCGTTCAGCAGGGCATCGAGACATGAAGAATCTCAGGTGTTGGCGCCGTTCGACGCGTGGTTGAGTGAGATGGTGACAGAGCGTTGCGTGGCGACTCCAGCAGCCCTTCCCCTTCGGGTTATTAGCAGAGTTCGCCTGTGAATTTCGCGATGTTCTACGCCGTGCAATGGCAGTGGTAAAGTAAAGATGAATTAGACCGCAAATCCTGCCGCGGCCTGTTCTATCTACTCGGGCCCGGTTGCACTCTACACCCTCAATGGAGCGAGCCCTTATGACCCAATGATCCGAAGACGGTCTCAAGTTTTCGAAGGGTATCTCGCACGGTCCGATGATACATCGTCATCCTTAGCTTGCGAAAGGTCGTTGTCCGAGGAGGCGCGCGATCCCGAGCGGAACCACTTTAGTTGCAAGGTCATCGAGACACTATCGATCAAAAATGAAACCGTCTCGGACTAGTATGAATTCTTCGGTGCAAGGTCGCTGCGCTTGCCAAAGCGCAATCTATTACCTGCACAATAGTAGCTTTTCGAACCATGAAGTCGGTGGCCGACCGATCTAGCCGCCGAAGAACTCGTGCCGGATTTAGTACTTGTCCGACATTCTTTCATCCGCTGTCGCATATCCCCCTCTCATCGATTTCCGCAAAATCTGCCTGTTTTTCATCATTGCCATATAAGTCGCAACGGTGTAGGCAGTATCAGGTGCCCGTGTGCCGCCGCCTACCCTAGGCGGTCCCTAGTTCATTTCAAGCCAATCGCATGCCGAGGCGGATATCCATTTCGCCATGGCCGCTCATTGTCCGCGATCGGTTAAACCGTATAGAGATCATGACTTCAGATAACTCTCAAAATCCGCCGACGGAGGATCAAATTTCACGAAATAACGTCATGCCCGAGCACTTGTCGGGAGGGCCGTCGAAGTCGGCCACAAATTTTGACGGCTTGCTCGACTCAGTCATGTGGATTTGCGAGCGCTACGGTTATGGCAAGACACCGGAAGCATTGCTTACTGGTCTTCCCAAGGTCGGCTTACTGACGCCGTCACTCGCGCTAGATGCGCTCGTCAATGCCGGCTTGACTGCTGGACTTGTCGATCGTCGGTTGCAGCTTCTGCCCGAGCACGTGATGCCAATGATCTTGCTCCATAAAAGGTTTGGCGGCTGCGTATTAGTTGCACGTCGGCGTAATCCGGACAAGAGCGCTAAGAGCAAGCTGCTCTACCAAGTGATCATGCCTGACATTGGCATGAATCCCGTCGAATACACTCAGGAGGAAATGGATGAGATGTATTCGGGTTACGCGATTCTCGTCAAACCGACCGCCAAGGTTGATACACGTGCGGGAGAAGCTTCGCCGGAGCCTGCCGGCCACTGGCTGTTGCGGACCCTGTGGCGCTACCGCCGTTACTACGCCAGTGCGGCTCTGGGCGCTCTATTGATCAACGTGTTGGCGCTCGCCGGTATTTTCTTCACGATGAACGTCTATGACCGTGTGGTACCAAACCAGGCATACGTGACGCTCTGGTCGCTCGCGATCGGCGTAGGCGTGGCTATGAGCTTTGAAGCGATTTCGCGCCATGTGCGCGCGCACCTGCTCGACGTTGCTGGCAAGAAGGCCGATCTTGTCATGGGCACCATCCTTTTTCGCCAAGCGCTTTCGATTCGCATGGAGAGCAAGCCTGCGTCTGCGGGATCGTTTGCGAACCAATTGCGCGAATACGAATCGGTGCGGGATTTCGTCACATCCGCGACACTCGCAGCTATTTCGGACCTTCCGTTCGTCTTCCTCTTCATTGGAGTGGTATTCATAATCGGCGGACCGCTCGGCTGGGTACCGACGCTCATGGTGCCGTTTATTGTCAGCATCAGTATGCTGGTGCAGTGGCCGCTCTCGCGCATCATGAAAGAAAACCTGCGGGAAGCGTCACTCAAGCAGGGTGTGCTGATCGAATCTATCGAAGGTCTCGAAACACTTAAGGCGGTGGGCGGCGAGGGCTACATGCAACGTCGTTGGGAACACTACAGCGCAATGTCGGCTGCGTCGGCAATGAAGTCGCGCAAGATTTCCAGCAAGGCAACCAGTCTCGTCACCTTTTTGCAGCAAATGCAAACCGTTGTTTTAGTGGTATTCGGCGTTTATCTGATCGATGCAGGCACGCTTACGCAAGGCGCTCTGATCGGTACCGTCATGCTAGCCGGTCGCATCACGGCGCCACTGTCTCAGGTGATGGGGCTCGCTCTCCGTTTCCAGCAGGCCAAAGCGGCCCTCTCATCCCTCAATGGATTGATGGCCATGCCGGTGGAACGCGATGCAGAGCGCGAATATCTGCCGAAGCCGCCGCTCTCAGGACAGATTTCGTTCAAGGACGTTGGATTTTCTTATCCGGCTCCGCCCATGCAACCAAACCCGCCGATCCTCAGAGGGATCAACCTCGCAATCAAACCAGGTGAACGAGTGGCAATCCTCGGGCGCATTGGAAGTGGTAAGTCCACGCTACTACGCATCATGGCACGTCTGTATGTCCCAACCGAGGGGCAGATGTTCATCGGCGGGCTCGAAGTTCAGCAGATTGATCCTGCTGACTGGCGCAAGGCGGTCGGATATGTGGGCCAGGATGCGCGACTTTTTCATGGCACCTTGCGCGAGAACATCATGATCGGCCGACCTGAAGCCTCGGCGGATGAGTTTCTGCGCGTATTAAAGCTGACCGGCCTCGACCATGTGGCCGCGAAGCATCCGAAGGGAATCAATCTTCCGATCGGCGAAGGTGGTCAAGGCGTATCCGGCGGCCAGCGGCAGTTGGTCTCTCTTGCTCGCAGCTTGTTGTCACGTCCGCAACTACTCCTGCTTGACGAGCCGACCAGCGCGATGGACAGCCAGACCGAGTCCATCTTCCTGGACCATCTGGCCCGAGCGACTGAAGGGCAGACGTTGGTAGTGGTGACTCACCGCCCGTCGCTGTTGGCACTTGTCGAGCGAATCGTTGTGATGGAGGAGGGCAAGGTTGTTGCAGACGGCCCGAAGGCAAAAATCCTCGCCATGCTCTCTGGCGAAGAGCCTCAAGTAGGCACGCGGCGATCCGTCGCTGCGCGTAGCGCGACCGTGAAAGCGGGTGCCACGCCGGTTAACGGGGCGGGCAATGTTGCCGCCGGTGCGGCGACGGTGAGCCCTCGTCGCGTGTCGCCGGAAACACAATTGTCCGTAGCAGCATCCAATTCGTCTATTCGATCTGCAGCAATCTCCAGCCCACGACCGTGTCCGGAGGAGCAAAACAATGAGTTTTAATCCATTCAAACGCTGGTGGTCGAAGAAGCCGGATCTGGCCAGCGGTGACGCAGCTTTCATGAACGACGTTCAGGAGTCGTTGCTCACACAGAAGACGCCAGGATCGATGCTGATCATGTATGTGATTGGCTCGGTATTGGTCGTGGGGCTTATCTGGGCGAAAATCGCTCGA
This sequence comes from Burkholderia sp. MSMB1078WGS, assembly GCF_001528895.1. Lineage (NCBI taxonomy): Bacteria > Pseudomonadati > Pseudomonadota > Betaproteobacteria > Burkholderiales > Burkholderiaceae > Burkholderia > Burkholderia sp. MSMB1078WGS. The sequence continues at coordinate 5,604 of NZ_LPDI01000036.1, read as the reverse complement.
GTGGAGGAAGTCACGCACGGCGATGGCACCATCATTTCGAAAAGCCGGGAGCAAGTTATCCAAAGCCTCGAGGGGGGGATTCTAGAGCAGCTCGATGTACGCGAGGGAGACATCGTTAAGAAAGGCCAGATACTGGCAAAGATAGACCCGACTCGCGCTGAGACGAGCTATCGCGAAGCCTGGTCGAAGCAAATTGGCCTGAAAGCAACCATTGCGCGTCTGCGTGCGGAAGCTTATGGTCAACTGCTGGACTTTCCGCGGGATGTCAAAACCGTGCCAGCAGTGGTCACGCAAGAAACTCAGGCGTACAACGCTCGACGAAAGGCACTTGACGACAGTATTGCTGCCCTTGAGAAAAGCTATTCACTTTCGCAAAACGAAATCTCCTTGGCCGAGCCGCTGGCCGCTCGAGGCCTACTTTCTGAGGTGGAACTGCTTCGCATGCGTCGCCAGTCGAACGAACTACGTTCGCAGATCGTCGAGAGACGAAATCGCTTTCAGGCTGATGCCAACTCCGAGCTGATCAAGCTCGAACTGGAACTTGCGCAAACAAGTGAAACGGTGGTGGGGCGTGCGGACGTACTTCAGCGTACAACGGTGGTCGCTCCTGTTTATGGCACGGTAAAGAATATTCGCGTAAATACCATCGGCGGCGTGATCCAACCGGGTGAACACATTATGGAAATCGTACCGCTCGAAGACCAGCTGCTTGTGGAGGCGCGCATCAAACCCGCGGATGTCGCCTTTTTACGTCCGGGCCTTTCGGCGATGGTTAAGATCACTGCGTACGACTTTGGCATTTATGGCGGTCTGAAAGGCAAAGTTCAACATATTAGTCCAGACACGCTTAAGGACGATCAGAAGGCCGCTGCCGGGCGTCCAGACGCAACCTACTACCGCGTACTGGTACTTACCGATTCAAGCGCACTGAGTGCTGGCGGGAAAATTTTGCCGATTATGCCGGGTATGGTTGCGACGGTCGATATTCGTACGGGTGAAAAGACCATTCTAGACTACCTCCTGAAGCCGCTATTCAAGATGCGTGAAGCATTTCGGGAGCGCTAAGCATGAGCATCTTGGACATATATTTCAGTGCGTCTTCGGCGAAGCCCGATAGAAAAATCAAGCGCTGGCCGATTGCTTGGGTGGTGTCTTCGTTGTTCGCGTTGGGTCCGTTTGTGTTGCCCGATGGAGCGCAGGCCGAAAGGGCATTCTGGATTGGCTCACAAATGCCGGAATCCGGATGGGCGGCCAATTCGAAAGCTGGGTGGGCGAATACTGGCGCGAACCAGTCATCCCAGTCTACCAAGGCAACCACTCTCGGTATGGATGCCTCGGTTGGGTCGGGGAGTATACACGGGCGTCGTCAAACCACCGATATCGATATTCGGGCAGAGAAGACCATGCAGGGCGCGACGGATGATGTGCGAGGCGACATGGCAGGCGGCCGCCATCGTCCGGCCGAGACGCATGAAGCTCAGCAACTGGCAGACGAGTTTAATGCTGCGGCGGCACGTCAACAGGAACAGGGGCGGCAGCAAACCGCTCGGGTTGCTGAAGTGGCGAATCGGCAACTGATCGAAGTTGATGCGCGACAAGCTGAAGAACTGTGTCCCACCATCGAGCCGGCGAAATCCGCGAAGGTGGCACAGGACGAGGTAGTGATCGACGAGGCGTTCCAGATTCGGGCGAACTTGCGTCCAGACGGCACAGGGGACGCACTTTCTCCACCGTACCGTAAGGCTAGCTGTTCGGAGGCAAAAGTTGAAAGGAAGCTTCACGGGCGACCCGAAGCACTGTATCAAAATGAATCTGGCCTTTTAGTCTTCTCGCCCGTAGTCGCGCAGGCACCCACGGCATCGCACCAAAAAAAGCACGAAGCTGTGTCTCTGCCAGAGTCTGATGCCATCCACAAGGCGGTCGCCGAGCGTAATCGGCAGGGACTTGGTGCGGCGGGGTCCGCCGGAGATGAGTTACTCGAATTCAAACCGGTGGCTCTTTTAGGCTCGCGTGTAGAAGAATCAACCCAGGCGCCGACGTGGGATACGGTAGTGGCGACAGCAACCGAAGCCATTGCATCGAAGCCAAAGCAGGAGATGCTCGCGGGTGCGCTTGCGCCTGACAAGGTGTCGGCTGAGCAATTGAACGGACCATTGATGACGAGTGATGCTGCAGAGGCGATCCGCTCTGCGTTGCCGCTGCACACGTACGGCGATTTGCAGAAGCCGATTGCCTCGGTGTTCGAGAACGCGGATGCTAAGAATTCTAGTCATCAAAAACCACGTGCGGTCCCAACGAGTGGCACCCCTGACCAGTTCAAACGTTGGCTGGAAAACGAGCCGGCGACCTTCAGTAGCGGCAGAACCTTATCGGCCACGCAATTGCGCGAAATGGTTTGGCGGGCAGTGAAGGCAGCAGCTGACCGCAGCCCAGAGGTCAGCGAGGCCTATGCACAGTTCAAAGCGGCAAACGCCGATGTCGCCGAAGTGAAGGGGCAGCGCTGGCCACAGGTCGATATCGGCTCGCAGTCGCCCACTGCCACTTTCGGTGGTAGTAGCAACAGCGGTTCGTTTAACAATCCGCTAACGGTAAACGTGACGACCAACGTGTTCGATTGGGGGCGCACCAGGAATGTCATTGGGAGCCGCGAGCACCTGTCGGAGGCAGCTAATCGCGCCTACGATGCCGCGCTAGAGAAGTCGGCTCAAGAAGTATCAACTACGCTAATCGAGCTCACGAAGCAGCGCAACATTGTGGAGTTGAGTCAACAGTTCGTCGATCGCATGGCGGCATTGGTGAAGATGTTGAACGAGATAGTTGAAGTCGACCGTGGGCGAGGTAGTGAGTTGACCCAAGCGAAAACTCGCCTTCTGCAGGCAGAGGCACAGCATGATACGGCGCAGGCCCGAGTAAGAGACGCCGAATTAACACTCCGTAAGCTTGTAGGGGACGAGGCAATCGCATGGATTCCTCATACGCGCGAGTGGGCAATCGAACCGGGGAACTTATCGAGATTGCTGTCGCTTGTCGCAGAACACCCGGCATTGCGTCAGGTGAAGTCTGAAGCTGACGCAGCCGATCTCAACGCCAAGGCAGTCAAGGCGTCCGCGCTGCCACAAGTCAACTGGGTAGTGAGTGGAGGACTGAACAAGGATACGCTAGGACGCCGGCAAGGGTGGCAGACAATGCTGACGCTGAACTGGGGCGCGTTCCGCGGTGGTTCCGCAAATGCAGCCACCGAGGCAGCTCGTGCTCGTGCGGATGCTAGCCTTCAACGCATGGAAATACAGCGCCGCGATCTCGAGTACGCCGTGCGCGCGGCCGATCAAGACGCTCACACGTTGTTGCAGCGTGCGGACCTTTATCGTGCGTTGTCTAGCGAGACTGATCGAGTGCGTAAGGCGTTCTTCGAGCAATGGTACCACTTGGGCAAGCGCAGCTTGCTGGATGTGCTGACGGCGGAGAACGAGCACTACACCAACAATGTCGCTGAAGTATCAAATCGATTCGACGGCTACCTGTCGGTGTTTAGTGAGCACTACTCGGCTGGAAATTTGGTGGTGTGGCTCAGCGACATGAAGCGGTGAGCAACTGCACGCGCGCATAGCAGGCTACCTTGAAAATCCCTGCTTTCCTTCCTTTGGGTCGAGTTTATACGCGGCCTCCAGGAAGGCGAAATTTCAGGGGAAGCTCGGTCGACGATTGTCTTGAATCCGCGTCGGAGAGGATGGGGCAAATTTCGGTCTAGTCCGATAAAGGTCTGAACTCGTCTTATTTCTGCGTGTGTATGGATCGGGAAAATGACGAGGGAAGTGAAAGCAATGCGCAAGGTTTTAGATTTCATTTTTTACGATTTCGTTGGCCCTAGTGGGTCGTCGACAATTTTGAGGAATTGACGTTGGTAAAGAGCACTGTAACGCTGGCGGTTGTAGACGGCAGGACGATTACTCAGACCGCAACCCTTCACGGAGGTAAGGCTGGGGTGGTGAAGATTCGGGCGATCAAGGGAGGTCAGTTCATTCTTGCGAATGACAGGACGGGACACGCGCCGGAGAACATCACGATCAAACGTGTTGGCAAGAACCTTCATTTGAGCCTTGAGGGTGATGATCTGGACCATCCATCTGCGGTTATCGAAGATTTCTATGGCAGTGAGGCGCAACTTCTCGGCGTTGGCGAAGACGGGGCATATCACGAGTACGTTGCAGCTGGCTTGCCGGGCGATCATGAGGCTGCTGCATTGGTAGACGGCACGTCCGCGAAGGCGGTTCTCGATACGCAGAGTGCGATCGACCTTGGTGGAATCGCTGGCTCGTCGGCCTTGAACCTTTCAAGAGTGGGTCTGCTGGGATTGGCGGCTGTGGGGTTGGGCGTAGGGATTTCCAGCGCTGTGTCGGGTAGCAGCGATTCAACCGGCATGGCAAGAGTTGATTCCTCGGCAACCGGGGGCGCTGCAGACGCGCTAACAAGACTGATGCCAGCGATTGATAGCATCACGGACAACGAGGGCGACGAGGCGAAGTCGGTGGTGTTTGGTGGCACGACAAGTGATGTGACGCCGGTGATCGGCGGCACCAGTCAGCCGGGCGACCTTATCGTAGTGTTTCTGGATGGCAAGCGGATCGGTACGACGGTAGTGGGTGATGATGGTCGATGGACTTTTGAACCGACGATCGCGCTGGCAGAAGGTGAGCATAAGTTTGTTGTGGTTGCGATCGACGGGGCTGGGACGGCCTCTGAGCAATCGAACACGGTATCGGTGATCGTTGACACGACTGCACCGTCGAAGCCGACGATCGATCACATCACGGACAACGCAGGCGACACGCTGGTGCCGATCGCATCGGGCGGGACGACGAGCGACGCGACGCCGGTGCTGGACGGCAAGGGTGAGCCTGGCGCGACGATCGAAGTGATCGTTGACGGCGAACCGGTTGGGACGACGGTGGTGAACGAAGACGGTACGTGGACGTTCGAGCCTGAGACGCCGCTGGCCGATGGCGAGCATCAGATCGAAGTGGTGGCGCAAGACGACGCGGGTAACCGTTCGGAGCCGTCGGATCCGGTAGTGGTGGTGGTGGACACGACTGCACCGTCGAAGCCGACGATCGATCACATCACGGACAACGCAGGGGACACGCTGGTGCCGATCGCATCGGGCGGGACGACGAGCGACGCGACGCCGGTGCTGGACGGCAAGGGTGAGCCTGGCGCGACGATCGAAGTGATCGTTGACGGCGAACCGGTTGGGACGACGGTGGTGAACGAAGACGGTACGTGGACGTTCGAGCCTGAGACGCCGCTGGCCGATGGCGAGCATCAGATCGAAGTGGTGGCGCAAGACGACGCGGGTAACCGTTCGGAGCCGTCGGAGCCGGTAGTGGTGGTGGTGGACACGACTGCACCGTCGAAGCCGACGATCGATCACATCACGGACAACGCAGGCGACACGCTGGTGCCGATCGCATCGGGCGGGACGACGAGCGACGCGACGCCGGTGCTAGACGGCAAGGGTGAGCCCGGCGCGACGATCGAAGTGATCGTTGACGGTGAACCGGTAGGCACGACGGTGGTGAACGAAGACGGTACGTGGACGTTCGAGCC
>NZ_LPDI01000035.1:0-3254 GCF_001528895.1 Burkholderia sp. MSMB1078WGS | reverse complement strand
TAGCAGATCGGCAGCGGGGTCGACGGCGTATACGTCCATGCACCGCTCGGGTCGGCCGTCACAGTGGCGTCCGGCGTACCGTCGCCGTTCGTGTCGATATTGACCGTCGCTCCCGCTTCCGCCGTGCCCGACAGCGACGTACCGTCTGTCGCGTTCACCGTCGGCAATGCAGGAGCCGTCGTATCGATCGTGATCGCAAACGACGCGCTCGGTGCGCTGACGTTGCCCGCAGTGTCCGTTGCGGTGACGGTCAGGCTGTGTGCGCCTTCACCCAGCGCCGTGGTCGGCGTGAACGTCCAGTTTCCGGACGGGTCTGCCGTCGTGGTGCCCAGCAACGTCGTGCCGTCATAAACGCTCACCGTGCTACCTGCCTCTGCCGTGCCAGCAAGAGTAGGTGTTGCGTCATCCGTACTGCCGCCTGAAACGATCGCGCCAACAACCGAGCCCACGTCGTCCGTCACGGTGCCGATGATCGGTACGGCCGGTGCCGTCGTATCGCCCGACACCGTCACCGAAGCAGACGGACCCGTATTGCCTGCCGCATCGGTGACCGTCACGCCAATCACCGTGCCAACCGGCAGCGGGGTCGACGGCGTATACGTCCATGCGCCGCTCGGGTCGGCCGTCACGGTTGCATCCGGCGTGCCGTCGCCATTCGTATCGATGTTGACCGTTGCGCCCGCTTCCGCCGTACCCGACAGCGACGTACCGTCCGTCGCGTTCACCGTCGGCACCGCCGGCGCCGTCGTATCGATCGTCAAGCCGAATGCCGCACTCGGCGCACTCACGTTGCCCGCCGTGTCCGTTGCAGTCACCGTGATTGCGTGTGCGCCCTCTCCCAAACCCGTGCTCGGCGTGAACGTCCAGTTTCCAGACGGATCTGCCGTCGTGGTACCCAGCAGCGTCGTGCCGTCGTACACATTGATCGTGCTACCTGCTTCCGCAGTACCGCTCAATGTCGGCGTTGCATCATCAGTAGCACCACCAGAAGTGATCGCGCCAACAACGGAACCCACGTCGTCCGTGACGCTAACAACGACCGGTGCGGCAGGCGCCGTCGTATCCCCCGACACCGTTACCGAAGCAGACGGCCCCGTATTGCCTGCCGCATCGGTGACCGTCACACCGATCACCGTGCCGATCGGCAGCGGGGTCGAGGGGGTGTACGTCCACGCGCCGCTCGGATCGGCCGTCACAGTGGCGTCCGGCGTACCGTCGCCGTTCGTATCGATGTTGACCGTTGCACCCGCTTCCGCCGTGCCCGACAGCGACGTACCGTCCGTCGCGTTCACCGTCGGCAATGCAGGCGCCGTCGTATCGATCGTCAGGTCGAATGCTGCGCTCGGCGCACTCACGTTGCCTGCCGTATCCGTTGCAGTCACCGTGATTGCGTGTGCGCCCTCTCCCAAACCAGTAGTCGGTGTGAATGTCCAGTTTCCGGACGGGTCTGCCGTCGTGGTGCCCAGCAGCGTCGTGCCGTCATAAACGCTCACCGTGCTACCTGCCTCTGCCGTGCCACCAAGAGTAGGTGTTGCGTCATCCGTACTGCCGCCTGAAACGATCGCGCCAACAACCGAGCCCACATCGTCCGTCACGGTGCCGATGATCGGCGCGGCCGGTGCCGTCGTATCGCCCGTCACCGTCACCGAGGCAGACGGACCCGTATTGCCTGCCGCATCGGTGACCGTCACGCCGATCACCGTGCCAACCGGCAGTGGGGTCGATGGCGTATACGTCCACGCGCCGCTCGGGTCGGCCGTCACGGTTGCATCCGGTGTACCGTCGCCATTCGTGTCGATGTTGACCGTTGCGCCCGCTTCGGCTGTACCCGACAGCGATGTACCGTCCGTCGCGTTCACCGTCGGCAATGCAGGCGCCGTCGTATCGATCGTCAGGTCGAATGCCGCGCTCGGCACACTCACGTTGCCTGCCGTGTCCGTTGCAGTCACCGTGATTGCGTGTGCGCCCTCTCCCAAACCAGTAGTCGGCGTGAACGTCCAGTTTCCGGACGGGTCTGCCGTCGTCGTGCCCAGTAGCGTCGTGCCGTCGTACACATTGATCGTGCTACCCGCTTCCGCAGTACCGCTCAATGTCGGCGTTGCATCATCAGTAGCACCACCAGAGACGATCGCACCAACAATGGAGCCTACGTCATCCGTCACGGTGCCGATGATCGGTGCGGCCGGTGCCGTCGTATCGCCCGTCACCGTCACCGAAGCAGACGGACCCGTATTGCCTGCCGCATCGGTGACCGTCACGCCGATCACCGTGCCAACCGGCAGTGGGGTTGATGGCGTATACGTCCACGCGCCACTCGGGTCCGCCGTCACGGTTGCATCCGGTGTACCGTCGCCATTCGTGTCGATGTTGACCGTTGCGCCCGCTTCGGCCGTACCCGACAGCGATGTACCGTCCGTCGCGTTCACCGTCGGCAATGCAGGAGCCGTCGTATCGATCGTGATCGCGAACGATGCGCTCGGTGCGCTGACGTTGCCCGCGGTGTCCGTTGCGGTGACGGTCAAGCTGTGCGCGCCTTCACCCAGCGCCGTGGTCGGCGTGAACGTCCAGTTTCCGGACGGGTCTGCCGTCGTCGTGCCCAGCAACGTCGTGCCGTCATAGACGCTCACCGTGCTACCTGCCTCTGCCGTGCCAGCAAGAGTAGGCGTTGCGTCATCCGTACTGCCGCCTGAAACGATCGCGCCAACAATGGAGCCCACGTCGTCCGTCACGGTGCCGATGATCGGCACCGCAGGCGCCGTCGTGTCGCCCGACACCGTTACCGAGGCAGACGGCCCCGTATTGCCTGCTGCGTCGGTGACCGTCACGCCAATCACCGTGCCAACCGGCAGCGGGGTCGACGGCGTATACGTCCATGCGCCACTCGGGTCCGCCGTCACGGTTGCGTCCGGCGTGCCGTCGCCGTTGGTATCGATGTTGACCGTTGCGCCAGCTTCGGCTGTACCCGACAGCGATGTACCGTCCGTCGCGTTCACCGTCGGCAATGCAGGCGCCGTCGTATCGATCGTCAGGTTAAATGCCGTGCTTGGCGTGCTTACGTTGCCTGCGGCATCGGTTGCAGTGACGGTCAGGCTATGTGCGCCTTCACCCAGCGCCGTCGGCGGCGTGAACGTCCAGTTTCCGGACGGGTCCGCTGTCGTGGTACCCAGCAGCGTCGTACCGTCATAAACGCTCACTGTGCTGCCCGCTTCCGCCGTGCCAGCAAGAGTAGGCGTTGCGTCATCCGTACTACCACC
>NZ_LPDI01000034.1:0-3114 GCF_001528895.1 Burkholderia sp. MSMB1078WGS | reverse complement strand
GTATCGGCTGTCGTTCTTTAACAATCTGGAAGAAGTAAGTAATTTGGATAGCGGAAGCGTCTTTGAGATGGACGTGGAAACTATCCGGGTTGTGATTGTATCGATGTATCTCAAGATGATTCGAACTTCATTGTTCGGCTCAATTGGAATACGGCACAACGCGAGAACTCAACCTGTAGCGACTGTAGCGTCGAAAGATGAGACAGACTCGTTATAGGGTCAAGCGAACAAGTGCATGTGGTGGATGCCTTGGCGATCACAGGCGATGAAGGACGCGGTAGCCTGCGAAAAGCTACGGGGAGCTGGCAAACAAGCTTTGATCCGTAGATGTCCGAATGGGGAAACCCACTCCTTTTGGAGTATCCATGGCTGAATACATAGGCCATGCGAAGCGAACGCGGTGAACTGAAACATCTAAGTAACCGCAGGAAAAGAAATCAACCGAGATTCCCAAAGTAGTGGCGAGCGAAATGGGATGAGCCTTGCACTCTTTATTTGTATTGTTAGCCGAACGCTCTGGAAAGTGCGGCCATAGCAGGTGATAGCCCTGTAGGCGAAAACAGTATGAAAGAACTAGGTGTGCGACAAGTAGGGCGGGACACGTGAAATCCTGTCTGAAGATGGGGGGACCATCCTCCAAGGCTAAATACTCGTGATCGACCGATAGTGAACCAGTACCGTGAGGGAAAGGCGAAAAGAACCCCGGGAGGGGAGTGAAATAGATCCTGAAACCGCATGCATACAAACAGTCGGAGCCTCGTAAGGGGTGACGGCGTACCTTTTGTATAATGGGTCAGCGACTTACGTTCAGTAGCAAGCTTAACCGTATAGGGCAGGCGTAGCGAAAGCGAGTCCGAATAGGGCGTTCAGTTGCTGGGCGTAGACCCGAAACCAGGTGATCTATCCATGGCCAGGATGAAGGTGCGGTAACACGTACTGGAGGTCCGAACCCACTAACGTTGAAAAGTTAGGGGATGAGCTGTGGATAGGGGTGAAAGGCTAAACAAACCTGGAAATAGCTGGTTCTCTCCGAAAACTATTTAGGTAGTGCCTCGTGTCTCACCTTCGGGGGTAGAGCACTGTCATGGTTGGGGGGTCTATTGCAGATTACCCCGCCATAGCAAACTCCGAATACCGAAGAGTGCAATCACGGGAGACAGACATCGGGTGCTAACGTCCGGTGTCAAGAGGGAAACAACCCAGACCGCCAGCTAAGGTCCCCAAATATAGCTAAGTGGGAAACGAAGTGGGAAGGCTAAAACAGTCAGGAGGTTGGCTTAGAAGCAGCCACCCTTTAAAGAAAGCGTAATAGCTCACTGATCGAGTCGTCCTGCGCGGAAGATGTAACGGGGCTAAGCTATATACCGAAGCTGCGGATGCGAGCTAGTCTCGCATGGTAGGAGAGCGTTCCGTAAGCCTGCGAAGGTGCGTTGAAAAGCGTGCTGGAGGTATCGGAAGTGCGAATGCTGACATGAGTAGCGATAAAGGGGGTGAAAGGCCCCCTCGCCGTAAGCCCAAGGTTTCCTACGCAACGTTCATCGGCGTAGGGTGAGTCGGCCCCTAAGGCGAGGCAGAAATGCGTAGCTGATGGGAAGCAGGTCAATATTCCTGCACCGTCGTTAGATGCGATGGGGGGACGGATCGCGGAAGGTTGTCCGGGTGTTGGAAGTCCCGGTCGCTGCATTGGAGAAGGCGCTTAGGCAAATCCGGGCGCGGGATTCAAGGGTGTGGCGCGAGCGACTTAGGTCGCGAAGCAATTGGAAGTGGTTCCAAGAAAAGCCTCTAAGCTTCAGTCTAACGATGACCGTACCGCAAACCGACACAGGTGGGCGAGATGAGTATTCTAAGGCGCTTGAGAGAACTCGGGAGAAGGAACTCGGCAAATTGGTACCGTAACTTCGGGATAAGGTACGCCCTTGTAGCTTGACTGGCCTGCGCCAGGAGGGTGAAGGGGTTGCAATAAACTGGTGGCTGCGACTGTTTAATAAAAACACAGCACTCTGCAAACACGAAAGTGGACGTATAGGGTGTGACGCCTGCCCGGTGCCGGAAGATTAAATGATGGGGTGCAAGCTCTTGATTGAAGTCCCGGTAAACGGCGGCCGTAACTATAACGGTCCTAAGGTAGCGAAATTCCTTGTCGGGTAAGTTCCGACCTGCACGAATGGCGTAACGATGGCCACACTGTCTCCTCCCGAGACTCAGCGAAGTTGAAGTGTTTGTGATGATGCAATCTACCCGCGGCTAGACGGAAAGACCCCATGAACCTTTACTGTAGCTTTGCATTGGACTTTGAACCGATCTGTGTAGGATAGGTGGGAGGCTATGAAACCGGAACGCTAGTTTCGGTGGAGCCGTCCTTGAAATACCACCCTGGTTTGTTTGAGGTTCTAACCTTGGCCCGTGATCCGGGTCGGGGACAGTGCATGGTAGGCAGTTTGACTGGGGCGGTCTCCTCCCAAAGCGTAACGGAGGAGTACGAAGGTACGCTAGGTACGGTCGGAAATCGTGCTGATAGTGCAATGGCATAAGCGTGCTTAACTGCGAGACCGACAAGTCGAGCAGGTGCGAAAGCAGGTCATAGTGATCCGGTGGTTCTGTATGGAAGGGCCATCGCTCAACGGATAAAAGGTACTCTGGGGATAACAGGCTGATACCGCCCAAGAGTTCATATCGACGGCGGTGTTTGGCACCTCGATGTCGGCTCATCTCATCCTGGGGCTGTAGCCGGTCCCAAGGGTATGGCTGTTCGCCATTTAAAGAGGTACGTGAGCTGGGTTTAAAACGTCGTGAGACAGTTTGGTCCCTATCTGCCGTGGGCGTTGGATATTTGAAGGGGGCTGCTCCTAGTACGAGAGGACCGGAGTGGACGAACCTCTGGTGTACCGGTTGTCACGCCAGTGGCATCGCCGGGTAGCTATGTTCGGAAGAGATAACCGCTGAAAGCATCTAAGCGGGAAACTCGCCTTAAGATGAGATATCCCTGGAGGCTAGACCTCCTTGAAGGGTCGTTCGAGACCAGGACGTTGATAGGTCGGGTGTGTAAGCGCAGTAATGCGTTCAGCTAACCGATACTAATTGCCCGTAAGGCTTGATCCTATAACAAGTCTGTCT
>NZ_LPDI01000033.1:0-42185 GCF_001528895.1 Burkholderia sp. MSMB1078WGS | reverse complement strand
TCGCGCGCCAGGTGCTCGGCGAGAACTGGATGGCCGATTATGTCGCACGGGCGAACCATGGCGGGATCGAGCGCGTGATGCTGTGAGGAAACGGCCTCGCAAGCCATGCGGGCGCGACGGGGCCCCTGTATCGGAACTATGCGCGTGCGGCCAGCGTCGCGACAACGTGATCCTGGAGTTCGCGCTCCCTGGCATGGATAAAGAAATGATCGCCGTCGAAACGATGAAGCGAGAACGGCCCGTCGCTGTAGCGGCGCCATTCGCGCAACGCGTCGATATCGACATGCGGATCGTGCAAGCCGCCAAATACGGTCAGCCCGCAGCGCAACGCGAAAGGCGTATCGGCGCAATATCCTTCGGCCAGCGCCAGATCGGCTCGCAGCGCGCGCAGGAAATGCCGAAGCCAGTCCGGCTCCGACAGCAGCGCATCCGGTGTGCCGCCCATCGTCTTCAGCCAGTCGATGAGCTCCGGTTCCGACAACCGATGAATCGATAACGGACGAGGGGCAACATGCGGCGCGCGGTGCGCTGCGCAGAATGCGTGAATGGGCCCGCGAAGCCGTCGTCGATCGAGTTCCCTCAGCCATTCGATACCGACGACACTGCCGAAGCTGTATCCGAAGATGCCGAACGGCTTGTCGAGGAGCCCGTTCGTGGCGGTGGCCAACGCATCCGTCATCGCATCCAGCGATGTGGGCGGCGCTTCCGAGAAGCGCGTCTGGCGTCCCGGCAGTTCGACCGCAACGACTTCGATCCAGTCGGGCAGATCGAGCGCCCAGCGCCGATAGAGCAGCGAGCCGGCGCCGGCGTACGGGAAGCAGAACAGCCGGTGCGTGGCCGCGGGTCGCGGGCGATGCAGGATGAACCAGGGCGTTATTTTGACGGGCATGCCGATTGAGAGCGGAAGTCGTGACGCGTCGCGGCCGCGATCCGGTCCGGGGCGGCGCGCCGATGACGGTGCAGCGTAATGGCAAGGGCCGGCGACGGGTGCCGTCCGACGGTACAGGTTGACGATCCGTCCCGGCCGTGATTGTTCGCGAATGCGGGGCGCGACATGCCATCCCGGTAGCGGATGCGCGCCCGGATGCTGCCCCAACGAACAGGTTTTTCCCTACACGCAAGTTGGTATTCTGCGCTGCGCGATCGTCCTGCACCGTGCCGTCGCGGCCTGCCAACTTCGTATATCGAAACCATGAACGCCGTAATACTCGAAGCCGTTGAAAAGTCGTATCTGATGGGTTCCGTCAACGTGACCGCGTTGCGCGACGTCACGCTCGACATTCGCGACGGAAAACTGACCGTCGTTGCCGGTGCTTCCGGCAGCGGGAAGTCGACGTTGCTGAATCTCGTCGGATGCGTGGACCGGCCCGACCGCGGCCGCATCGTCGTGGCGGGCGAAGAGGTCGGTCGTTTGTCGGACGACGCGCTGTCCGATTTTCGTGCTCGACGGCTCGGTTTCGTTTTCCAGAACTTCAATCTGCTACCGGTGCTCACGGCGCACGAAAACGTCGAGTATCCGCTGCTTCTCGCGGGCACGAGATTGACGGAGTCCGAACGCGCGCTGAGGGTGCGGGACATGCTCGATGCAGTCGGCCTCGCGGACAAAGCGCATCATCGTCCGGGACAGATGTCGGGCGGGCAGCGGCAACGCGTCGCGATCGCGCGCGCACTCGTCGCGTCGCCTAACCTCGTGCTGGCGGACGAGCCGACCGCCAATCTGGACAGCAAGACCGGCCAGCAGATCATCGCGCTGATGCGGCGGTTGCAACGGGAGCGGCGCGTGTCGTTCGTGATTTCGTCGCACGATCCGCAGGTCATCGCGGCAGGCGACGATGTCGTGCACATTGCCGACGGGATCGTGTCCGGCGTGACGCGCACCGACGACCAGGAGGCGTTCGCATGAAGACCTTTTTGCTCGCGCTCCGAAATCTGCTGCGCAACCGTCGCCGCTCGATCACGACCTTGCTCGCGATGATCGTCGGCGCGCACGCGGTGCTGCTGTTCGGCGGCTATACGCGCAACATCACGTATGGCCTGCAAACCGATTACGTGAAGTACGGCGGCCATCTGCAGATCGAACGCAAGGGGTTCTACGAGTTCGGCAGCGGTAATCCTTCCGAGTACGGGATCGACAACTACGAGGCGATCATCGATGCGGTGAAGGCCGATCCGGAACTGGCGAAGATGGTGCTCGTCGCGACGCCCACGCTGCAGTTGCAGGGTATCGCGGGCAACTTCGACGCGGGGTTGTCGCGTACCGCGCTCGCGCTCGGCGTGCGCGTCGACGACCAGAACCGGATGCGCGCCTGGAACGACTACCACTTCCCCGTGACGATCCCGCCGATGGCGCTGACCGGCACGACCGGCGACGCAGCCGTGATCGGGACGGGCCTCGCGCGCGTGCTCGAACTGTGCGGGCCGCTCAAGGTACCCGACTGCAACCCGCCCAGGAAGTCCGCGGACACCACGCCCGCTTCGCCGCTTCCGGACGATATCGCGGCCCTTGCCGAGGGTACGCGCGTGGCGCCGGCTGCCGGGACGGGCGGCCGGCGGATCGAACTGCTTGCGGCGACCGCGCGCGGTGCGCCGAACGTGGTGGAACTGCAGGTCGTGAAGGCGGAGCGACAAGGCATCAAGGAATACGACGACATGTACGTCGGCCTGCATCTCGCGCAAGCGCAACGACTCGTCTACGGCACCGAGCGGCCGAAGGCGACGGCGATCGTCGTCCAGTTGTGCCATACGTCCGATTTGCCGGCCGCGAAGGCCAGGATCGAGACGCTGCTGAAAACGAAATTCGCGGGTACCGATACGGAAGTCGTCGATTACACGGTGCTGAACCCGTTCTATGGCCAAGCGCTTGCAATGTTCGCGACGCTGTTCGGTTTCGTTGCGCTACTGATCGCAGCGATCGTGTTGTTCACTGTCGGCAACACAATGAGTACGGCGGTGTTCGAACGCACGGTCGAAATCGGTACGCTGCGCGCAATGGGATTGCGCCGGGCGGGCGTACGTCGCCTGTTCCTGTGCGAAGGGTTGCTGCTCGGCGTGATCGGCGCGGTGCTCGGCGTTGCCAGCGCGGCGTTGCTCGCCGGCATCATCAACGTCAGCGGCCTGACGTGGACGCCGCCGGGCCGCTCGCCGGTGCCGCTGATCATTCGTGTGTGGGGCGAGAACGACCTGATCGTCGGTACCGCGATCGGCCTGCTCGTCGTGGCGATGCTTTCCGCGTTGCTGCCCGCGCGCCGCGCGTCGCGAATGGAGATCGTCGATGCGCTTCGCTATGCGTGATCGAACGATCGGATCGGGTGTCGATGAAATGTCGATGAAATGCATTCGTCGGCTGATTGTCATGTTAGCCTTCGCCGGGAGTTGCATCGTCATGCTCGGCGCATGTGGCGCACCGGCCGAGCAGCCGGCGCCCGCGGGTCTGGATCTGTCGCTGACGCAAACGACGGCGTCGGGCGCTTACGTCGTGACGCTCGAACCGCCGACGACACCGCCGCCGCTGAACCGGATCCACACGTGGACCGTTACCGTGAAGCGTGCTTCGGGGGAGCCGGTGCGCGGTGCGCGCATCGATGTCGGCGGCGGGATGCCTCAGCACGGGCACGGTCTGCCGACGCGCCCTCGCGTGGTCGACGGCAACGGAAACGGGACGTATCGGCTGCAAGGGATGAAGTTCAGCATGCCGGGCTGGTGGACGATCACGCTGAAGGTCCGGGACGCGCAGCGCGACGACGACGTGACGTTCAACGTCGTGCTGCCGCCGGCGGTGGCGTCATGACGGTCGACACGGGCGCCATGCCTGATTACTGGATGAGTTCCATACACGGAGAGGCTTCAATGCAAAAAGTCATGCTGTACTGGATGCTGTTGCTGCTCGCGCCGTTCGCATCGGGTATCGCGAACCTTGCCCATGCGGGGCCGGCGAGCGAGGCGTCGGCGCCGGCCGCCGCAGCGCCCGCGGCGGCACGCGCGGACCGGCTGCCCGCCTATCAGCCACGCTTCGGGCGCACGCGCCCGATCGTCGCCGTCGTTGGCGAAAACTACTACACCGAGCTGACCGATTACGTCGTTCCCTACGGCATCGTGGCCGAATCGGGCGCGGCGGATCTCGTCGCGCTTGCGACGAAACCGGGCCCCATCCGGATGTTTCCGGCGCCGATGAACGTCATTCCGGACGAAACCACCGCCCAGTTCGATCAGCGCGTGCCCGAAGGCGCCGACTACGTGATCGTGCCGGCGGTGCATCGCGATAGCGATCCGGCGCTGCTGGCATGGGTGACCGAGCAGGCGAAGAAGGGTGCGACGATCATCGGCGTGTGCGATGGCGTATGGGTGGTCGCCCGTGCGGGGTTGCTGGAAGGCCGCCGTGCAACGGGGCACTGGTATTCGATGAACGATCTCCGCAAGAAGTTTGCCGATACGCGCTGGGTCGACGGCAAGCGTTACGTTGCCGATGGCAAGGTCGTCACGACGACCGGCGTCACGGCGACGATTCCGGTATCGCTTGCGCTCGTCGAGGCGCTCGCCGGGCGCGAACGTGCGCTGCAGGTCGGCGAGCGGCTCGGACGCCCTGCATGGTCGTCCGAGATCGCGAGCGACCGCTTCAGCCTCGGTTTGCCGGCGATGGCGACGATTGCAACCAACTATGTGTCGTTCTGGTCGCACGAGGATTTCGGTATCCCGATCGCGCCGGGTGTCGACGAAATCGCGCTCGTGCTCGAGGCCGACGCCTACTCCACGACGTTCCGCTCGACCGCCTACACGGTGGCCGCGAACCGCGAACCCGTGCGCACCCGCCGCGGGTTGACGATCGTTCCCGACCGCGTGGCCGGCGTCGACGCGCCGGCGCGGATGTTGTCCCCGCCGATCATGCGCTATCCGTTGCATGCGCTCGACGCATCGCTGAATGCGATTTCGTCCGAGTTCGGCAAGCGCACGGCCGCATGGGTCGCACTGCAGATGCAGTATCCGGGCTACTGAGCTGCACCCGCAGCGTCGCCCCGTTTCTCCCCAAACTTGCCGGTTCTCCACCCGTTTTCGGGTGGGAGCCGAACTCGTCCCTGTCATTCCGTATTTGCCCCGGAGATTCCGATGCAGACGCATTCGATGGCGCGCCTGTGCGCCGCCGCGATCCTCGCACTCGCCTGCTGTACCGCACACGCCGCGCCAGATCCGCAACGCATCCTCGCCGCGAGCGACGCCGTTCGCAACCCGAGCGAGCCGTTTACGCTGAACGTCACGCTGACCCAATACACCGATGGCAAGCAAACGGATTCGAACGCACTGACCGCTTATTCGCGGATCAACCCGACGAGCGGTCAGTTTCGCAGCCTGATTCGATTCGCCGCGCCGGCTCGCGATGCGAACAAGCTGATGCTCAAGAGCGGCAACGATCTGTGGTTCTTCGATCCGGCGAGCAAGGCGACGATCCGCATTTCGCCGCAGCAACGGCTGCTCGGGCAGGCGTCGAACGGCGATGTGGTCACCGTCAATTTCGCCCAGGGGTATCGTGCCCAGGTCGAGGCGGAAGAGGACGTGCAGGACGGCGAGCGCCAGATGCGCCGTGCCTACCGGTTGAAGCTGGTCCAGAGCGTATCCGACATGACGTATCACTCGATCGAAATGTGGATCGACACGACGGACTCGCGCCCCGTGAAGGCACGTTTCTTCAGCGAGAGCGGCAAGCTTCTCAAGACGGCATTCTATCGACGCTTTCAACAGCAGCTCGGTGCGTTGCGGCCCACCGAGATCGTGATCATCGACGGGCTCAATCCGAATCTCGTGACCGTGATGCGATATGCGGACTACGTGGCGCGGGAGATTCCGGATGCCTGGTTCCAGTCCGATTTCATGGCGCGTTTTCAGCCCGAATGACGGCGCGCATCGGCATCGCCTGTATCGCGTTGGCCAGCATGGCGGGCGTATGCCATGCCAACGACGCGGAAGAGGCCGGGCTGGCGCTGGCCGACGCGACGCCGGCGCAGAAGGTCGACGACGGCAAGTACCAGTTCAGTCTGGAACCGGGTCTGCGTTTCGCCACCTTGCGCCCGGGCGGGACGCGAACGGCCACGCGCCTGTCGCTCGACCTCACTGCGCGTCATGCATTCTCGAACGGCTGGGGCATCAGTCTTGCAGACCGGCTCGACCTGAACGGTCCGTGGCGCTTCGATGGCGACTCGGGCGCGATCAACACGCTGAAGGAACTGTATGTGGACGGCCGCGTAGGCGGCGGCAGCACGCTGCTGCAGGCCGGCCGCGTCAATGTGCGGCTCGGCGTCGCGACCGGCTACAACCCCACCGACTTTTTCCGCGACAACGCGGTCCGTTCCGTGACCTCGGTGGATCCCGCGAGCCTGCGCGAGAACCGGCTCGGTACGGTGATGCTGCGCGGCCAGCAATTGTGGGCCGACGGTTCCGTCAGCGTGCTCATCGCCCCACGGATTGCGGATCGCGCGACCGACGCATCGTTCTCGCCGGACTTCGGCGCAACGAATCAGCGCACGCGCTGGATGCTTCAGTTCAGCCAGCGCGTCATCTCGGATCTGTCGCCGCAGATCGTGATCTACGATGACGGGAAGCCCGGCAGTTCGCCGCAATTCGGCGTCAACCTGGTCCATCTCGTCAACAACGCGTGCGTCGGATACGTCGAGTGGTCGGGTGGCCGAGGGCCGTCGACGCTCGCGCGTGCGCTTGGGCAGCCGTACAGCGATGTCGCGTTCCGTTGGAAACTCGCAACCGGCGCGACTTGCACGACGTCGCGCAATCTTTCCTTCACGCTGGAGTATGACCGGGACGGCGCCGCGCTCGATCGTGCGGGATGGCAGGCGCTGCGCAATGGGCCGCCGGCCGGTTATGCCGCGTATCGAACGCTGTCGGCCGCCCAGCAGGATCCCACGACCCGCGACGGGATCTTCGCGATGGTCAGGTGGCAGGACGCCTGGATCCAGCGACTGGATCTCTCCGGTTTCGTCAGGTTGAACCTCGCCGATCGCAGCCGGCTCACCTGGCTCGAGGCGCGTTATCGCTTCGCCAGAACCGATGTCGCGCTGCAATGGCAGATCAATGCGGGCGCGTCTGGGACCGAATACGGCGCGCTGCCACAGTCGAATCTCTTTCAGTTGCTCGTCAAGCACTATTTGTAACGCGGGAACGGATGCCGATCCGTTACGCGTGACGGGCTGCGTCACCTGCGTCAAGGAGAAGAACCGCATGAAACACTTTGTGACCTCGGGCAACGAATTGCCGCAGTGGCCGTCGCCGATCAGCCACGCAGTGGTCGCGAACGACACCTGCTATCTCAGCGGCCAGCTTTCGCTGGATGCCGACGGCCGCTATGTGCCCGGTACGCCGGCCGAAGAAGCGCGGCGCGCATTCGCGAACCTGTTCCGTGCGATCGAAGCCGCGGGATTCACCCCACGGGATCTCGTGTTCGTCGACATCGCGTTTTCCGACATCGGTGCGCTCGCGGAGGTGAACGGTGTTTATGCCGACCTGTTTCCCGCGGATCGCCGGCCTGCGCGAACCGTCTATCAGGCGGCTGCGTTGCCGTTCGGCGGCCAGGTCAAGGTGATGGGCGTCGCCGTTCGCGACGCGTCGCGTTGACGAACGACGGCGCGGACGCTCAGCGCTCGACGACGGGGCCGGAAAACGCACCGAGCAGCGCGGCGAGCTGCCGTTGCTCCTCGTCCGACAACGCGATCCGCTTCAGTTCGCTATGCCCGATCGCGGCCGCGGGCGCGTCCGCGTAGTGGCGCATCACGGCGTCCAGCGACGCGAATTGCCCCGCGTGCATGTACGGCGGCCGCAGCGCTACGTTGCGCAGGCTCGGCGTCTTGAACGCACCGAGCATTTGCGGGTCGTCGGTCGAGATGAATTGCAACTCCTCGCACTGTTCGGGCTTCGCGTCGCTGAACGGTCCCATGCAGTTGAATTCGTCGTGCAACACCTTGGCGACCGCCGCCGCGCGGCCGGGATCGGCAGCCGTCCCGCTGCGCGGCGGTACGCCGATGTTGTGGAACTGCCGGTCGCTCAGCATGGGCCCGGTGTGGCACGTCACGCATTGCCCTTTGCTCACGAACAGGTGAAGCCCCGCTTTTTCGGTCGGCGTCAGCGCGGCGAGCTTGACCGGGTCGCCGGTCCGGACGCCGTCGACATAGGTATCGAAGCGCGACGGCCCGTACTGCAGCGTCGCTTCGTACGCCGCGATCGCCTTGCCGAGATTCGCGAACACGCGCGACACATCGGCGCGGGTGCGTTCGTCGAGCCTCTGCCAGACAGTCCTCTCCGCGTCCGTGCCGAGCGGACCCCCGTCACGGGGCAGCGCGCTCAGGTCGGGCAGCGGCCCGAACAGCGGCTCGTAAGCATCGCGGTAGTGCTCGGCAAGCACATGGGCGACGCGCAGCCGGGTGCCGCCGTGTTCGTTGTGATCCTCGATCGGCCCGATCGCCTGCGACCATACACTGTCCTTGCGGCCGTCCCAGAACAGCCACGGCGCATCGGTCGTGGCGACGACGGGCATCGTGCGACGCACGCCGATGCCCAGGCCGATCGCCAGCGGTCGTCCGTCTTCGAACTGGCGATCGGGCGTGTGGCAGCTCGCACAGGCGATCGCGCCGTTTCGGCTGAACCGCGGATCGGAGAACAGACGCTTGCCGAGCTGAGCCGCCGCTGCGGACGCGGCCACGCGATTCGACGGATCGACTTTGACGACGTTCGCGGGCAGGCGCATCGATTCGAGCTGCGCCCATTCGTCGGCGCGCCAGTGGTCCGCTGCGTCGGCGGTTTCCGCCATCGCGTCGGCCCGATGCCCCGGCCATGCGGTCCAGACGAGCAGGGCGCCGATCATCGACGCAGCCGCGAGCCCGCAGTGCGTGCGTGACGGCCGTCGCACGCGACGGCCGGCATCACGCGATCGCATCGATCTTGCGCGATGCCGGCAGCAGCGCGCGCGTATTGCCCGACATCAACCATTTTCGTTGCAGCGGCGCGACCGCGGCGAGCGGGCCATCGGCGGCGAGGAACTGCTCCATGACCTTGCGGTGGCCGCCCGAGTTGCGAAAGACCGGCCAGTCGGTGCCGAACAGTATCTTGTGATTGATGTTCATGCGGAACAGCTCCGCGAGCGCGACCGACCACCCCTGCGGATGCTGGGAGCCGAGAAACGCGCTGACGTCGAGATACAAGTTGGGCCGATACGCGCACTGTCTCGCGCAAGCGTCGACGTGATGCACGGCGCCGTGCGCGAGGATGAAGTTGACGTCGGGAAAATCGAATGCCGCGCGGTCGAGCAGATCGGGGTGCGAGTACGCGAACTCGAGCGCCGGGCTGGTCGGTCCCACGTGCAGCAGAACCGGTAACCGGTGGGCGCGACAGATTTCGTACAGCGGGTACAGGCGCTTGTCGCTCGGGCTGTAACCGCACGGCGGATAGAGTTTCAATCCGGAGAAGCCGTACTCGACGACGCCTTTCTCGAACAACGCGACACCATCGGCGCCCCAGCGCGGATCCATGCCGCCGAAGACGTGAAAGCGCTCGCCGTGACGCTGCAGAATCGCGTGATGCTCGGCATACATCTCGGCGATCGTGAGATCGCTTTTCATCACATACGTGAAATCGGGCAGCAATACCACGGCCTGTTCGATGCCGGCCGACGTCATGTCGGCCACCAGTGCATCGCCGAAGTGGTCCTGGCTTTGCGCGAGGTAGGTATCGAGCAGTTCCGATCGCGATTTCCGTACGCCATTGGCGACGAGGCGGACATGAACGTTGGCGCAGAATCCCTCGAGGAACGCAGTGGGGATGAAGCGCGTCGACGCGATGTGGCAGTGCGAGTCGATGATCGGCCCGTCGTAGATGGCGTGGCTCATACCGATGCTTCGACGGGGGCGGTGCGGCCGGCGTCGCGACCCATCAGCATGGCGAGCGCACGTTCCTTGAGATCCGCCACGCGCTGCATCATGAAGTGGCCGGCATGTATCTTCCCGTTCGCGCGGGCGTAGTCCGGCAACGTGCCCCACGTCTGAAAGCCGTAGTGTTCCCATACGCGGTGAGCGGGCGTGCCGTCTCGCACATCGAGCGTCAACAGTTCGACGTTGTCCCGATCGCATTGCAGCGCGATCTCGACGAACGCGGCAGGCAGCACGCCGCCGCCGCGACAGGCGTCGTGGATCATGCCTTTCGCGAGATCGGTGATATGGCGATTGTTGGGGTTCAGGTTGCGGCGCAACGTGCACAGGCCGATCAATTGCCCGGTGTTCGCGAAGATCGTCAGCAGGCGAACCTTTTCCCCGGCGAGATTCGAGCGCAGTTCCTCGAGATAGCGGCTCGCTTCCGCGTCCGTGATCGTTTCGGCGAAGCCGATGATCGGCGCGCTTTCGCTCGTGCGCCGCATCAGTTCGACGATCTGCGCGCCCAACGCGTCGTCGACGCCGTTCGTCCAGCGATAGGTGACGTGCGTGACGTTGGCTTTCGGCAACGCGATCGGATACTGCGCGCCGTCGGCAAGCAAGGTACGGATGGAGTCGTTCATGGGTGTCCCTGGATCACGTGGTTTCGAGGGCCACGGCGCTTTCGGCGCGTGGCGGGGTCGGGGAGGAGCACAGGTCGTCGAGCACGGCCTGGAGGCCATGATCGACCAGCCACTGATCGTCGTAGATCGTGTCGAGATACTTGGTGCCGCTGTCGGGCAGCACGAGCACGATGTTGGCCGGGCCTTGCAAGGTGGCGACGTAGCGGCGTGCGGCTTGCGCGATGGCACCGGACGAACCGCCGAGCAGCAACCCTTCGTCGAGCGCGAGACGACGGCAGCCGGCGAATGCGTCGCGATCGACGATGCGCATCGTTTCGTCGACGAGATGAATCAGGATGTTTCCGGGCTGAAAACTGAGCCCCGCGCCATTCTGCAGATGCGGCCGGTACGTGCCGCCGAACACGACCGAGCCGTCGGGCTCGACACCGATCACGCGGGTGGCCGGATCGCGCTCCTTCACATAGCGTGCGATTCCGCTCAGATGGCTGCCCGTGCTGGCGGACACGATCACGGCGTCGAGCCGATCGGCGAGCTGGGAGACGATTTCGGGCCCGGTGGAGTAATAGTGGGCGTCGATCGCGGCCGGATTGTTGTATTGATCGAGGTTCACGCAATTCGGCACGCTCGCGGCGATCGCTTTCGCGACCGCAATGCGCTTGCGCTGATAGCTGCCCGTCTCGTCGGGGTGTTCGACCATCTCGACTTCGCCGCCGAATGCCCGCACGAGATTGGCATTCGTCTTCGGTGTCTTCGGATCGAGCACGCAAATGAAGCGATAGCCGCGCGTGGCGCACAGCATCGCGAGCGCGTGCCCCATGTTGCCGGACGTCGATTCGACGATCGACCAGCCCGGCTTGAGGCCATGGTCGCGCTCGGCCTGGCGGAGCAACTGAAGCGCGCTCCGGTCCTTGACGCTGTTGCCGGGGTTGTAGCACTCGAGCTTTCCATACACGCGGATTCGCCTGTGTTCGTTCGACAGGCTTTTCAGATACAGCAGCGGCGTATCGCCGATCAGTTCGACAAGGCTGTTTGCGTACATTCGAAATCTCCGACCAGCGGGTTGGCGTTGGCTTGTGCGTCGTTCGCGCGTGGCGCGACGCGATCGGCCGCGTGTGATCCGGCTTGCTTCACAGTGCGACTTTAGTGATCGATGCCCCGAGGCTGTAACTGTCCGAACGGGCATCGGAAGGCTCGTGCGTCATAGTTCGCCCGACTCCATCTCCATCTCGCTACGGTCGGCCGCCGGGAGGACTCGCAGTCTCGGATGCGGCAGTGCGTCGGGCGTCAGCGCCCGATCGCGGACGAACGTGCCGACGAGTTGCGCCAGCAGCACCGCATTCTGGTGAACCATGTGATGACTGCCGGCTTGGAGCTCGACCCGGATCGGACGAAGCTGGGCCGACGTAATGGCTCGCGCACGTATCGCGCATGTCATTTCGTCGTATTCCCCGGTCACGAGCAGCGCAGGGATGCCGGCGATCGATCCGTCGCGTTCGGCTTCGATCCGATGGGCGCGAAAATTCAGCAATTGCTGGCTGTATTCGATCATGTTCGCCGCCGACACGAACGGCGCGTGCAGCCAGTGACGGGTTGCCGAATCGGGTAGCGCGAACATCGATGCGTGGCCGCCTTCGCGTACGTCGCTTCGCGCCCGCTTGTCCAGAAGTCCGATCATCGATTTGGCCATGCTGTCCGCGGCCTTCGGCATGCGCGCGACGAGCGAGCACATCGTATTGAGATTGTTCTCGTAGGCGCTGTCGGCGCCGTCGTAGTCCTGCGCGCCGGCAAACGACGGGGCGATCAGGCTCATCGACGCGATGCGGCCGGGCAGTGCGCGGGCCAGCGCCAGCGCGTATCGGGCGCCTCCGCACCAGCTCGCGACGTGAATCGCGTCGATTCCCTCGACGTCGAGCAATTCAGCCACGCTTCGCGCGTAGCGGTTCGGCGCGTCGGGGCTCGAATAGTAGGCGCGCGTCAGCCCTGCATCGCCTGGCGCATCGTTTGCATCGTCCGCCACATAGAGCGAAAAATCCGGCGCCAATCCGGCCGCGAAGTCGTGCCACACGTCATGCGGAATGCCGAATGCGTTGATGAGCAACATGGCCCGCGGGCCGCGCCCGGCAGCGAGATATCCATGCCCGCTGCCGGTCGTGATCCGGCGCGCCGACGGCAGGTCGACCAATCGGGGAGCGTCGCGCCGCTCGTGCCGGGCCGCGTGAGCGGCGACGCGTGAAGCGATCCGGGCTCGCCAGTCGAAGCCGTCGCAGTGCAGTCGGTGAGAAGAGATGTCGGTCAGGGGCACGTGCGAGCCATCCGCGTATCCGAGCATGTGCTCGGCATGCTTCAGGTTCGTTTCGAGTAGCGCGAGAACGGCGTCGGAGCCGGCCCGGTCAGCATCGCTTCGCGTCGGAATGAGCGCCCATCGCGCGACGCATTCAGCGAGTTCACGCCACGCAATGCGCCGATCGCCACGCACCACGTGAAGCCCGGGCGACGCTTTCGTCGCAAGCCAGGCCAGCACCGCTTCAGCCGTCAGCAGGCAGGCCGTGCCGGCAGTTTCGGCAGGCAACGCCAGCGGCTCTTGCTCGAAGTACGTGTCGGCGCGGCGGCGTACCTCGAACACGGTTTCGGCGACCGCATCGGCGAGCGTGTCGAGCGACGCCGGCGAGAGCGTATTGCCTTCGCCAATGGACTTCGTGCCGTCCGCGAGCGGGTCGCCGAGCACGACGATGCATGCGTTCGCAACGGATGCGAAAGCAACGTCGAGCGCGGCCGACAGGATGCGAGGCAAGGACGCGAATGCGCGCGTGCGACGCATCTCGGGATCGTCGACGACGACGGCGAGCCGCCCGGAACCGGGCGCGTTCAATGCGTCACGGAGTCGAGCGATGCGCGTATGCGCGTCGAGCGCCGCATTCGCTACGCCGGCCGATGCTGCATCGCCGGCATCGGCCGCTGCGCGCAGCGCGTCGAGATCGCCTGCATCCAGCAGACAGACACGGTCGTAGCCGCCGGCTGCCGACACCCTGCATGTGTCGAGCGGATGATCGTTCGTCGTCATCTCGTTACGCTTTCACGGACAACAGCATTTCCACCAGATCGACCGCATCGCCGATGGTTTCGAGGTTCGCGACCTGTTCGGTGTGCGATGCAAAGCTGATGCCGAGCCGATCCTCGGTCAGCGCCATCAGCGACAGCAGCGAGATCGAATCGAGCATCAGATCCGACGTCAGCGACGTTTTCCGCGTCAGCATGTCCGGCGCGATATCGAGCGCAGCAATCTGCGGAATCAGTTCGGTAAGCGTAGCGAACACGTTCGCGTGGTCGTCCATCGGATTCTCCAAGTGCCGTAGGGGTTCCGCTTTATAGCGTCCAGCCACCGCACTGCCTACCTGCACTGACGTACAGGGTTGGCGCGGCGGTGGAAACAGTCGCCCGAACGGACAGGTTTCAGTCTTGAAAGCCGCCATTACATTGCCGGTTACCTCACCGACAGGGAACGATCATGACCCTCACCAAAGAAGCCGTGCTGATGGACAAAGCGACGTTTTCCCGCGCGCTGCGCGAAACGCTGGACGAGCAGCTCACACTCGATCACCCGATCTTCGCGGAGTTGTTCACGCCTCAGAAAAACTGGCGCTTGCTGAAGATCATCACGCTCGAGGGATACCAGATCACCCGGTACTTTCTCGAGTACATCGAGAATCTGTATTTCCGCTGCCCGTTTCCCGACCACAAGCGCCGGCTGCTGTACAACCTGTTCGAAGAGGAAACCGGGCGCTTCTCGAAAACGAAGAACCATGTCGAGCTCATGGAGGACTTCATTCGTGCGCAAAACATCGGCGACGAGGAGCGCGATGCATGGACGCCGTCCGAGGCCACGCGCGAACTGATCGACTATCGCCTCGAGAACTGCAAGGGCGAGGGTACCTACCATATCGGCGCCGCCGCGGTGATGATCGCGAGCGAAGGGCAGAGCCTGGAAACCCGTGCGGGAGACGCGCGCCACTCGATTCTGGCGAAGTGCTACGGGCTCACCGAGGAGGACACGCGATTCTTCTCCGTTCACCAGAAAGAGGACGTCGCGCACGTCGCCGAAGGCATCTCGCTCGTGACCGATCTGTGCACGACCGTGGAGATGCAACAGGAAGCGCTGTTCGCGGTGCGCCACACGTGCAAGCTGTTCTGGAACATGTATGAAAGTGCCGCGCAAAAGTACTACGCGTCCGCGGAGGGCGTCGCGCACGCGTGACGGGACAACGCCGATGATGACCTTCGACGATCTCGTCGCGCGTTTGCGCGACAGCAGCCATACCCTGACCTTTGTCGACGACAAGGGCGCCGAAACCGTCCGGGCCTTCCACGATCTGTTCGAAGACGTGCTCGCCACGGTCGAGCGCGGCAAGGCAGTCGGCCTCGTACCCGGAGCGCGCGTCGGCATCGCCGCGCCGAACGGTTATCCGTGGATGGTGTGGGATCTGGCGTGCATCGAGCTCGGCTGCGTATCGGTCGCTTTTCCGAACGATGGCCTGCTCGACACGTGCGACGCGTTGATCGAGCGCTACCAGCTGAGCGTGCTGGCCGTGGACGCACGATGGCTCGATACCGCCGGCGCGATTGCCGGGCGCGTCGTGGATATCGATCCCGCCAGCCGCGGCGATTCGCACGCGCGTATCGAGCCGGTGCGGGTGGAGCATGTACCCGATACCCATTCCCTGGTGTTCAGTTCGGGCACGACAGGCCGGACCAAAGGGCTCGTGATGAGCCGCAGCGGCACCGCGCACTTGCTCGATCTGTATGGCGACGCATTCGGCGTCGCGCCGGGCGAGCGGTTCCTGACGTTCTTGCCGTTCGCGAGCTACCAGCAACGGATGACGTACTACTTCTGTCTGTATCACGGGATCGACCTCGTGTCGGTACCGTTCCACGGACTCTTTCCGGGTCTCAAGCGACACCGTCCGACGTTCGTGATCGCGCCGCCGGTGCTGTACGAGACACTGCATACGCTGGCGCGAGCGGCTGCCGGACCGGGCGGCGACCCGTCGACGCTCGCCGAGCGACTGAGCGCGCTGACCGGCGGCAACATCCGCTACATGGTTACCGGGATGGCGCCGATCAAGCGCGCGGCGCTCGATTTCTTCTGGGATTGCGGGATCGAGCTGTACGAGGCGTTCGGGATCACCGAGGCAGGCATGGTTGCGTGGAACAAGCCCGGACGGGTACGCGTCGGTACGGTCGGCCAGCCGGCGGAGCCGGGCAGCGTCTCGTTGCTGGAGGACGGTGAAGTCGTCGTCACACGGAACGCACTGCTGTCGCTCGGCTACTTCGATGCGCCGGAAGAGGATAGTCGCGCGACATTCATCGCGCCGAATGCGGTAGCGACGGGCGACATTGCCGAATTCGACCGAGACGGCTTTCTGCACGTCGTCGGGCGCAAGAAGGACGCGATCATCACGAGCAACGGCGAGAAATTCCATCCGGAGCCGATCGAGGCGCTGCTGTATCGCGATCCGCGTGTCGACGTGGCCGTCGTGATGGCGGGCCCGCAAGCGGGGCTCGGCGTGGTCATCGCGACGCGCCGGCCGCACGATCCCGAAGTCACCGACGCGCTGCGCGAACTCGTCCGTGCGGTCAACGGCACGCTGCCTGCACAACGGCAACTGGTGAAGGTGATTTTCACCGACCGCGCATTCGACGTCGAAAGCGGACTGCGCACGCGCAACCTCAAGCTCAATCGCCGCGCGATCGCGGACGCGTTCCTGCGACACGCATGAGATCCCTCCCGTGCGCAAGCCGCCGCCTTTGCGCGACGGCTCGCACCGACCTCATTCTGGATAGACCATGACG
Organism: Burkholderia sp. MSMB1078WGS; assembly: GCF_001528895.1. Classification (NCBI taxonomy): domain Bacteria; kingdom Pseudomonadati; phylum Pseudomonadota; class Betaproteobacteria; order Burkholderiales; family Burkholderiaceae; genus Burkholderia; species Burkholderia sp. MSMB1078WGS. Next base: position 25,801 of record NZ_LPDI01000033.1, on the reverse strand, counting down.
ACGCATTCGAATCCGAACGTGTTTCAGATGGAAGCCGAACCGACCTCCATCATCGAGACGCTCGCCCATCACACCGAGCGGGACCCCGACCGTATCGCGCTGACCATCCTGCGCGACGGCGAAGCGATCGAAAGCGAAAGCACGTTCGGCGATCTGCATGCCGGCATGACGCGCGTGGCGCACGGACTCGCGCAACTGACCGAGCCGGGCGCTCGCGTGCTGCTGCTGTTGCCGACGAGCGCCGAGTTCGTCTGCACGTTCTATGGATGTCTGGCATCGGGGCGCGTCGCCGTGCCGGCCTATCATCCGCAACAGGTACGCAAGGTCGCGCAATGGGCGAAGCTGCAGGCGATTGCCGACAATTGCGGCGCCGCGCTGATCGTGGCGCCGGCGACCTCGATCGATACCATCGAGACCCTGCGCGCGACGCAGCAGCTGTTCACCGGCTGCAAGCTCGTCACGTACGAAGCGCTCGTCGACGCTGGTGCGAACGACACGTCGGCGTTGCCGCGCATGCCGGCGCCGGATGATCTGGCGTTTCTTCAATACACGTCCGGATCGACGGGCACGCCGAAGGGCGTGATGATCACGCACGGCAACATCATCGACAACCAACGGTCGATCGCGCTGCTGATGCGACACGATCGCGACACCCGCATGCTGTCGTGGCTGCCGCTGTATCACGACATGGGACTGTCGATGCCGTTGCAACTGGCGTCGATCGGGCTGTCGGTGGTGTTGATGTCGCCCGTTGCGTTCGTCCAGCGGCCGGGCCGATGGTTGCGCGCGATTTCCGCACACCGTGCGACGACGTCCGGCGGGCCGAATTTCGCCTATGCGCTTGCCGCCGCCGCGCTCGACGGAAGCGACGACGAGAGCCGGCTCGATCTGTCCAGCTGGCGTGTCGCGTTCTGCGGCGCGGAGCCGATTCATCGTCAGACCGTCACCGATTTCATCGACGCGGCAAGCCCGCACGGCTTCGCTCCGGGATCGTTCTATCCGTGCTACGGGATGGCCGAGGCGACCCTGATCGTGTCGGGTGTCCCCTACGGCGATGGCGCCCATTACCTGGACGTCGATAACGTGAAGCTCGCCGCTGGCCTCGTCGAACCGGTTCAGCCCGGCGCTGCGAACGCGAAGAGTCTCGTGTCGTGCGGCGGCACGGCGCCCGGCACCGAGATCCGGATCGCAGGCCCCGACGGTCGCCCGGTTGCCGACCCGAATGGTGTCGGCGAGATCTGGGTGCGCGGCGGGGCGATCGGCGTGGGCTACTACGGCAACCCGGAAGCGACACGGTCGACGTTCGACGCGCATTTCGACGGCGAACCTGGCGCACGTCCGTTCCTGCGCACCGGCGATCTGGGCGCGATCGTCGACGGCCGCCTGTACGTGACCGGCCGCGTGAAGGACATGCTGATCGTTCGCGGGCGCAACCTGTATCCGCAGGATATCGAGGCATGCGTGCAGGACGCCGTGCCGGCGTTGCGCCGCGGATGCGGCGCCGCCGTATCGGTGCAAGCGGACGGTGAAGAGAAGCTCGTGATCATCCAGGAAGTCGGCCGCACCGCGCGCCGGACGCTGGACCTCGACGCCACGCTGCGCGCGATGGTGGTCGCGATCGGCGAGGACTTCGGGGTCACGCCGCACGCGATCGTGCTGGTCGAGCCGGCGACCATCGAAAAGACTTCCAGCGGCAAGATCGCGCGCGCGCTGTGTCGTCGTGCGTATCTGCAAGGCGAACTGCGCGCCGTCGCCAGCTGGACCGACGGCGCCTATGCGACGGGTGCGGTCGCTGCGCGGGACGGTGCGGTGGCGCCGGCTGTCGCCGAGGCCGCGACCCAGTCCGAACCGATGCTGATCGAGCGCGAGATCGCGGACCGGATCGTACGGATCGTCGCCGAGCGGCTCGAGATCGCCGAGACGCAGGTGTCGCGCACGGCCGCGTGGGTCGAGATGGGTTTCGATTCGATGAGCGCGCTCCAGTTTTCGTTGAAGGTGCAGCACACGATCGGGCTGACGTTCGATGCTGCCGTGCTGTGGGACTGTTCGAACGTCGAGCAGCTTGCGGCGCATCTGGCGCGGATGCAGGGCGCGGCCGATGCGTTGCGATCGAGCGGCGCACCCGCATCGGCCGCCGCGCACGCGCGTTCCGCGCCGATCGTCGGCGGCGCCGAGGCGCCGCCTACCCGGGAGCAGCTTGCGACGCTCTCCGACGCGCAGGCCGAAGCGCTGCTGCTGAAAGCGCTGCAGCGCTGAGCCGATCCCCGGCAGTCTCGTTCCGCGAACGTCTGGAGTGGTACACATGACCGAGTCCAATCGCGCGCCCGCCGCGCCCCTTACCCCCGTGAAGCAAGCGTTGCTGAAGATAGACGCGCTGCAACGCGAACTGGCCGAAGCCCGCAGCGCGATGAACGAACCGATCGCCATCGTCGGCATGGGCTGCCGTCTGCCCGGTGGAGCGGATTCCGCCGACGCGCTCTGGTCGATGCTCGCGGACGGGACCGACGCCGTCGGCCCCGTGCCGGCCGATCGATGGACCGACGCGATCTACGATCCGCGGCCGGGCCGTCGCGATACGAGCTACAGCAGGCATGGCGGCTTCATCGACGACGTCGATCGGTTCGATGCGGGATTCTTCGGCGTGTCGGAGCGCGAGGCGCCGCACATCGATCCGCAGCAGCGGCTGCTGCTCGAATGCACCTGGCGTGCGCTCGAAGACGCCGGCTTTTCGCGAGAAGCGATCGCGTCGTACCGAACCGGCGTGTTCGTCGGTTCGTCGGTCGACGACTACGCGCGTGTCAGCGAAGGCGTAGCGGGCGACACGCTCAGCTATGCGCAGACGTCGCTCGGGACCGCGCGGCCCTTCGCGGCCGGTCGCATTTCCTACCTGTTCGGATTCCATGGCCCGGCGTTGCATCTCGACACCGCGTGCTCGTCGTCGCTCGTCGCGGTCCATTTGGCTTGCCATAGCCTGCGCACCCGCGAGTCGGATGTCGCATTCGCGGGCGGTGTCAACCTGATGCTGTCGCCGGAGATGACGATCGCGCTGAGCGAGCTTCAGGCGCTGTCGCCGAGCGGCCGCTGCCGGACGTTCGACGCGGCAGCCGACGGTTACGTGCGCGGCGAGGGCTGCGGCGTCGTCGCGCTGATGCGGCTGTCCGATGCGCGGGCGCAGGGCAGACCGATCCGGGCGGTGATCCGCGGCTCCGCGGTCAATCACGACGGGCGCAGCAATGGCATGACGGCGCCGAATGGCCGCGCGCAACGCGACGTGATCCGCGAGGCGCTCGAGCACGCCGGCGTGTCGCCGGCCGACGTCGACTACGTCGAGGCGCACGGCACCGGTACGCCGCTCGGCGACCCGATCGAACTGCGTGCCCTCGAGGACGTGTACTGCCGCGACGCGAACCGCACCGGCGACCTGTACGTCGGCAGCATCAAGACGAATATCGGGCACCTCGAATCGGCCGCCGCGGTCGCCGGGCTGATGAAGGTCGTTTGCGCGCTGCAGAAGGGGGAACTGCCGCGGCACCTGCATTTCGATACGCCGACCACGCACGTCGACTGGCATGCGAACGGCATTCGTGTCGCGACCGAGCATGCGGCGTGGCCGTCGTCCCGCCCGGGCCGGCGAGTGGCGGCGATCAGCTCGTTCGGCATGAGCGGCACGAACGCACACCTGATCGTCGAGGCGTGGCAAGAAGCGAGCGCGGCGGAACCCGATGCGGGCGTCGCGCTGGCCGGTCACGCGCGCCACGACATCTGGCCGTTGTCCGCCCACACGGCGCCGATGTTGCAGCAGGTGATCGAAGACTGCGCGGTGCACGTGCGGGCAGACGCGTCGGTGGCGCCCGCCGCGCTCGCCAGCGCGCTGCGTCTCGCGCGCGACAGCCATCGGCATCGCGTGGCGATCGTCGCGGATTCCCGCGACACGCTGCTCGATGCGCTGTCGGACGCCGCACGGGCCATGACGATCCGGAGCGGGCAGCCCGGCGGCGTTCGCGACCGGCTTGCGTTCCTGTTTACCGGACAGGGCGCGCAGCGCGCCGGGATGGCTCGGCAGCTCTATCGGGATTTCGCGCCGTTTCGCGACGTATTCGACGCATGCGACGGCCATATCGAGGCGCAAGGCGAACTGTCGCTCGTGGACGTGCTGTGGGGCGACCATCAGGACCGGATAAACGAAACGCGTTACACGCAACCTGCGATGTTCGCGCTCGAGGTCGCGCTCGCGCGCTTGTGGATGCACTGGGGCGTCGTGCCCGATGTCGTGATGGGCCACAGCATCGGCGAGTACGCGGCTGCGTGCATCGCCGGCGTGTTCTCGATCGAGGACGGCTGCCGTCTCGTGACGGCGCGCGGGCGTTTGATGGATACGCTCACCGCGCCGGGCCGTGCGCTCGCGGTGTTCGCGAGCGTACGTCTCGTGGCCGACGCCGTGCGCGATTACCCCGGACGGGTCGCCATCGCCGCGGACAACGCACCGGAGAGCGTGCTGGTGTCGGGTGATCCCGACGCAATCGAGTCGATCGCGCGGCTGTTCGCGTCGCGCGGCATCGCAACGAAGGCGCTGGCGGCATCGCGCGCATTCCATTCGCCGCTGATGGAGCCGATGCTTGCGGAATTCGGCGCCGTCGCCGCGACCGTGCGGTATCGCGCGCCTGCGATTCCGATCGTCTCGAATGTGACGGGCCGATTCGAGGTCGAACGCCTGTGCGATCCCGCGTATTGGGTCGAGCATGTCCGGGCCACGGTGGCCTTCCGTGCGGGTGTCGACACCCTGCTCGACGACAAGGTGACGACGGTCGTCGAGATCGGGCCCGGCAAGACGCTTGCAGGCCTCGTCACAGCCTGCATGGCGGAGCGGGCAGATCATGGCAACGTGATTGCGCTGCCGTCGATGAACAATGACGGGCGCGAGACCGAACAGTTGTTGCGTGCATTGGCGCATATCTATATGTGCGGCCGTCGTGTCGACTGGCATGCATACGAGCGGTCCCGGACCGGTGCGCCGATGCGGCAAGCTGCGCGCCGCGGCGTGCTGCCGCCGTATCCGCTCGAAGCGCACCGCTACTGGGTGAATGCGCGGGAGCCGGCGCAGCGGGCGAACGTGCTGACGAGCGCAGCCGCCACGCGTCGGACCGCCGGTCGCGGCGTGCTGGGCCGGCGTCTCGCGATTCCGGCGTCGGACCGCCGTCGCTACGAGAGCGAGGTATCCGATCGGCATCTGCCGTTTCTGGGCGGACACCGCGTGCACGGGCAACTCGTTTTCCCGGCCGCAGGGTTCGTCGAGGCGCTGCTCGACGCCGCGTCGCGGCGTGATGGTGCGGAGTCGGAATCCGGGAGCGGTCCGTGGCTGTTCGCGCGTGAGGTGTCGTTCGATAACGCGCTCACGCTCGAGTCCGGCAACGCGGTGACGTTCGGCACGGTCGTGCACGCAGGCGATACCTCCCATCCCGGCGAAGAAGGCGTGCGGATCGACGTTCACGCCTGTCACGACACGGCAGCTTGCAAACCCGAATGGACGTTGCAGTGCGCCGCGCGGATCGGGACGACGCACGGCGTTCCCGACGCGCCGGCACTTGACGAATGGCGCACGCAATGCGGCGACGCGTTGCCTGTCGACGGTTTCTACGAGCGCTTGCAAGCGACCGGGCTCGAATACGGCCGCGCATTTCGCTCGATTCGCGCGCTGTCGCGGGGCGGCGACGTGGCGCTGGCCCGAATCGAAATGGAACCGGACGGCACGGACGACCTCGTCCGCATCGTTCATCCGGCGTTGCTCGACAATGCGTTTCAGACCGTCGCGGGCGCGCTATGGGATGCGGAGCTGAACACTGCCTTCGTGCCGATCGGCATCGAGCGGATCGCCTGCGTCCCGATGCCCGACGTGCGGGCGGTGTGGTGCGCGGTGCGGGCCCGGGTGAAGCGCAGCCTTGCAACCGCGGATCTCTCGTTATACGACGACGCGGGTACCTGCGTCGCCGTCGTCTCCGGACTGCGGCTGATGGCCGTCGATCCGCGCCGATTTCGGCGGACCGCGGAGCCAGTCGCGCTGAACACGCTCGTCTGGCGGCCGTTTGCGGCTACACGTGAAGCGGCCGACGCACGTGCGAACTTCGTGCTGATCGGCAACGGTTCCGCGCTGGATGCGATGGTGGCGCACGCATGCGAAGACGCTGGCAACGCGTGTGCAATCGCGGCGCTGACGATGGACGACATGTTCGACGACGATGCAGGCGCCCGGCGCATTCGTGCTGCGCTCGACGACGCACTCGCCGGCCCGAATGCACGACCTGCCGTGCTGCTCTACGTGTGGCCGTCGATAGGCGATGCGGGGTCCGAAGACGAACTCGCTGCAGTCGGTACGGCTTACCGGCGCTTCGCGAACTTTTGGCGCGAAGTGCAGTCGGCCCGCTGGCCGCAGGGCATGCCGACCGTCTGCATCATGACCCGGGCGGCACAGCACGTGCCCGGCATCGACGTGCGCGTGTCGCCGTTTCAGGCGGCGGCTTGGGGCGTCGCCCGCAGCCTGATGCACGAGAGCGGCGACATTCCGGTGTGCGTGGTCGATCTGCCGGCGCCGGATGCGACGTCTTGCGCGAGCGCGCTGACCGCACTGGCGGGCGCCGCGGCGACCGGCGAGACGCAGTTCGTGTCATGTGGCGACACCGTATATGTCCCGCGGCTCGTCGCACGCGACGCCGGTCGGGCGCAACCGCTTGCGCGCGGCGCCTATCTGGTGACGGGCGGACGCGGCGCAATCGGCACGCGGGTGATCGAGCAACTGATCCGGAACGGCGTGCCGAAGATCGTGTCCGCCAGCCGCCAGGTGCCGACTAACGGCGAACGCGCTCGCCTGGCCTCGATCGCCGGTGCGCACGGCACGATCGTCGAATTCGTGGCGGCCGACGTCGCGTCGGCCGCCGATACCGACGCGCTCGTCCATGCGCTCGAAGCGGATTCCGCGCATCCGCTCGTGGGTGTCCTGCATGCGGCGGGCACGCTTGACGACGGCCTGCTCGCGACCCAGCCGATGACCGACGTATTGAAGGTGCTCGCGCCGAAAGTCGCGGGGACGTCGAATCTGCATCGTGCGACCGCGCATCTGCCGCTGCGGCACTTTGTATCGTTTTCGTCGATCGTGGCCTGCATCGGCTCCCCTGGGCAATGCGCATACGCCGCCGCGAACGCCTACGTGGACGCGCTGACGGCCCTGCGCAATCAGGACGGCCTGCCCGGGCAAACGATGAACTGGGGCCTGTGGGGCGGCAACGGGATGGTCGACCAGCTCGACGCGCGGCAACTGCGCCGCATCGCATCGTTCGGTCTCGAGCCGATCGAGCCGGACGCCGCATTGCGCCTGTTCGACACGCTGGTAGCCGAACCGGACGGGCAGACGCAGATCTGGAACGTGGAAGTCGATACGCTGATCAAGCGCAGCCCGAGCCGCGCGATGGCGACGTTGTTGTCGGAGCTCGTGCCGCCCGCGCCGCCGGCGAATCGCCCGACCGGTACCGGCCACGGCTTGCGCGAGCGCATCGCGGGGTTGCCGGACGACGAGCGCATGCAATTGCTGCGCGGACACCTGACCGACGCAATCGCCGCGACCCTGCATACGTCGAGCGAGCGGATCGCGCCGGATATCCCGCTGATCGAGCTCGGGCTCGATTCGCTGATGGCCGCGGAATTCCGCAATGCATTGCGTAGCGAGCTGGGCGTCGATGTTCCGTTCGGGCGATTGCTCGAGGGCGCGACCGTCGACGACGTCGTGCGCACGATCGTGGCCACGCTCGATCGTAGCGAGTCGCGGGCGCTCGACGGAACACCGCCGTCGCGCGTCGCGGACCGGATCGACGTGGTGTCAGGAGAAGCGACGTTCGGCGTGGAAATGGAAGGAGGGGAGCTGTGAGCTCGATCGAATTCATCAACGAACTGGCGGGGCGCGGAATCGAGCTCTGGACCCAGGACGGCAAGTTGCAATACAAGGCGCCGAAGGGTGCGATGACACCTGCGCTCGTCGACGAGCTGAAGACCCACAAGGCGACGCTCGTCGCGCTGCTCGAGCAATTTGCGGGAACGGCGGGCACCTACCCGCTCTCGTTCGCGCAAAAATCGCTCTGGTCGCTGCATCAGCTCAATCCCGACAGTGCGGCATACAACGTGACGTACGCGACGCGCATCGACGACGGTGTCGACATATCCGTGCTGCGTCGCTGCGTCGACTATCTGATCGCACGCCACCCGATCCTGCGCACCGCGTATCGCGTGATCGATGGCGAGCCGCGTCAGCAGGTCGGGTCGCAAGCGCGCGCGCGGTTCTCGGTCGATCGCGTGTTTGGGGCTGACGAAGCCGCCATCCGCCGATGGATCGACGAAGAGTCGAATCGCCCGTTCGACCTGACGCAATCGCCGATCCGGCTCAAGCTGCTGCTGAACGAGCGGGACGGCGCGGACGCGATTCGCACGGTGCTGCTGTTGAACGTCCACCATATCGCCGCCGACTTCTGGTCGCTCGAGATCCTGCTCAACGAGCTTCGCACGCTCTACCGGCTCGCCTGCGCGGGTGAGCCGCTGAAGTTGCCGCCTCTACCGGTGCAATACAAGGATTGCGTCGAACACGAGCGCGCCCGGCTCGACGGCGCGGACGGCGAGCATCTCGCGGCGTTCTGGCGGCGCGAGCTGGCACACGGATTTCCAGTGTTGAGCCTGGCGACCGACCGGTTGCGTCCGCCGCGCAAAACCGAGCATGGCCGCGTATACGACCGGTCGCTCGGCGCGACACTGTCGCACCAGGTGCGCGACACGGCCAGGCTGCTGCGCGTGACCCCGTACATGCTGCTGCTCGCGGTCTACCAGTTGCATCTTCACCTTCATACCGGACAGGGGCGGTTGATGATCGGCGCACCGACTTCCGGGCGCAATGCGCCGGGCAGCGAGAGCGTGGTCGGTCATTTCGTGAACACCGTCGTGCTCGCGTGCGAAGTCCGACCGGACGATTCGTTCGACGATTTGCTGCGGCGCACGCGCGAGATGATGCTGCGCGTGCTCGATCATCAGGATTATCCGTTTCCGCTGCTGGTCGATGCACTGCGTCCGGCACGCGATCCGAGCCGGTCGCCGATCTACCAGGTGATGTACAACTGGAATCAGGCCCGCGGCGATTTCGCCGCCGAACGCGGGAGCGGTGTGCCGTTCTATCGCGAGCGTCTCGCCGCATCGAGCACCGGTACGCGCGGTGCGACACACGACCTGACGCTCAACGTACAGGATCTCGGTGACGAATATCTGACCGCCTGGACGTTCAATACGGATCTGTTCGACGACGGAACGATCGAGCGATTCGCGAGCCAGTACGCGCATCTCGTGGAGCAGGTGGTGGCTGACACCAGCCGTTCTCTACACCATTACACACTCGCGACCGCACCGATCGACGATGCGCGAAACCGCATTGCCGCGGCCGACGCATTCGTGCGCCGCGCGGCCCATGCCGAATCCGATGCGCAGCACGATGCCTCGCGCGTCGTCTGGCAATTCGACCGTCGCGCGATCAGCGACGGCGAGGTCCGCGATGCGGTTCGCGCCGTCCGTGCGCAACTGGATGCTCTCGGGATCGGTGTCGGAAAACGTGTCGAACTCCGGCTGCAAAGTGTCGCCGAGCGCGCGGTCGCGTTGCTCGCGATCCGCGCCGTCGGCGCGTGCTATACGGTGTCGGCCGACACGGCCGACGCAGTGTGCCGCGGTCGTAGCGACGAGTGGTCCGGCTGGGAGATCGATGCGATCGAAGTGGCGCATGCGCGCGACGTCGCCGCGCGCGCCGACGGCGTTGCCGCAGGCAACGCGTCGGCGGTCGAACCGCTGCTCGACTATGTCGGTCAATTGCTCCGTCTCGACGCCAACGCAACGGTGCTCGTTCCGCACGGAGCGCATGACCGGCTGTCGGCAGCGGCGCTCGCCCAGACCGTGCTTGTCGGCGGCACGGCTCGGCTGTCCGAGCAGGCCGCCATTGGCGCGCTCGCTTCCGGCGACTCGGCGATCGCGAACATCGCGTACGCGGAACTCGGCCGGTTGCTCGCGGGCGGCCCGTCGCTACTCCTGCCGTCGCTTCTGTTGCAACGTGCCGATGTCGCCGGCATGGAGCGGGCACGCACGCTGGTCGCGTACGGCGAGCATCCGCATACGTTGAAGTCGTTCGCCGCGGCCAACCGGATACCCGCAGCGGCGTACTTCGTCCCCGTGCGGCGCGCGGACACCGGTTCGGCGCTGTGTGCGTTCACGGCCGGGCCAGACGGCTGGCGATTGCTGGCGCCGTCGTATCCGGGACGCGTCGCGTTCGCGCTGGGATCGTCCGGCAGCTTCGCCGACGATCGTCAGGCCGGAACACTGCATTTCTTCGACGGCGCGTCGATCCGCGCGTCGGGTGCGGGAGCGCCGCTCGAAACCGCGCCCCCGGACAGGACGCTGATACCCACCGGCGTGTCGGTCGTCCGACGTGGCGCCGACTTGCTGTGCGCCGATCCTTCTGCACGGGTCGTGCGTCACCAGCCCGTGCCGATCGAGATCGGCACGGTCGAGCAGGCCATCTCCGAGATCCCCGGTGTGGCCGCCGTCGCCTGTGCGTGCGTCGTTCGGGACACGCAGGAAATGCTGGTCGCCTATCTCGTCGCGGATGACGGCCAGATGGATGCGCATGCACTCGAAAGCGCGGTTCGTTCGGCATTGAAGCGTGCGTTGCCGGACGCGATGCACCCCGACGCGATCATGGTGCTCGACCGGCTGCCGCTCGACGCGGACGGCGCACTCGACGCAGGCGGACTCCCGTTGCCTTGCGCGAGCGAGCGGGCCGACCGTAGCGCGTCGACCGACATCGAACGAAAACTCGCCGCGATCTGGGCCGACGTCCTCGGCCAGCCGTCGGTCGGCGTCGATCAGGATTTCTTCGAATTGGGCGGCGATTCGATTCTCGCCGCGGTCATCGTATCGCGGGCCGCGCTGGACGGCATGTATTTGAAGCCGCAGGACATCTTCCTGCATCCGACCGTGGCGAGCCTGTCGACGGTGGTGCGCGAAACGCCGGGTCTCGATGTCGATCAGGGACCGGTGCATGGCGAGACGGTGCTCGGCCCGGCGGCGCAATGGTTCGTCGAGCGCGTCGACGTCGATCGTTCGCACTTCAACCAGGCGCTGCTCGTTCCGCTCGACGAGACGCCCGACGCGAACATCATGGCCGAGGCGATTCGCGTCGTCATGCGCCATCACGACGTGCTGCGCTCCCGGTTCGTCGCGCACGGCGACGAAATGCGGCACGTGTTCGCCGGCGATGGCGGCTCCGATGCCGTCGATTTTGCGATCGTCCGGTGTATCGACCCGGCTGGCCGGCATTGCGAACGCATGTGGCGCGGCGCGATCGACGCGGCACAGAGCAGCCTCGACCTCGAAGGGGGCCGGCTCATGGCGGTCAGGTGGCTCGAGAGCACCAGCGTGTCGAGCAGCCGGCTGTTGATCGTCGTTCATCACATGGCGATCGACGGCGTGTCGTGGAGCATCCTGCTGCAGGACCTGGCCGATTGCTATCTGCGGTTGCGCGCCCGCGCGGCTGCGGCGTTGCCGCTGAAGACGAGTTCCGTGAAGGCCTGGGTCGACCAGTGGCTGGCGCTGGCGCAGGGCGACGCGCTCGACGACGATCGCCTCTACTGGCGCAAGGTGAACGCACAGGTGCGCGACGTGCTGGGCGGGCCGAAGCGGGTGGCGCTGATGCGTCACGGGTTGACCTCGATCGTTCAGCATGCTTATCAGGAATCGTCGCTCAGTTGCGCGATCACGCTCGATGCGGATCTGACGCACGCGTTTCGAACCACGGCGCCGCGTGCCTATGGCACCGACGCGAACGATCTGCTGATCGCAGCGCTGCACGCGGGTTTCCATGCATGGAGCGGCAGCGATGCGTTGCTGGTCGATGTCGAGGGGCACGGCCGGGACGCGCTCGGCGATGCGATCGACCTGAGCCGCACGATCGGCTGGTTCACGTCGATCTATCCGGTGTTGATCGACACGCCGGCCAACGCCGCGGAACCGTCGGCGCTCGTCAGGTCGGTCAAGGCCCGGCTGCGCGAGGTGCCGCGAAAGGGTGCGAGCTATGGCGTTCTGCGCTATCTCGACACGAAATCGCAGGCCGGCGCCGATGCGCTGACGTCGTTTCCGCGTGCGCCGATCCTGTTTACCTACCTTGGTCAACTGGAGCAATTGTCGGGGCCGTCGTCGCCGTTGTACGGCGGGCCGCCCGAACCGGCGCCGGGCATCCGCAGCCCGCGCCAGCGGCGCACGCACCTGCTGGACGTCGTCGCGTATGTGTCGCGCGGCAGGCTGACCGTGGAGTGCAGCTTCTTCGGGGTGCCGGGCGTCGACGAAAGCATCGGCTGCCTCATGTGCCGCGTCGAAGAGGCGCTGACGATGCTGATTCGCCATTGCAGCGCCGACGGGGTGGGCGGTCTGACACCCGACGACGTTCCTCAACTCGATGTCGACCAGGACGCGCTTGACGCGCTGCTGGAAGAAATCGACGCACTCGAGCGCTGAACGCGGCGGCGCGCGATAGCGCGCGTTCGTCGAGCATGACCGCACCAGGAATCCAGGATGACCCGAAACGTCGACACCATTTACCCGCTTACGCCTCTGCAGCGAGGTATGCTTCACCATTCGCGACTCGACCCGGCCTCCGGCATCTACGTCGAGCAATTTTCCTGCGTGTTGCACGGCCCGCTGGACCTCGAGCGATTCCGCGGCGCGTGGGAAGCGGTCGTGCATCGCCACGACACACTCAAGACGCTGTTCATTCGCCTGCATGAAGAGAATCCGTTGCAGGTCGTCCGGCATACGGTCGGATTGCCGTTCGAGGTGATCGACTGGCGCGATCGAGCGGCCGACGAGCAAGCCGATCGATTCGAACACCTGCTGGCGAGCGACCGTGCACGTGGCTTCGATTTCAGCGTCGCGCCGCTGATGCGCGTCACGCTGATCCAGCTCGGTCACGAACGGCATCGGTTCCTCTGGACCTATCACCACGCGATCCTCGACGGCTGGTCGATGCCGTTGCTGCTCGGCGAGGTTTTCCAGCGCTATTCCCGTCCGGATGCGCCGCTTCCTGCCCTCGCGCGGGACTATCGCGACTACGTTGCGTGGCTGCGCACACACAATGGCGACAGTTCGCTCGACTATTGGCGCGATCTGTTGCGCGGCTATCGCAGGCCGGCAGGATTCGCGCCGTCGGTATTCCCTTCGCCGGCAAACGGTGCCGTAGGCGGCGCCGAGCCGCGTCGCACGTTGTCGGTTCGGGCCGACACGATGCCGGCCGGATGGATGGAGGCGGCCGGCCGCGCATGCCGCGCCGCCCGGGTGACGCTCAATACGCTTTGTCAGGGCGCGTGGGCGATGCTGCTTGCGCGCTACGCCGGTTGCAACGACGTCGTCGGCGGCATCGTCGTATCGGGGCGTGGCGCGGAGGTGGACGGTATCGAACGCATGGCCGGTCTGTTCATCAACACGTTGCCGTGGCGTGCGACGCTCGACGGCGAGCTCGATACGGCTGACTGGTTGCGACGCTTGCAAGCCGATACGCAACGGCTGGAACAGCATGCGCACAGTGCACTCGCGGACGTATTGAAATGCAGCGAAGTGCCGCGCCAGCAATCGCTCTTCGATACGCTTTACGTATTCGAGAACTATCCGGGCCGGGATGCGTTCGACCGGCTCACGGCGAGTTGCGGGTGGCGGATCGACGACCCGCGCGCCGTCGAGGAAACGAGTTATGCGTTGGCGCTGATCGTATTGCCGACGGATACGTTGACGATTCAGTTGACCTACGACACGGCCCGATTCGACACGGCGTTTATCGAGCGCATGGCGTTGCAATACCGCAGACTCCTGGAAGTCCTGGTCGACGCGACCCCGCGAAAGGTGTGCGACCTGGTGCTCGACGCGCGATCGTCGACGAGTACCGGCGCGAGGCCCGACGCATCCGCATCCGCGTCGATTGGCGACGCGACGTTGTCGGCGCATATCGCCGCGCATGCCGCTCGCACGCCGGATCGAATTGCTTTTTCCCGACTGGACGGGCGCGAGTCGCCGGACAGCGCGCACGGCGTCACCTATGGAACGATTGCCGATCGCGTGCAGCGTGCTGTTCGCCAATGGCGGCGTTTCGGCTATCGGCCGGGCGAGCGTGTGCTGATTGCATGCGATGACCCCGTCTCGGGGCTGGTATTGCTGCTGTCCGGGCTGACGTATGGCATCGATTGTGTGATGACCGACCCGAATCTGCCATCGTCCGCGTTCGATGCGATCGTCGATGGCGGTTGGTCGCCGGAACCGCTGCGAAGCTGCGTGACGACTGCGCAGCATACGCCGTTGACCGGCGTCATGTGTTACGTATTCGACGAGCGGGATCCGATGTACGGGCAAATCGGCGGTGCGCTCGACGATCGTTCGGACCCGGTGCAGGGTGCCTGTTCGTTGCTGCGGCGCGATGTCGACGGCGATTGGCGCGTCATGCGCTATACGCACGCCCAGCTCGTCGAAGCCGCGCGTGCGTTCGCAGCGACGGTACCGGCCGGCGCATCACGGGATGTTGCGCTGGGCGACGGGCCGCTGTCGCATACGGCGTTGTGGACGGTACTGGGCGCACTGAGTGCCGGACTGTCGCTGCACCAGATCGCGAGCGCCGGCGATCCTGCGTTTCTGCGGCGAGCGGCGGCTCCGAATGCGCACTGGAACGGTATCGTCCTGAGTCCAGAAGCGACGCGTCATATCGTCCGCGCCTCCTCGATGCTGTCGGCCGGCGCGCTTCGCACCGACTGGGTCATGGCCGATGCACGCTCGTTGACGCGTGAGGACGCCGCGAGACTCGCCGAGCTCGCACCCGGCGCGAAACGCTTTCGGCGATTGTGCTGGCCTGCATGGTCGCTCCCGCATGCGGTTTCGTCGGCCGATGGATTCGATCGCGTCGAATCGGGCGTGGTATCGGCAAACGAATCCGTGTTCGTCGCCGACACCCATCTGAACCCGGCGGGTGGGGATGCACTCGGTACGCTCGTCGTGTCGGGGCATTCGGTGCCCGATCTGATGTTGCGCAACGGCAAGCCGGACCGGGACAGCCTGACCGTCACGCGCAACGGCACGTGGTTGCGCACGACGCTGGACGCGTGGCACACGGAGCATGGCTGTCATACGTGGCTGCCCGACCGACGCGCGTGTTCCGAAGAGACGACGGCGGACTGGCTCGATGTCGAGGCCGACGTTGCACGGCAGGCGGGTGTCGATGAAGTCGCGCTCGTCGAGCGGATCGCGGAAAACGGACAATGGGACCATGCGCTGTTCCATCAGGACGCGACGGCCGACGCCGCGGACATCGTGCGCCGACTGGCCGGGCAGCGCGGCATGCCGGCACTGTCCGCCGGCGCAATTGTCGCGCTCGCCGCTCTGCCGCGTTCCGCGAAAGGAACGATTGATCGCGTCCGGCTGCTTTCCGGTGACGTGGAGGTTCGCCAGCATGATCGCCATGCGGCGCCTCGCGACATCGTGGAAACGGCGATCCACGACATCTGGTGCGTGTTGCTCAAGCAGCCACGCATCGGCATTCACGACAATTACTTCGATCTCGGCGGCGATTCGCTGCAAGCGACCGTGATGCTGTATCAGATCGGCGAGCGGCTTCAGCACCCGATCGACATGGAAACGCTGCTGGCCGCGCCGACGATCGCCGGCCTGGCTGCCAGTGTCGCGAATGGCGATGTGCGTCGCGATACGCCGGCCGTCGATTTGTCGGGTGAAGCGCGGCTCGACCCGGCAATCGAGACCCGGCAACCGTATGTGTTGCGCCCGTATCGCACGGTATTGCTCACGGGCGCGACGGGCTTCCTCGGCGTGCACCTGCTTCATACGTTGCTCGCGACGACCGACGCGCGCGTGATGTGCGTGGTCCGCGCCGACGATCCGGCCGCCGGCGTACGACGTATCGAGGCCGCGATGCGGTCGCATGGCTTGTGGGACGCGCAGTACCGCGAACGGATCGTGGCCGTGCCGGGCGACCTTGGCGAACCGAACCTGGGTTTGTCGGCGGCTGCTTTCGACGCGCTCGCGCGTGAAATCGATGCGATCTACCACAACGGCGCGCTGGTCAACTTCGTTTACCCGTACGCGACGCTGAAGCAGGTCAACGTGCTTGCGACTCAGGACATCGTCAGACTGGCGAGCCTGCATCGAGTGACGCCGATTCACTACGTGTCCACGGTCGGCACGCTCGACCGTTATTCGGATGCGTTGCCGGAAACGCTCGCGGTGCCGTTCCACGAACACCTGACGAGCGGCTATGAACAAAGCAAATGGGTCGCCGAGCAGTTGCTCGCGCAGGCGCACGCGCGCGGCGTTCCCGTCACCGTCTATCGTCCGGCGCGGATCGTCGGGCATGCCGCGAGCGGGCGGATGAACCTGGACGATCTGTTCTGTCGGTTGATCAAGGGCATCATCCTGTTCGGAAAGGCGCCGCGCGACGTCGGGTTCGACAACATCCTGCCCGTCGACGTCGTCAGCCGGATCATCGTACGCGCGTCGCTCGACCCGACTGCCGCGGGGCATGGCGTGCATGTGATCAACCCGCGCTGGAACTCGCTGGACGCGCTCGTCGATTTCATCGAAGACGAAGGCTTCGCGATCGAACGGATGAGCTACGACGCGTGGCTCGCGGCATTGGCGGAACATGTCCGGCAGGATCCGGCGCATCCGCTTTCGATGCTGATTCCGGTACTCAAAAAATTGAATCCCGTTGCGGATCCGACGGTCGGGCGCATTCTTCCGATCGACGTCACCCAGTTGAAGCGGCTCGCGGGTGACGTGCTCGCATCGAGTCTGCGTCCAGCCAACGACTGGTTGCGCACGTTCTTCGATTACTTCTACGAAGACGGTTTTCTCGAGCAACCGCATGAAAGGCTGGCCACCGCATGAGCCGCGGTTCGCCCGTGCGACCGAGCGCGAAACGATGATCTGAAGTCGGCGGCGTCGGGGCGCGACGACCGGCCCCGTCGAATAGTCGATGCCCGGGAAGGCGGGGCCGCCGTCGTCCCGGTTCCCGCATTGCCCGAAAGCGATGCGTTGCCGTCTTGCATGTCGGGCGGGTCGAGCCGGCATCGAAACGGTGTCTGCCGACCGTGTTCTCGGATCGCGAGCGGTCGAAGCGCCTTCGACGGTGCGTGTGCGCAGGGTCGCCCGACAGCAACGCTTGCATCGGTGAAAAAATATCTCCAACGAACATCACCGAGGGGTCTCCGCTCGATCATTCCCGGATCGAGGGGCGCCCCCGTGCCCAATGCCCGCGCGTCATGCTTAAATAGCGGGGCTCCCGACAGCCGACCGCCGCGATGGCAGCGCCGGCCGGCATGGGCCGGCATGTCCGATCGATACCCGTGACGACAGACGATACAAAAGTGCCGATCCGGCCTGCCCGGCGCGGTCCGATAACATTCCGAGGCATCACGTCATGTCCCTTGTGTTCCGTCTTCTCGCGCTCGCCTGCGCGCTCTGGCTGGCCGCCTGTGTGGCGCCGCCCCCGCCGCCGCCCGGTACCGCCGCGTCCGCCCCCGCACCGGACGCCAGCGAGCGCCGCGGGCTCGGCACCGCGTGGGGCGAGTCGGTGCGATCCGAAACCCGGCAGGTCGAATTCGAACGTGCTGATCCGACGTCGCCGACGGATCTCGCGTCGGTTTACTACGACGACGTGCTGCCCGGCCATCTTCCCGCGTCGCAGGTGCGTCGGCTGCCGACTCGCGTCGTACTTGCGAACGGCGACATCGCACTGTCGTTTACCGACGAGAAGGGCGCGCCGCTGCGTCTCGCGCGCCGCGACGGCCGCTGGCACATGGCGGGCGTCGAGGGTTCGCGCTACATGATCGTGTTGCGCAACCAGGGGCGGCGCGCGTTCGAAGTCGTGTCGACGGTCGACGGGCTCGACGTGCGGTCGGGGCGGCCGGGCAGCTATGCGAACGGCGGCTACGTGCTGTATCCGGGCCGCACGCTGACGATCGAGGGATTCCGCAAGAGCCGCGACGAAGTCGCCGCGTTCCGTTTCGCGGCCGTGCCGGACAGCTATGTCGCGAATTCGAAGTACGGCGATGCCGCGAACGTCGGCGTGATCGGCGTCGCGCTGTTCGCGCAGAAGGAGAGCGACGAGGACGCGTTGCGCCGCAACGCGAATCCGTTTCCCGGCAACGACAGCGGCTATGCGCCGCCGCCGGTCCCGCGCGGCGACTGAGCGCCCCGCGTGCATCGCGACGCACGCGGGGCAATCCAGTGTGCTTTCCTGCTGCCCGTTCGACGCCGTTCCCGTTTCGTTTCGCTCGAAACACGGTCCGGAGCGCAACCTCGCGACCGGACGATCGCGTGGCCGTCTTTTCGTGCGCTGCCCGTTCTTCAGCGGCGCGGTATCGCCGTCGCCCGCTCGTGCTGCGGCACAATGTCGGTTCGCATCGGTATCGCGTGCTTCCCCGCCATCCGGACCGACGGAGAACGCATGTCGTTACCCGCTTTCAGGTACCATCCCGACCCGCTTGCAGCGGGCAGCGCGACCCTGTCCGACGCGTGTCGCATGCGCAGCGGCAAGCCAGCGGCTCCCGGGACGACGCATGACGGCATGGCGTGCGCGAGCGGCATCGCCCCTTCGTCATGAAACAGAGGAACCTTCGTGAAGTTCATCCACGCGGCAGACATTCACCTTGACAGCCCGTTGCACGGCCTGAGCGCCTATCCCGACGCGCCGGCCGCGCAGTTGCGCAACGCGTCGCGCGAGGCGCTGCGGCAACTCGTGGATCGTGCGATCGAAGAGGAAGTCGCGTTCCTCGTGATCGCAGGCGACCTGTACGACGGCGACTGGAAGGATCACAACACAGGCATCTTCTTCGGCCAGCAGATGGGCCGCCTGCGCAAGGCCGGCATCCGCGCGTTCGTGCTCGGCGGCAATCACGATGCCGAAAGCGAGATGACGAAGAAGCTGACGCTGCCCGACAACGTCACCGTGTTCGGCCACCGCAAGCCGGAAACCTTCAGGCTGCCGGAATTCGACGTCGCGCTGCACGGGCAGAGCTTCAAGGACAAGGCCGTCGTCGACAATCTCGCGATCGGCTATCCGGATCCGGTGCCCGGCTATTACAACATCGGTGTGCTGCACACGGCGCTCGAAGGGTATGCGGCGCATGCGAACTACGCACCGTGCACGCTGGCCGAACTGCACGCGAAAGGCTACGACTACTGGGCCCTCGGCCACGTGCACGAATTCCAGCAATGGACGGGCGCGTCCACCGTCGTGTTTCCCGGCAACCTGCAGGGGCGCCATATCCGCGAGACGGGCCGGCGCGGCGCGGTACTCGTGACGGTCGAGCAAGGCAAGACACAGGTCGAGCGCCTGTATCTCGACGTGCTGCGCTGGGAAGCCGTATCGGTCGATGCATCCGATTGCGAGTCGGTTGCGGATCTGTCGAGAAAGATCGGTCAGTCGCTGGAGGCGCTGTTGACCGTCGACGGCCACGTGCCGCGCGCGGTGCGCGTCACCGTCACCGGGCGCACGCCCGCGCACGGTCTCTTTTTCGGCCGCGCGCCGCAGTTGCGTGCGGAGGTGCTGAACCAGATCGGCATCATCGGCAACGAGCGGCTGTGGCTCGAGAAGGTCCGGCTCGCGACGTCCGCCGCCGATCGGCAGCCGGGCGAAAGCGAACCGCTCGAGGCGCTGGAGGATCTGAAGCAGATTCTGGCCGACGCCGCGCGCGATCCGGATTTCCTCGCGCTGCTCGAACGCGACCTGAAGCCGTTCGTCGGCAAGGTTCGCAGCGACGTGAAGGAGGACGTGCCGTTGCTGACGATGGCGCGTGCGGGCGAGCTGACGGCGCTGGTCGAGCAGGTCGGGCCCGCGTTGCTGGCACGGCTGGCGAGGGGGGAGTAAGCGATGCGCATCGGCCAGCTCGATCTGATCAAGTACGGCAAGTTCACCGACGAGACGCTGCGTTTCCCGTCGGCCCGCGAGGATTTCCATGTGATCGTCGGGCCGAACGAGGCCGGCAAGTCGACGATCCGCACGGCCGTGTCCGAGTTGCTGTTCGGCATGAAGCTGCAGACGCCGCTCGATTTCCTGCACAGCACGCCCGAGTTGCGGATCGGCGGCGTGCTGGAGAGCGGCACGGGCGAGCTCGCGTTCCACCGTGCGCGCGGGCGCAGTTCGTTGCGCACGCCGGCCGACGACAAGCTGCCCGACGACTATCTGACGGCGATCCTCGACGGCGCGACGCGCGAATTCTTCGAGCAGATGTTCGGGCTCGATCACGGGCGGCTGGTCGATGGCGGTCGCAGCATTCTCGACGCATCGGACAAGCTCGGCCAGGTGCTGTTCGAATCGGCTGCCGGCGTCGGCAGCCTCGGGCGAGTGCGCGAGGAACTCGACGCGCGTGCGCTCGAATTGTGGGCGCCGCGTCGTAGCGGCAGCGCATTTACGCTGGCCGAAACGGCGTTCAACGAAGCCGTGGCCGAGCTGAAGACGGTCCAGGTGCGCACGCGCGACTGGGTCGATCGCAAGGATGCGCGCGAAGCGGTCGAGCAGCAGATCGAGCAGGCGCGTGCGGAGCAACGCCGGCTCGAAGCGCTGCGCTCGAAGCTCGAACGCGTGCGACGGCTCGCGCCGTACCTGAAGGAACTGACGGTCAAGGACGCCGCGCTGGCCGAACTGGGCGCGGTCGTCGAGTTGCCGCCGACCGCGTATGCGGATCTGCTGAAAGCGCAGGGCGATCTCGCGGCCGAGCAGAAGGTGCTCGAGGAGCGACGCGCCGACCTGCTCGCGAAGCGGCAGGCGCGCGACGCGATCGTCGCGGATGCCGACACGCTGGCGCTCGAAGCCGATATCGAGGCGCTCGATCGACTGCGCGGCGCATGCATGAATCACGCGCAGGATCTGCTGCTGCTCGGCGCGGACGTCGAGCGGCATCTGTCCGCCGCGTCGTCGGCGGCCGCGCAGCTCGGCTGGCCGACGGACGAAGCGTCGCTGCGCGCCGCGTTGCCGACGGCGCTGTCGCTGAAGACCGTCGCGAACCTGCTGCGCGAACATGGCGCGCTGCACCAGGCGCTTGCCGGTGCGCGCGAATCGCTCGACGAACGCACGCGCGAACTGACGCAGGTCCGGGAACAACAGGCGCGCCTGTCGACCGTCGACGTGCCGGAAGCATTGCGCGCGGCGCTGGCCGATGCGCAGGGCTTTCGCAACAGCGGCCCGCGCGAGCAGGCGCTGGCGCACGAAATCGCGGCCGCCGAACGCACGCTGTCCAGCGCGCTCGACGCGCTCGGCCAGTGGCGCATGCCGGTCGATGCGCTGCGTGCGCTCGACGTGCCGTCGGCGGCGCGGCTCGGCGCGTTGCTCAAGGAAGACAGCGAGCGTGCCAGTGCGGCCGCCGCCGCGCGCGAGGCGCGCGACGGTGCGCTCGAAGAGTTCGAACGCCTCGAACTGCAAGAAAAGCATTTCGCGGAGAACCACAAGGTCGTCACGACCGCCGACGTGCTGGCGGCGCGTGCGCGTCGCGATGGCGCGTGGGGCGATATCCGCAACGGCGCCGTCGATCTCGCCACGGGCGCATCGGCGCTCGACGACGCGATTCGCCTCGCCGACGAGCTCGTCGATGCGCAACTCGGCGCGACCCAGGCCGCCGCGACGCTGCAATCCTTGCGTCAGCAGGTCGAATCCGCGCGTGCGGGCGTGACGCGCCGGCAGGCCGCGCTGGACGAACGTGAGCGCGAGCTCGCCGCACATCGCGACGCCTGGGCCGCGCTCGCGACGGCGGCCGCGGTGCCCGGCATGCCGCTGGCGGCGATGGGCGACTGGCTCGCGAAGCGCGACACGGTGTTCGCCGCCCAAGTCGATCTCGATCGTCAGCGTCGCGAATTCGACGCGATGCGTGCTGCCCGCGCCGGCGCCGAAGCCGCGCTGCGTGCGGCGCTGCTGACGGTATCGCGGGGCGGCGAATCGGACGGGTTGGCCGCGCTCGTCGCCGTTGCAGAGACGTTCGTGCAGTCGGCCGAGAAGGCGGCCGCACAGAAGGACAGCCTCGACGATCGCGCGCGGGAAGCCGAACGCGGATGCGCGATCGCACAGTCGCGGGTCGGCCATGCGCAAGCGGCTTACGACGCGTGGCAAGCGCAATGGCGCGACGCGCTGGCCGACGCGAAACTGTCCGCGAGCGCGACGACGCTGGCCGCGGCGGAAGGTGCGCTCGGTCTCGCGAATACGGTGACGGCCGAACTGGCCGATGCCGACGCGCCGCGCAACCGGATCGCCGCGATCCGCGCGGAGCTGGCCGCGCTCGAGGCCGGCGCGAGGCGGCTCGCCGAAGCGCTCGCGCCGGAGTGGCTGGCGAGCGGCGACTGGCCGGACGTGGCGCGCCGGCTGACGATGCGCCTCGCGGCCGCCCGGGAAATCGCGCGTGCGATCGAGCGGGCCGACGAGGCCGTGCGGCAGGCCGACGGCAAGGTTGCGGACGCGGCTGCCGCGGTGGCCGGCGCCGACGCGCGCATCCAGCCGCTGTTGCAACTGGCCGGCGTCGCATCGATCGACGCGGCGCTGCCGCTGGCCGAGCGCTCGGATCGTCAGCGCCAGCTTCGACAGGCGGTCGATGCCGCGCACGAGGCGCTGGTGCGAGACGGAGACGGGCTTTCCCGGTCCGCCGTCGAGGCCGAGGTGGTGGAACAGGACATTGCCGACGTGCCGGCGCATCTCGAAGCGGTAAAGCAGTCGCTGGGCGATATCGGCAAGCGGTTGAACGAGCTGGCGCAGCAGCAGGTCGTGGCCGATCAGGCATTCGGCGCGATCGACGGCCAGGCGAACGCGGCCGTCGCCGAGTCGAAACGGCAAGAGGCGCTTGCGGCGATGGGCGATGCGGCCGAACAGTATCTGGAAGCGGCCACGGCGAGCCGCTTGCTGAAGTGGGCGACGGATCGCTACCGCGACCAGAAGCAGGGGCCGATGCTGCGGCGCGCGGGCGAGATTTTCGCCGGACTCACGCTGGGCGAATTCGCGAAGCTGACCGTCGATACCGAACGGACGCCGCCCGCGCTGTATGCACGGCGTACCAGGGGAACGTCGGTCGAGGTCGCCGGGCTGAGCGAAGGGACGCGCGATCAGTTGTTCCTCGCGCTGCGGATCGCGGCGCTGGAGTTGCAGCTCGGCAGCCGCACGGCGCTGCCGTTCGTCGCCGACGACCTGTTCATCAATTTCGACGACGCGCGCGCGAAGGCGGGGCTCGATGCGCTGCGCGATCTGTCGACGCGCACCCAGGTGCTGTTTCTGACGCACCACGACCACCTGCTGCCGCTCGTGAAGGACGTCTTCGGCGCGCGGGTCAACGTGGTCGAGTTGCAGCGCGCGCCGGCCGGCGCGTGATGCGGCGCGTGACGCGGCGGAGTACGCCGGGGTGCCGGCGCACGGGAAGGGTCATCGCGTACAGGTAGTATGAGCGGTTCCGAAACGCACGCGGCCGGTTCGGCGGTCGCGGGTCTGGCCACACGAGGGGTGAATATGAAGAAGCTGGTAGCCGCGATTGCGTTCGCGGCGGACAAGCATCGCAATCAACGGCGCAAGGACGAAGAGGCGTCGCCGTACATCAATCATCCGATCGCGCTCGCCGACGTGCTGGCCAACGAGGCCGGCGTCGAGGACGAACGCGTGATCGTCGCGGCCGTGTTGCACGATACGGTCGAGGATACGGAGACGACCGAGCAGGAGTTGCTGCGGCTGTTCGGCAAGGACGTGGCGGACATCGTGATGGAAGTTACCGACGACAAGTCGCTGCCGAAGGACGAGCGCAAGCGTCTGCAAGTCGAGCACGCGCCCACCATCAGCCGGCGCGCGAAGCTCGTGAAGCTGGCCGACAAGATCTGCAACCTGCGCGACATCGCCCGGCATCCGCCTGCGGACTGGCCGCTCGAACGCAAGCAGGCGTATTTCGACTGGGCGAAGTCGGTCGTCGACCCGATGCGCGGTATCCATCCCGGTCTCGAGGCGATCTTCGACACCGCGTACGCCGCACGGCCGGCTGACTGAGGCACGCACATGCGATCGGCCCGATCCGCCGCGCAAGAACCGGCCGCCGTGGCGGGTGTCGATGTCGGCGGCGACAGGAAGCTGTGCGATCTCGTGATCCTGCGTGGCTCGACGGTCGTCTGCCGGGAAGCGCGGATCGCGCCCGAATCGCTGCCTTCACTATGTCTCGCCCATGACGTCGTGGCCATTGGCGTCGACGCACCGAGCCTGTGGTGGGCGGGGAGCGGCCGCCGCGCGGCCGAACAGGCGCTCGCGCGTGAACGGATCTCGTGCTTCCCGACACCGTCGCGCGAGCAGGCCATCGCGAGCACGTCGGGCTTCTTCGACTGGATGTTCATGGGAGAGCGCGTCTACCGCGCGCTCGCGGACGCTTATCCGTTGCTGACCGACGCGCGTTATGCGGGCGGACGTGCGAGCTTCGAGACCTATCCATATGCGATTACCTGCGCGATGCTGGGCAAGGCCGTGGCGTCGGCGAAGCAGAAGCGCAATCAGCGCCGGCAATTGCTGGAGCGGTTGGGAATCGACGTATCGATGCTGCGCTCCGTCGATGCGCGAGACGCGACCCTGTGCGCGTTGACGGCGCAGTACGTGATCGACGGGAACGCGCATGCGTATGGCGATGCGGCGGGCGGATACATCCGTGTGCCGATGATGAGCGAGACGATCGTGCTGGATTCACCGTAGGAGCGATGTCCGGCTCTGCGCGTGGTGGCGGTTGCAGGGTGGCCGCTTCGGGTGGGGAGGAGGCGGCCGGCGCGGGGACGAAGATTGTCAGCTAGCGGTTGTCGTCGGATACGACGCGAGGCCGGTGCACCGCGCGATTCGAGGAAGCCTGTTCAATCCTCGAGGATGGATTTCGGCACGCTGGGCAGGTCACATGCCTGTGCATGCTCGAAGTAGCTGTCCGCATCGTCGATCATCACGACCGCGACGTCGATCAGCTCGTCCAGACGTTGCAGCAGCGATTCCCGCCACTCGATGTCTTCATCGCGCTCGGGCGTCTTGTCCAACTGCTCGATGATCGAGTCGGCCGTCTGCAGGAATGGAATCGCCTGCTGATAATTTTCGATCGAGACCAGCGCCGCATTGCGCGCGCCGACGAGCCGCTCGCGATGCGCGTCCGCCAGTTCGGATTCGCCGCTGATGCGCGGCAGCATATCCGAGATTCGTTGCAGAAGCGGCGGGACCTGTTCTTCCAGCCGGATCGCGCGTTCGCGCAGGGTGGCATATTCGTCGCGAAGGTCGGTGTCGCCGGGTTGAGTCATGCTGTCCATCGTCGATATGAATGCGTGGTTCGGTCGCGGCATGATACTCGACCGCGCCAGGTTCCTTGCGCGTTCCGCGTCCGCTTATATATAGGAGCAAAGACGTGTTCGTCATATCTTTGGAGGGTGGCGCGTGTTGTAAATTACGGCTCGTCGCGCCCAAAGCCTCCGTGCGCGGCAGCGCACGGAGGCTTTTTCGAACTTTCTTCACAAAGAGCTTGCACGGAAGGGGGCGGCTGCATAGAATCACGCCTCTTTCGCGCTAACGGAAACGCGGCGCGGGAGGAAGGGAAGCGGTGCTGTTGAGGTTCGGGAGTAGCGAGCCCGGCGGCGCAGGAAGATGGCCCCGCAGTCGCAACGATGTCGTGCAGAAAGTTGTTGACGCGCTGCGAAACACGGTTCATAATCTCGCTTCTCTGCT
>NZ_LPDI01000032.1:0-121612 GCF_001528895.1 Burkholderia sp. MSMB1078WGS | reverse complement strand
CGACCTATCGAACGTGAAGGCCGGCAAGGCCGACATGGACGCGGTGAACGTGTCGCAACTGAAGTCGTCGGGTCTGGTCGATAAGGACGGCAAGGCACTGGCCGCAGTGACGTACGACAAGAATGCGGACGGCACGCCGGACTATCGCAAGGTGACGCTGGGCGGGATGGATGTACGTCAGACGGTGAAGCTGTCGAACGTGGCGACGGGGGTCGCAGGCACCGACGCGGTCAACGTCGATCAATTGACTGGCGGTCTCGACGATCTCGAGGACAAGCTCGTCAACGGTGCCATTGACTTCAAGTACATCAAGGTCAAGTCGAACGGCATCGCTGCGCGTGCGGTCGGTGACCAGACCGTCGCGATCGGTGCGGGAGCCAATGCAACGAATCGATATGCAATGGCGCTGGGCTCCGGTGCACGCGCTACCGGCGTGAATTCGGTGGCGATCGGCTACAACTCGGTGGCCGAGGAAGCCGATACGATCGCCGTTGGCAGCGAGGGCAAGACGCGCCGGATCGTTCACGTCGGCGAAGGCAGGGTCGATGCGCAGAGCACCGATGCAGTGAACGGCTCGCAGCTGTACGCTGCGCTGGATCAGATCAACGCATCGGTGGCGGAGCAGCAAAACCACCTCATGGCCCTGAAGCAGACTCGTGACGTCAGTTCGAAGCCCGGCAGCTTCGTTGCGATCGAAGGCTTTGGCGACGACGGCAGCATACCCAACATCGCGTCGATGAACGGTCGCGATCCGCTGTCGGGTACGGCTGCGGCAATCGGTGTGGCGTCGGCAGCGGCCGGGGTCAACGCCGTCGCGGTCGGCTTGCAGTCGGTCGCCGGATCGGACCATTCCGTCGGCATCGGCAGCATGGCCCAGACCGGCGTCGATCAGGAATATTCGGTCGCGATCGGCAGCATGGTGACGACGAACGGTGTGCGTGCGATCGCGGTCGGCTCCGAAGCGAAAGCGAACGGCGACAATTCGGTTGCGCTCGGCAACAACAAGGTCTCGGCGATCGGCGACAGTTCGGTAGCCGTGGGCGATGGCGCGAAGACGATGGTCGGCGCGCGAAACAGCATCGCAATGGGCACATCGGCATCGGTCATGCAGAACGTCAGCGATGCGATGGCACTGGGTGCCAATGCAAGCGTGACGGCGGCCGGCGCGGGCGGTGTGGCGCTGGGTGCCGGTTCGGTCGCGAACCGCGGCAATGCGTTGTCGATTGGCTCTGAGCAGATGCAGCGCCAGATCGTCAATGTTGCGAAGGGTACGCAAGGCACCGACGCGGTGAACCTGAGTCAGCTCAAGGGCGTGACGGACGCGCTGGGCGGCGGCACGACCATCGCCGGCGACGGCACGATCACGGCGCCGTCGTACAAGGTCGGGGACAAGGTCTACAACAACGTCGGCGATGCGCTCGCGGCAGCAGGCCAAGGCCAGGGCGGCACGGACCCGAACGCGGTGGCTTACGACAGTGCACAGAAGGACGCCGTGACGCTGGCCGGTGCAGACGGCACGACGCTCACGAACGTGAAGACCGGTGAATTGTCGGCGACGAGCAAGGATGCCGTGACGGGTGCCCAATTGTTCGCGACGAACGAGAACCTCGCCGGTCTGCAACAGTCGCTGAAGGACGGTGGCGTGATCGACCCGACGACGGGCGAGTCGCTGGCGGTGACCTATGCCGATGCGACGAAGGCGAAAGCGACGCTGGCCGGTGCGGAAGGCACGATCCTGTCGAACGTGAAGGCCGGCGTGGCCGACAAGGACGCGGTGAACGTGTCGCAACTGAAGTCGTCGGGCCTGATCGGTAACGACGGCAAGGCGATTGCCGCAGTGACGTACGACCGCAACCAGGACGGCACGGCGAACGTCGGTTCGGTGACGCTTGGCGGCATGGGGGCCGCGGTTCCGGTCGCGCTGCACAACGTGGCATCCGGCAAGATCTCGACGGACGCGGTGAACGTGTCGCAGCTGACGGGGGTAACGGAAGCGCTTGGCGGCGGTGCGGGGATCGATGCCGATGGGTCGGTGAAGGCACCGTCGTACACGGTCGGCGGCAAGACCTACACCAACGTCAACGACGCACTGAAGGCCGCGGCTGAAAGTGGCAATGGCGGTGTCGGCGGCACGGATCCGAAAGCGGTTGCGTACGACGACGCGTCGAAGACTCACGTGACGCTCGGCGGCTCGAACGGTACCGTGATCGGCAATGTCGCCAACGGCTCGCTCGCGGCCGACAGCACCGATGCGGTGAATGGAGCCCAGATGAACGCGATCGCGCGGGATGTCGCGCAAGGACTTGGTGGCCGTGCATCGTTCGATCCGGTCACCGGCAAGCTGACGGCGCCGACGTACGAGTTGTCGGATGCGAAGGGTGGAACGACGCAGTATCGCAACGTCGGAGACGCCATGTCGAACCTTGACGAACGCGTGTCGGGCAACACGACGCGAATCGACTCGTTGCAGGCGGTTGCGGAGAATGCCGTGCAGTACGACGACGCATCGCGTGGCGCGGTGTCGCTCGGCGGCAAGAACGCGGCGGCCCCGGTCGCGCTGAAGAACGTCGCGGACGGCGCCGACGACACCGACGCGGTCAACGTGCGGCAACTTCGCTCGGCGGGCCTCGTGGGCGACAACGGCCAACTGCAGTCCGCGGTGGTGTACGACAAGCACGCCGACGGCACGACGAACTACGCTTCCGTCACGCTGGGTGGTGCAGGCGTGTCCGCACCGGTCGCACTGCATAACATCGCGTCCGGCAAGGATTCGACGGATGCCGTGAACGTGAGCCAACTGCGCGGCGTGACCAGCGCGCTGGGCGGCGGCGCGACGATCGATCCGAGCACGGGCAAGGTGATTGCCCCCACGTACGAGATCGGTGGCGAGAAGTTCGACAATGCAGGCGCTGCGCTGACGAACATCGACAATCGCGTCACGAAGATCCAGAACGGCATCGGCGACAGCGTCAGCCTGGCTGGCGCGGTGGTGTACGACAAGCTGCCGGAAGGCACGCCGAATTACGGCCGCGTGACGCTTGGCAACGGCATGTCGTCGGGCCCGGTAGTGCTGACGAACGTGGCCAAGGGCACGCAAGAGCATGACGCCGTGAACTTTGGCCAGTTCTCCGAGCTGCGCGGGAAGGTCGACGATCTCGGCGGCCGTATCGCCGGTCTGGGCGAGTCGGGCAGCGGTAGCGGGTCGAGCGGCGGCGGTACGTCCGGAACCGGCGCGATCGACGTCACCGGTGGTAGTGGCTCGACGAGCGGCCAGATCCTGGCGGCGAAGCCGGGCGACGGTAACGGCAACTCGGCTGCGGGCTCCGGTGCGCAGGTCGCGAACGGTGTCAACGACGGTTCGACGTTCGGTGCGAACTCCAAGGTCAACGCCGAAGGCGGCACGGCTGTCGGTCAGGGCGCAAGCGTCGCGTCCGGTGCAACCAATGCAGTCGCGATCGGTCACGACTCGGCCGCCACCGAAGCCAATACCGTTTCGGTAGGCAAGGAGGGAGCCGAGCGCCGAATCGTCAACATCGCGGATGGCGTGAAGGCGACCGATGCCGTCAGCAAGGGGCAGTTCGACCGTGCGATGGGCGGCATGCAAGGCCAGATCAATGATCTGTCGCGCAACGCGTACTCCGGTATCGCGGCCGCCACCGCTCTGGCGATGATTCCGAGCGTCGATCCGGGCAAGAACATCTCGTTCGGCATCGGCGGGGCGTCCTACAAGGGATACCAGGCCGTATCGCTCGGTGGCGAGGCACGCATTACGGAAAACATCAAGATGCGTGCCGGCGTTGGCCTCAGCAGCGGTGGCAACACCTTCGGCGTGGGGGCTGCATATCAGTGGTAAGACGGGCCCGGGCCTCCGGGCCCGGTCTCACGGCAGATCGCCGCGGGTTGGCAACGTTTCTCCGCCAGCCCGCGCGCGGCGATCCGCCGTGACTCAGCGCCGTTGATCCCATCCCATTCCTTCAATCTTCCGCAGATAGCGGGAACAGCATCATGCAAACACTTCAACACGTTTTTCGTGCCGGCTTTGCCGGTGCGCTCGTCGTCATGCTTGGCGCATGCGCGACCCAGTCCGGGCCAACCCACAGCATTCGTGCAATCGACGTGCCGAATCAGTCGCAGCCAGCCTATCGGGCGACCTGCGATGGCCTGCTGTCGAGCGGCAACGCGTGCCGTGCGGTGGCGGAGAAGCTCTGCGCCGGCAAGGACGTGACGGTTCTGGAGGCCGTGGATCGCATGCGCGGCAATACCGCGCTCGCGGATCCTCGCGAAATCACCTTCGTGTGCGGCAAGCCGGTGCCGCCGCGCGTCGAGCAACCCGCCGCGCAACAGCCTTTGCCGGTGCCCGAGCCTCGCCCCGAGCCCGCCCCGCAACGTCAGGTACTGCTGCAAGGCAATGCCAACTTCGAGATCGATAGCGCCAAGTTGACGCTTGACGCGCGTCGCCGGCTCGACCGGTTCCTGGACGCGAACAAGGGCGTTGGTTTTCAGCGCGTGACGATTATCGGATACACGGATTCAACCGGTTCACTGGCGCATAACCGGCGTTTGTCGGAGTCGCGTGCGCGGTCGGTTGCAACGTATCTGCGTACCGGCGGCCTGCAGGCCGCGCAATTCGTATCGGAAGGCATGGGATCGTCCGATCCGGTTGCATCGAACACGACGGCCGACGGCCGTGCGCAGAACCGACGCGTCGAGATTCAGGTCGTGCCGGAGTAAGTGGCGGACCAAGCCGGACGATCGTACCGCAAGTGGGGTGATGGTCGTCAGGCGCCGACATTCAACGAAACAACGAGATTTCTGGAATAAAAAGCGATGACAACAACCAAGGCAGTGACGCGGCCGTCGCGTCCGACGATCGATGCAGTAATGGACAACGTGCCGCCCTATACGGGCGCCATCGCGAAAGGCGGCCTGACGAACGATTCGCGCCCGTCGGTGAGCGGGCGCGGCACCGCGGGCTCGATCATTCATGTGCTGGTGGACGGTCGCGAAATCGGCACGGCGGTGGTGGCGGCGAACGGGACGTGGAGTTTCGCGATGTCGCAATCGCTGCGCGACGGTGAATACCGCCTGACGGCGCGCGCGAGCAACGACGCGGGCATGAGCGTGCCGTCGACGTCATACGGAATCCAGGTGGACACGACGCCGCCGTCACAGCCGAAGATCGAGGCGGCGACGCAGGGCACGGCGCCGCAGTTATCGGGGCGCGCCGAGGCCTACTCGACGGTGACGGTGTACGACGGCGCGAAGGTGCTGGGCACGACGACGACGGGAATCGACGGGACGTGGACGTTCCAGTTGCCGTATGGGCTGTCGAACGGCACGCATGCGATGACGGTGACGGCGATGGATCCGGCGGGCAACACGAGTGCGGCGTCGGCGGGCTACGACGTGGTGATCGGGCCCGTGGCGCCCCCCGCCCCGCACGCGCAGGCATTGCTGGACAGCATGGGGCGAGACAGCGGCAGCTTCAATTTCGACCGCGTAACGAACGACGGCACGGCGGGCCGCTTGCTGAGCGGTCACGTATCGGCGGCGCTGGCAGCGGGTGAGAAAGTGCAGGTATCGACCGACGGTGGCCGCACATGGCAAGACGCGTTGACGAAGTCTGATGGTACGTGGGTGGTGATCGACCCGAATGCGCATACGAGCAACTGGACGATCCAGACGCGGGTGGTCAACTCAGCCGGCATCGTAGGTGGGACCGGCGTGGCAGACGTAACGTTGAAGACATCGGTCGCCGCGCCCACGGCGATTTTCCAGAAGAACGAGATGGTCACCGTGAAGTTTGCGGGCGAACTGGTGCAACCGGGTTCGCTGATCTCGGTGCAGGTCGGCGACAAGCGCTTCATGCACGCGTTGACGGCGGCGGAAATCTCTTCGGGCTCCGCGACCTTCGCCGTTTCCACAGGGCCGGTTGCCGCGGCGATCGTCGACACCGCCGGCAACGTTTCTTCGTACCTCAATGCTAGCGGATTTTCTGAGAATTTCGATAGCCGCCAATCAGTATCGATTTCGGGTGGACAAAAGGTTTCGCTTCAGTACTTCGACTTGACGGGAATCGATACCATCGCAAAAACCAGTTGGAAACAAGGTCTTTATTCGGGTGATACCAGTGGGGGCGGAATGTCTATGCCGTCGCCAAGCATGTCGTTGAATTTGGCTGGCAAGGTTCGGCTCGATCTTCGTGATGGATTGACCGCGTCGCATTTTTCGTTCGACGTGGGAGATGTTACAACTGAAGAAAGAGTCGTGCTGACTTTCTACGACCGCAATGGAAACCTGATTTATACCGCCCCGGATATCGTAGCGAAGAATGGCGCAAGCCAGCATATTGAGATCGATATGCCGGATGGGCTTTTGTTCAGTTCGATCGTGTTCGACCAGGCATGGCGCGAATCCGCGGCACAGGTGTTGACATGGCTGGACAATTTTGAATTCGCTAAAAATACCCCGGATCAACTTGTGGATCCGGCGACGGCCCAGAATCTTGTCGAGGGTGCGTATCACGGCGGCAATCGCGACACGGTGTTTACCGTGTCGAACGTGTCGTATTTCAACCAGGACGGCAGCGGCGCTCACGGCGGTAAGGGAATCGATACGCTGAAGCTGACCGGTGCGAATCAGGTCCTGGACATCACCGCATTGAACAACGGCATCACGAACAAGGTCACGGGCATCGAAGTGTTCGACCTGACGGGAACTGGCAACAACACGCTGAAACTGTCGATGAGCGACGTGCTTACGTTGGGCCATCAAGATCTGTTCCGTGCCGACGGCCATACGCAGATGATGGTGAACGGCAACGTGGGTGACCGCGTCGAGCTGTCGGGTATGGCCGGCCTGGATGCGGGCAACTGGACGAATCAGGGTCTTGCGGCCGTTAACGGTCTGGCCTACGTGGTGTACGAGAACGCGGCGCTGAACGTCGAGCTGCTGGTGCAGTCGTCGGTTGCGACTCAGCTTGTTTGATTTGCTTTCGTGCCGGAATAGGCGATAGGGCGCGTCTGAATACTGTGTGGTGGTGATATCAGCCACTTTAGATGTGTA
Organism: Burkholderia sp. MSMB1078WGS; assembly: GCF_001528895.1. Lineage (NCBI taxonomy): Bacteria > Pseudomonadati > Pseudomonadota > Betaproteobacteria > Burkholderiales > Burkholderiaceae > Burkholderia > Burkholderia sp. MSMB1078WGS. The sequence goes on along the minus strand of NZ_LPDI01000032.1, from coordinate 114,547 downwards.
GTTTCGCTATCAGGCGATCAATACAACTAATTTAATTCGGGAATGGCTATGACAACAGCCAAGGCAGTGACGCGGCCGTCGCGGCCGACGATCGATGCAGTAATGGACAACATGCCGCCCTATACGGGCGCCATCGCGAAAGGCGGCCTGACGAACGATTCGCGCCCGTCGGTGAGCGGGCGCGGCACCGCAGGCTCGATCATTCATGTGCTGGTGGACGGTCGCGAAATCGGCACGGCGGTGGTGGCGGCGAACGGGACGTGGAGTTTCGCGATGTCTCAATCGCTGCGCGACGGTGAATACCGTCTGACGGCGCGCGCGAGCAACGACGCGGGCATGAGCGTGCCGTCGACGTCATACGGAATCCAGGTGGACACGACGCCGCCGTCGCAGCCGAAGATCGAGGCGGCGACGCAGGGCACGGCGCCGCAGTTGTCGGGGCGCGCGGAAGCCTACTCGACGGTGACGGTGTACGACGGCGCGAAGGTGCTGGGCACGACGACGACGGGAATCGACGGGACGTGGACGTTCCAGTTGCCGTATGGGCTGTCGAACGGCACGCATGCGATGACGGTGACGGCGATGGATCCGGCGGGCAACACGAGTGCGGCGTCGGCGGGCTACGACGTGGTAATCGGGCCCGTGGCGCCGCCGATTCCACCCACTCCGCCGACGCCCCAGGCGCAGGCATTGCTGGACAGCATGGGGCGGGATAGCGGCAGTTTCAATTTCGATCGCCTGACGAACGACGGCACGGCGGGCCGCTTGTTGAGCGGCCATGTATCGGCGGCGCTGGCAGCGGGCGAGAAAGTGCAGGTGTCGACCGATGGTGGACGCACTTGGCAAGACGCGTTGACGAAGTCTGATGGTACGTGGGTGGTGATCGACCCGAATGCGCATCCCGGAAACTGGGCGATCGACACGCGGGTAGTGAATAGTCAGGGTATTGCGGGAACGCAGAAATCTTATGATGTGACGCTCGACATGACAGCGCCGGGAGCGCCCGAGAGTTTGATGTTGGATGCCGCGAAGGGCACTGTCCAGGTTGGAATTGCGAAGACCGGCGGGGCGGCGGGCGATACGGTCAAGGTCATATTGGGCGACTATACGATCGATTACAAATTGACGGCGCAAGACATCAAGTCCGGCAGCGTGACGCTGGCAGTTCCCACGAGTGTAAAGGTTGCACTGGGTGCGGGTTGGAAAGCCGAAATGAAGGTATGCGCGGCAGTGGTCGATCAGGCCGGCAATTCGTCGGATTGGCGCTGGTCGAAAATGGAGGCGAGAAAATCGTTCGACGTGGGCGATCAGCCGAGCGGCGCCTTCCGCAAGTTGGTTACAGACGTCGCAACTCTGGAAGTGGCGGGCATTCCCGGCGTACCGGCCGCACAGAGCGCTGCCAGCATCGGTAAGAACGCATCCGGAGAAAGTACGCTGGGATGTATGGGGCGGGTAAACATATCGCTCGACGGATTTTCGGCGACCGGTATTAGCATGAGGGTGTTCGGAGATCAAACCGGAGCGACGTCTAGTAATGGCTATACGCGAGTGGAAGTCGGAACGGCTGTCATCTTTTACGATGCCAAAGGGTCAGTAATTTCGACTCAATACGTGCCTACCATGCCCAACAATATTGCGGATGTCTCGTTCAGAATGCCAGCCGGCAAGGCGTTTTCCAGCATGAGCATCACGACCGGGTATTACTCTATGCTGGAAAGCACGGGGCAACAGGAAGGCGGTGCGATGGTGTGGCAATGGAACCAGCGCCCTTGGATTCGAACTTCCAACAGATTTGAAAATATCAAATTCGATCTTAGTCCAAGCGATGCGTTGTCGACTGGCGTCGAGCCGGTACACGACATTCAGAACGTCGTCTTGCTGTCGGGTTTCTATACCGGCGGACACGGGGACGATGTCTTCAATGTCGGCGATGTTCGTTATTTCGATGGGGCGGAGGTGGGCGTTCACGGCGGTGCCGGCATCGACACACTGAAGCTTACAGGCTCGGGTCAGGTGATGGATCTGTCGAAACTGGTGAACGTTGGCGGAACCGACAAACTTTCGTCGATCGAGATCATCGATATAACCGGTACGGGCGACAACACGCTGAAGCTGTCGATGAGCGACGTGCTGACGCTCGGTCAGAAGGATTTGTTTCGTAACGACGGCCATACCCAGATGATGGTGCACGGCAACGCAGGTGATCGCATCGAACTCTCCGGTATGGCCGGCCTGGATGTGGGCAACTGGACGAATCAGGGTCTTGCGGCCATTCATGGCCGTGCCTATGTGGTGTACGAGAACGCGACACTGAACGTCGAGTTGATGGTGCAGTCGTCAGTGACGACTCAGCTCGTCTGAGCGCTCTTCGCATCGACAGGCGCGCATGACGCAAACGCCGTCATGCGCGCCTGTCGGCGCATCCTTGTCCGATTTGCTCGTCGCCGTACCTCCGCCGTTTCTCCTGGCGGTGCATTCGACCGGTGTCGCCAGTCACGGAGACACGGTGGACGCTCCCCTGTGTCATTTCGACGTTTCGATCTTGTCCTAATGGTTTTGATCCGACTTTAGGACTCTTCATATGTCGCGTCACTTAGGCCTTCCGTACAGTCGAGATCTTTCGACATAAAGACGCTGGCGCCGTGTCGATTGCCTGGTGTGGTGACGAACAGCGTATGCAATTTCCCTCGCCTGCATAGCCGTCACCGAGATGCAACGCATCGTGAGCGCGGTCCGAAACGCCGCCGCGATCGCGCGTTGCGAATCGTCCGGGCAACCCGGTCCATGCGAACGCGGCGACATCCTGCCGGCCGCCCCTTTAATGACCGACCTCATGAACTCCCGAACAACTGATAGCGATACCGAGCAGCGCAGCGATACCGTGTTGCCCGAAACGATCGAACGTGACAGTCTGCTGGATGCCGCATCCTGGATCTGTGACTACTACGGCCATGGCCGCACGCGCGATGCGTTGACGGCCGGGCTCGCGATGTCCGCGTGTCTGACGCCGTCGCTTGCACTCGAGTTGCTCACTCAAGCCGGGCTGACCGCGACGCTGGTCGAACGCAAACTGTCGCTGCTGCCCGACGCGCTCATGCCGATCGTGCTGCTGCGACGGGATGGCGGTGCATGCGTGTTGCTTGGCCGCCGTGTCGATCGGACCGAACCGGGAAGCGCGCGCGTCGTTTTCCGGGTGATGATGCCCGAGCTCGGTGCGAAGCCTGTCGAGTGCCGCGAGGAAGAAATCTCGAGCTCGTATTCGGGATACGCGCTCCTCGTCAAGCCGATCGCGAAAACCGACGGCCGGGACGGCGATCCGCTTCCCGAGCCGGCCGGGCACTGGCTGTTGCGCACGCTGTGGCGCTACCGCAGCTACTACGCGAGCGCGGCCCTCGGCGCATTCCTGATCAACGTGCTCGGCCTCGCGAGCGTGTTCTTCACGATGAACGTATACGACCGCGTCGTGCCGAATCAGGCCTACGTGACGCTGTGGTCGCTGGCGATCGGCGTCGCGCTGGCGATGCTGCTCGAAGCCGTCTCGCGTCACGTGCGTGCGCATGTGCTCGACACGGCCGGCAAGAAGGCCGATCTCGTGCTCGGCAGCCTGCTGTTTCGTCAGGCATTGGCGATCCGGCTGGAGCGGCGGCCGGCCTCGGCCGGCTCGTTCGCGCATCGGCTGCGCGAATTCGAGTCGGTGCGCGATTTCGCGACGTCGGCCACGCTGTCCGCGGTGTCGGACCTGCCTTTCGTGCTGTTGTTCGTCGGCGTGATCTTCGCCGTCGCCGGCCCGCTCGGCTGGATTCCGCTGTTGATGATCCCGATCATCATCGGCATTGGCGTGGCCGTGCAATGGCCGCTCGCACGCGCGATGCGCGAGAACCTGCGCGAAGCGTCGCTCAAGCAAGGTGTGCTGATCGAATCGATCGAAGGGCTGGAGACGCTCAAGGCGGTCGGCGGGGAAGGCGCGATGCGTCATCGCTGGGATACCTTCAGCGCGAAGGCTGCCGCATCGTCGATGAAGTCGCGACAGCTCTCCAGCATGGCGACGAGCGCCGTTGCGTTCCTGCAGCAGATGCAGACCGTGGTGATCGTGATCGCGGGCGTCTACCTGATCGGCGCGGGCGAGCTCACGCAAGGCGCCTTGATCGGTGCGGTCATGCTGGCCGGCCGCGCGACCGCGCCGCTTGGCATGGTCATGGGGCTCGCACTGCGCTTTCAGCAGGCGAAGGCCGCGCTGAATTCGCTCGACGAGCTGATGGCGATGCCGGTCGACCACGATCCGGCACGGGAATATCTCGCGCGCCCGCCGCTGACCGGTCACCTGAAGCTCGACAATGCGTCGTTCGCTTATCCGGCGCCGCCGATGCAGCAGAGCGCCCCGGTGTTGACCGGCGTTTCGATCGAGATTCAGGCCGGCGAGCGCATCGCGATCCTCGGCCGGATCGGTAGCGGCAAATCGACGCTGCTGCGATTGTTCGCGCGCCTGTACCGGCCCACCGAGGGCAAGCTGCTCGCGGACGGTCTCGACGGCGAGCAGATCGCACCGGCCGACTGGCGGAAAACGTTCGGCTACGTGGCTCAGGACAGCCGTCTGTTCCACGGCACGCTGCGCGAGAACCTGACGATCGGCCGCCCCGACGCGACCGTCGACATCCTGCTGGAAGCATTGAGGCTGACCGGGCTCGACGCGCTGGTGGCGCGTCACCCGCTCGGCATCAATCTTCCGGTCGGCGAAAACGGCAGCGAGCTGTCGGGCGGCCAGCGGCAGCTCGTCGCGCTCGCGCGCAGCCTGATTGCGCGACCGCGCGTGTTGCTGCTGGACGAGCCGACGAGCGCAATGGACACGCAGACGGAGGCGTTGTTCATCGAACACCTGCGGCGGGCGACGGCAGGCCAGGCACTCGTCGTCGTCACGCACCGGGCGCCGTTGCTCGCGCTCGTCGATCGCATCGTGATCGTCGATCAGGGCAGGATCGTGATGGATGGGCCGAAGGCACACGTGCTCGCGGCGCTGTCGGGCGAGACGTCATCGGCCGAGCGCGCGTCCGCGGAGCCGGTGGCGCAGGCGCCGGCAGGACGGATGACCGTCACGCCGCGACCGTCCGCGTCCGGAGGCGCGGCCGACGACGCATCGGCCACTCCGGCGATGGAGGCGGAGCGATGAACTTTCGATCGATATTCCGACGGCGCGAGCGGCAACCGAAGCTGCTCGTGCAGGATGCCGCATTCATGGACGACATCCGCGAAGCGCTGCTCGTGCGGTCGTCCGTCGGCGCGCAAAGCGTGCTGTATGTCGTGGCCGCCGTGTTATGCGTGGGACTCGCATGGGCCGGTTTCGCGCGCGTCGAGGAGGTCACGCGCGGCGAGGCGACCGTCGTATCGCAGAGCCGCGAGCAGGTGATACAGAGCCTGGAAGGCGGAATCGTCGAGGAGGTTGCCGTGCGCGAAGGCGAGCTCGTCGAGAAAGGGCAACTGCTTGCCAAGATCGATCCGACGCGGGCGGCTTCCAGCTATCGTGAGCTGCGGTCGAAAGAACTCGGTCTGAAGGCGACGCTCGCGCGATTGCGTGCCGAAGCATACGGTACGCCGCTCGCGTTTCCCGACGAGGTGACGCGCGAACCGGAACTCGTCCGGCAGGAAACGGCGGCCTATCTGGCGCGCCGGCGCTTGCTCGACGAAGGGATCGCCGCGTTGCGGCAAAGCCGGGCGCTCGTGTCGCGCGAGGTGGCAATGTCCGCGCCGCTGGCCTCGAAAGGGCTGATCTCGGAGGTTGAAATCCTGCGCATGCAGCGGCAGGCCGCGGAGCTCGACGCGCAGATCGTCGAGCGCCGGAATCGCTACCGGTCGGATGCCGGCACGGAGCTGGCGCGGCTCGAGCCGGAGCTCGCCCAGGCGAGCGAGTCGCTCGTCGGCCGTGCCGACGTGCTCGATCGGACGGATGTCGTCGCACCGATGCGCGGCGTCGTGAAGAACATACGGGTCCACACGCGTGGTGCCGTCGTGCAGCCGGGCGAGCACATCATGGAGATCGCGCCGGCTGACGACAGGCTGCTGATCGAGGCACGCATCAAGCCTTCCGACATTGCATTCCTGCATCCAGGCTTGCCGGTGCTCGTGAAGGTCAGCGCATACGATTTCGCAATCTACGGCGGGCTTTCGGGGCACGTCGTCAGCGTCGGGCCGGATGCGGTGAAAGACGAGCAGCGGGCCGCCGCGGGCCGCCCCGATGCAACGTATTACCGGCTGATGGTCGAGACGGACGCGAACGCGCTTGAGGTGGCGGGCAAGCGGCTGCCGATCCTGCCGGGGATGCAGGCGACGGTCGATGTCCGGACCGGCGAGAAGACGGTGCTCGACTATCTGCTGAAACCGATCTTCAAGGCCCGCGAGGCTTTCCGGGAGCGCTGAGCATGAGTCATCGGAATTTCGGGCGCCGGGTGCGTCTGGCGCATCCGTTCGCATCGCTGTCGGCCGCACTCCTTGCAGCCGTGCCGGCCTTCGTGTTCGCAGCCGCGAGCGACGCTGCCGTGACCGGCATCGTGCGGCCCGCGGCCGCTCTTCAGTCGGCACGCGTCGATCCCGGGGCGGAGCCGACGCAACCGGCCCCCGCGCTACCGGGCGAATCCGGCGACCGGAGCGTATTGTCCGAGCGATCGTTCGCGACCGAGGCCGATGTGAGGCGGCTCCTGTACGCGGCCGCCGAGGCGGCTATCGACACGAGCCCGCAGGTGCGGCGGCTTTACGCGGAATATCAGGCTGCGCAATCGGACGTCGACCAGGCGAAGGGTGCGCGCTGGCCGCAATTGCAATTGAGCGGGCGAACGCGTTCGGCGCAGTTCGGCTCGAATGCGGGCATCGGCTACGATCCGGGCAACTCGGTCAATGCCGATCTCACGACGACGCTGTTCGACTGGGGGCGCACCGACAAGCTGATCGGTAGCCGCCGCGAGCGTGCCAGTGCGAATCAGGAGCGCTACGTCCTGCAGATGGAGGATTCCGCCTATCAGGTGTCGAGCACGCTCGTGGAACTCGCGAAGCAACGCAATATCGCGATGCTGAGCCAGCAGTTCGTCGACCGCATGACGCAGCTCGTGAACATGCTCGACGAAATAGTCGCAGTCGATCGTGGCCGCGGCAGCGAACTGACGCAGGCGAAGGCCCGACTGCTGCAGGCACAGGCGAGCCGCGACACCGCACTCGCCAGATATCGCGATGCCCAATTGAACCTGCGCAAGCTGGTGGGCGAACGGCCGGTACCGATTCCGGCGGCCGCGAGCTGGCCGTTGCAACCCGGCAGGCTCGAGCGGCTGATGTCGGCGCTCGACGAGAGTCCGCGCATTCAGCAGGCACGCGCGGAAGCCGCCGCCGCCGACCTGAACCGAGACGCCGTGCGGGCATCGTCCCGCCCGCAACTCGACTGGGTCGTCAGTACGAGTACCGGGCGCGACGCGCTGGGACGCCGGATGCCATGGCAAACGATGCTCACGCTGCGCTGGAACGCGTTCACCGGCGGTGCGGCGACGGCGGAGGCCGACGCAGCCGCATACCGGGCGTTGGCAGGATGGCACGACGTTGAACAGACTCGGCTGGATCTCGAGTATCAGGTCCGCAGCGCCGATCAGGACGCGCGTGCATTCGAAGCGCGCGCAGACCAGTATCACGATCTGACGGCGGAGTCGGATCGCGTGCGCAGCGCGTTTTTCGATCAATGGCATCAACTCGGGCGGCGCTCGTTGCTCGACGTGCTGATCGCGGAGAGCGATTACTACAACAATCGCGTCAGCGAAGTCGCGTATCGGTTCGACGGGTATGCGGCGACGTTGCGCGGCTATGCGTCGGCAGGGATGCTCGTTCGCTGGCTGCGTGAAGGATGATGCGTTTGGCGGTCCTGTCGGGCGATCGTCGCGACGCGCCGGCACTGGTCGGCATATCGGAGCGTCGGCAGACCGATTCGGCCATGAACGGATTCGTGCCGCCCGTGCGCGCCACCGACCTGTCCGTTGCCGCCGTCCGGCCGGGGACGTGGTGGCGACGCAACGCCGAAAACCCGCGATTCACGCCGTTCACTCCCGTTTGTATTCCGAGCCAGTGGAAATTGGCGTGATTGGGAGAAGCGCGAAATTGGACAAGTTCGAATTGCGATGTGGCCGGAGCAGCGGCGGATCGCGAGCGGCGCCGGTGTGTGCGCGTCAGATGGCGGTCACTGGAGGATCAGCCGCAAATGCGCATCGGCCTGTTCGCTCGGCGGTTTCTGAAATCCGCCCTTCGCGAAGCGATGCCACCGGCCGATCACGTAGCTGACGAGCAGGCTCGCGCGCGCGGCCGGATCGTAATCGGCCGGCAGCACGAACGGCGCCGCGCCGTCGGGCGCGCCCGCTTCCGTGCGCGCGACCCGCAGGCATTGCTTGACCGTCGCCTCGATCCGGTCGAGCAACTGGTTCACGCGTTCGGTCAGGCGCTCGTCCTCGCCGACCAGCGCCTCGCCGGTCAGCACGCGCGTCATCCCGGGGTTCTTTGTGGCGAAATTGAGCATCGTCAGCGCGATCGTGCGCGCCTGCAACACGCCGTTCGGCTCCTTCGCGACGATCTGGTTGACGAGCCCGAACAGTGCCTGCTCGATGAACTCGATCAGCCCTTCGTACATCTTCGCCTTGCTCGCGAAATGCCGGTACAGCGCGGCTTCCGACACGTCGAGCCGGGCCGCGAGCGCGGCCGTCGTGATTTTCTCGGGTTTCGGGGCCTCGAGCATGGTCGCGAGCGTCTGCAGGATCATGACGCGGCGCTCGCCCGGCTTCGGGCGCGGGCGGGACGGTGTGGCGTGGCTTTCCGTTACGGCTTGGTCCTGCGGGTAAGTCGGCTGCATTTTTGTCGCCCCGATCGTGTGCCCAGTCGCAGCGATTTTAACGAACGAATGCGCTGGTCGACATAATGAGGGCGTCCGGTTGCCGGCAGATGGCCGGGCAGGTGCCCCGTGATCCATACCGTGCCGATGCCGAGACGCTTGTAGTGCTTCAGATGGCTGCGGGTATCTTCGACCAGGATCGCGTCGGCCGCGCGCGCATGCGCGGCGCGCAGTATCCGGCGCAGCATCGCATGGTCGGGTTTCGCGCGCCACGCACGTCGGTCGCGCATGTGCTCGATCGCGATCACGCGCTCGAACAGCCGCTCGATGCGCAGCTCGCGCAGCACCGCGCGCGCGTAGTTCTCCGGCGCGTTGGTCAGCACCAGCTTGCGACCCGGCAGCGCGGCGACGATGCGCGCGAGGCCGCGCTCGGCGCGCACCATCGCGGGCAGGTCGGAAAACGTGTGGACCACGCGCAGGAAGTCGTGCGGGTCGATCGGGTGATGGCGGGTCAGGCCGAGCAGCGCGGCGCCGTAGCGCTCGGTGTAGCCGTTGCGCAGGCGGTCGGCTTCGGCGCGCCCGACCTGCAGCGCGTCGACGATGTATTGCGTCATCGCACGGTTGATCTCGGGAAAGATCGCGTGCGACGCATGGTGCAGCGTGTTGTCGAGATCGAACAGCCAGACGGGTGCGCCGGCGCGCGGCCGGCTGCGAGAGATGCGCCGGCGCCGCAGCGGGGCCGGCAGAGCGGGGCCGGCAGGCGGGCGGCGCGCGCTCAATGCGAGCGGATCATCGTGCCGAACGGCTGCTCGGTCAGGATCTCCAGCAGCACCGAATGCTCGATCCGGCCGTCGACGATGTGCACCGACTTCACGCCGCTCTTCGCGGCGTCGAGCGCCGACGAGATCTTCGGCAGCATGCCGCCCGAAATCGTGCCGTCCTCGAACAGGGCGTCGATCTCGCGTGCGGACAGATCGGTCAGCAGGTTGCCGTCCTTGTCCATCACGCCCGGGATGTTGGTCATCATCAGCAGCTTCTCGGCGTTCAGCACGGTCGCGAGCTTGCCGGCGACGAGGTCTGCGTTGATGTTGTACGAGAGGCCGTCCTGACCGAGGCCGATCGGCGAGATCACCGGGATGAACGCATCGTCCTGCAGCGCCTTCACGACGGCCGGGTTGATCGCCTCGACTTCGCCGACCTGGCCGATGTCGATGTACTGGCCCGGGTTGTCGCGGTCCGGCATCAGCAGCTTGCGCGCGTGGATCAGGCCGCCGTCCTTGCCCGTCAGCCCCACCGCGTGGCCGCCGAAGTGGTTGATCAGCATCACGATGTCCTGCTGCACTTCGCCGCCGAGCACCCATTCGACGACTTCCATCGTCTCTTCGTCGGTCACGCGCATGCCCTGGATGAAGGTGCCGGCCTTGCCGATCTTCTTCAGCGCGTGATCGATCTGCGGACCGCCGCCGTGGACGATCACCGGGTTGATGCCGACCAGCTTCAGCAGGATCACGTCGCGCGCGAAGCCCTGCTTGAGCCGCTCTTCCGTCATCGCGTTGCCGCCGTATTTGATGACCACGGTCTTGCCGTGGTAGCGACGGATGTACGGCAGCGCCTCCGCGAGGATTTCTGCTTTCAGCGTGGGGGCGATCTGCGAGAGGTCGATGGGCTCGGACATGGCGGCGGCTCTGGCTGGGAACGGTTGAAACAGGGCGAATTGTACAGGAGTGGCGCAGCGCAGCATCGGGTTTTTGGGCCGGCCGGAACGCCGGCGGCGCGGCGCGGCATCGCACGCGGCGGCCCGCCGGCTATGGCGCGGCACGATTCGGGGCGCCGTCGCGCGGGTGGCACCGGCGGGCGGGCGCGCGTGCGTTGGCGGCCGACCGCGGCCGGGCGGCCGGCGTGCAAAATTCAGCCGCCGCGCTATGCTTGTCGCGTGGGGCGATGTCCCGCCCGCTTTCGCGATTGCGCCATGACCGATTCCGCCGCCGACGCCCGTTCCGTCCCGCGCCGTGCGCGCTGCCCGCACTGCGGGCGCGGCTTCGACTGCGGCGCGCACACGCAGCCGTTCGACTGCTGGTGCGCGTCGATGCCGCTGCTGCCCGACGGCACGCCGCCCGCGGCCGGTGCGCGGTGCCGATGCCCCGAGTGCCTGGCCGACGAAATCGCGCAGCGCATGGCCGGCGCGGCCGGTTGACGCGGCTCGCCCGTTCGCACGCGCGGATCCGGCCCCGCTGGAGGCGCCGGGCGCTAAACGGGTAAACTGCCCGGATGCAACGAATCACCACCACCGGGCGCGTCAACCTCAGTCACCTGTTCTGGCTGCGCAATCTCGCGATCATCGGCCAGCTCGTGACGATCGGCGTCGTGCAGACCTATTTCGGCGTGCATTTGCCGTTGCCGGCGATGCTGATGGTCATCGCGCTCGAAATCGTTTTCAACGCGCTGACCTGGGTGCGCGTGCTGCGCGCGCGGCCCGAGACCAATTTCGAGCTGCTCGGCCAGCTGTGGGTCGACCTCGGCGCGCTGTCCGCGCTGCTGTTCCTGTCGGGCGGCACGACCAACCCGTTCGTGTCGCTGTACCTGCCGTCGCTCGCGATCGCGGCAGCCGTGCTGCCGTGGCACCTGATGATCTGGCTCGCGGCGTTCGCGGTCGCGTGCTACGCGGCGCTCGGCTTCGATTCGGTGCCGCTCAACATGGACAACCCGGCGAACCTGTTCGATTACTACCGGACCGGCATGTGGGCGAACTTCATGGTCAGCGTCGGGCTGATCGCGTGGTTCGTCGCGCGCATGTCGAATGCGCTGCGCCAGCGCGACGCGGCGCTCGGCGAGGCGCAGCAGCACCTGCTGCGCGACGAGCGGGCCGTCGCGCTCGGCGTGCAGGCCGCCACCGTCGCGCACGAAATGGGCACGCCGCTGTCGACGATCGCGATGCTCGCCGAGGAATTGCGCGACGCGGCGCGCGCCGATCCGGGGCTGGCGCGCTACGAGGCCGACCTGAAGGTGCTCGAGGAACAGATGACGCTCTGCACGTCGGCGCTCGCGCGCTTGCGCAGCCGCGCGAGTGCGCCGGCGAGCCGCCAGCCGGTGGACGACTGGCTCGACACGTTCGTCGAGCACTGGCGCCTGCGGCATCCGCACGTGCAGTTCGAACTGCTCGGCGCGCGCCCGTCGGGCGTCGCGCTCGACGATACGGTCGCGGCTGGCCAGATCCTGACGATCCTGCTCGACAACGCCGCGCGCGCGAGCCCGCAGCGCGTGACACTCGCCGCAAAGGTCGCGCACGACCGTGCGACCGACGAAATCGAATTCGAGGTATGCGACGACGGGCCCGGCATTCCGGCCGCGCTGCGCGAATCGCTCGGCGCGATGCCGGTCGACAGCACGCAGGGCGGGCACGGCGTCGGCCTGTATCTCGCGTTCAGTGCGGCCGCGCGGCTGGGCGGCGAGATCGAACTGTCCGATGTCGCGCCGCGTGCGGCCGGCGGCAACGGGCGGGCCGCAGGTGCGGCGAACGGCCACGCGGCGGCCGCATCGGGACAACGCACGGGTGCCCGTGCGGCCGAACGGCCAGCCGGCACGCCGGACGGCCGACCGGCCGGCGCCGCGGCCGGGCGCGGCACGCGGGCCGTGCTGCGCCTGCCGGTCGCGCGTGTCGCGATGCCGGCTGCTTCAACCAACACGTAGACGGAGAAACCCCATGAGCGAGAACAATTTCCTGGTGATCGACGACAACGAGGTGTTCGCGGGCACGCTCGCGCGCGGCCTCGAGCGCCGCGGTTACGCGGTCCAGCAGGCGCACGACAAGGAGGCGGCGCTTCGGCTCGCCGCGGGCGGCAAGTTCCAGTTCATCACCGTCGACCTGCATCTCGGCGAGGATTCGGGGCTGAGCCTGATCGCGCCGTTGTGCGATCTGCAGCCCGATGCGCGGATCCTGGTGCTGACCGGCTACGCGAGCATCGCGACCGCCGTGCAGGCCGTGAAGGAGGGTGCCGACAACTACCTCGCGAAGCCGGCGAACGTCGAGTCGATCCTGGCCGCGCTGCAGACCAACGCGACCGAAGTGCAGGCCGACGAGGCGCTCGAGAATCCGGTCGTGCTGTCGGTCGACCGGCTCGAATGGGAGCACATCCAGCGCGTGCTGGCCGAGAACAACAACAACATTTCGGCGACCGCGCGGGCGCTGAACATGCACCGCCGCACGCTGCAGCGCAAGCTCGCGAAGAAGCCGGTTCGGCAGTAAGCGGCGCGGCGGGCGCGCTGCCCGATGCGGGCAGGCCGTGCGCGGCTGCCGCCGCACGGTTGCCCGTCGCCCCATCGAACCGGCGCGCCAACGAAAACGGGCGGCCCGCGGGCCGCCCGTTTCGCTTTCACCGCCGCGCGCGTTACAGCACGTAGCGCGACAGGTCTTCGTCCTGCGACACTTCGCCGAGCGCGCGGTCGACGTACTGCGCGTCGATCGTCACGCGCTCGCCGGCGTGGTTGCCGGCCGAGAACGACACTTCCTCGAGCAGCTTCTCGATCACCGTGTACAGCCGGCGCGCGCCGATGTTCTCGGTTTTCTCGTTGACCGCGAACGCGATCTCGGCGAGGCGCCGGATACCGTCGTCGGCGAATTCGAGCTGCACGTCCTCGGTGGCGAGCAGCGCCTGGTACTGCTTGACGAGGCTCGCGTCGGTCGCATCGAGGATCGCCTCGAAGTCTTCGACCGACAGCGAATCGAGCTCGACGCGGATCGGGAAGCGCCCCTGCAGTTCGGGAATCAGGTCGCTCGGCTTCGCGAGGTGGAATGCGCCGCTCGCGATGAACAGGATGTGATCGGTCTTCACCATCCCGTACTTCGTGTTGACCGTCGTGCCCTCGACGAGCGGCAGCAGATCGCGCTGCACGCCCTGGCGCGACACTTCGCCGCCGCTGCCTTCGTTGTTGCGCGACGTGATCTTGTCGATCTCGTCGAGGAACACGATGCCGTTCTGCTCGACGTTCTGCACGGCCTTCGTCTTCACTTCCTCTTCGTTCAGCATCTTCGCCGCTTCCTCGTCGGTCAGCAGCTTCAGCGCTTCCTTGATCTTCACCTTGCGGCGCTGCTTCTTGCCGCTGCCGAGGTTCGAGAACATCGAGCGGATCTGCTCGGTCATCTCTTCCATCCCCGGCGGCGCCATGATGTCCATGCCGACGGTCGGTTGTTCGAGGTCGAGCTCGACTTCCTTGTCGTCGAGCTGGCCTTCGCGCAGGCGCTTGCGGAAGGTCTGGCGCGTCGCGTTGTTGTCGTCGTTCGCGTGCTCGGCATTGCCGCCGAAGCCCACCGCGCGCGGTTGCGGCAGCAGGATGTCGAGGATGCGGTCTTCGGCCTGGTCGGTCGCCTTGCTGCGCACCTTGCGCATTTCGGATTCGCGCGTCTGCTTGACCGAGATCTCGATCAGGTCGCGCACGATGCTGTCGACGTCGCGGCCGACGTAGCCGACTTCGGTGAACTTGGTCGCTTCGATCTTGATGAACGGCGCATCGGCGAGCTTCGCGAGGCGGCGCGCGATTTCGGTCTTGCCGACGCCCGTCGGCCCGATCATCAGGATGTTCTTCGGGGTGATTTCCTGGCGCAGCGGGTCGGCGACCTGCTGGCGGCGCCAGCGGTTGCGCAGCGCGACGGCGACGGCCTTCTTCGCCTTCGCCTGGCCGATGATGTGCTTGTCGAGTTCCGAGACGATCTCGGCAGGGGTCATGGTGCTCATGGTGCGGTCCTTACTCGATCGTTTCGATGATGCGGTTGTGGTTCGTGTAGATGCACATGTCGCCGGCGATCTCGAGCGATTTCTCGACGATCTCGCGCGGCGACAGCTCGGTGTTCTCGGCGAGCGCGCGGGCCGCCGCCTGCGCGTACGCGCCGCCCGAGCCGATCGCGCAAATCCCGCCTTCCGGGTCGAGCACGTCGCCGTTGCCGGTGATCACGAGCGTGGTGGTCGCATCGGCCGTGATCAGCATCGCCTCGAGGCGGCGCAGCATCCGGTCGGTGCGCCAGTCCTTCGCGAGCTCGACGGCCGCGCGGGTGAGATTGCCCTGGTGCTTCTCGAGCTTCGCCTCGAAGCGGTCGAGCAGCGAGAACGCATCGGCGGTGCCGCCCGCGAATCCGACCAGAACCTGGTTGTTGTAGATCCGCCGCACTTTCCGCGCGCCACCCTTCATGACGATGTTGCCGAGGGTTACCTGGCCGTCGCCGCCGAGCGCGACCTTGTCGCCGCGCCGGACCGAAACGATGGTCGTGCCGTGAAATTGCTCCATCTGCGTTCCTTGAGAAAAACGGGGAAGAGTCGGGCGGCGCGAGGGGCCGCCGCGTGAATCCGCGGTGCGCCGGGAAGCGGCCCGGCGCACATTCGTTTCATTTTAGGGCGGGCGCCGGGA
Organism: Burkholderia sp. MSMB1078WGS; assembly: GCF_001528895.1. Classification (NCBI taxonomy): domain Bacteria; kingdom Pseudomonadati; phylum Pseudomonadota; class Betaproteobacteria; order Burkholderiales; family Burkholderiaceae; genus Burkholderia; species Burkholderia sp. MSMB1078WGS. Next base: position 99,309 of record NZ_LPDI01000032.1, on the reverse strand, counting down.
TATCAAGAGGGGGAGGCAAATCGGCCGGCGGCCGGGAGCCGGCGCCGGAAAAACAAAAAGCGCGCGGCAGGCCGCGCGCTTCCGGGAAGCAGCGTGTCTGAGCGGAATGCCGCTCGATCAGTCGCCGAACAGCTTCTGGCGCAACTCGCGGCGCTCCTGCGCCTCGAGCGACAGCGTGGCGGTCGGACGCGCGAGCAGGCGCGGAATGCCGATCGGCTCGCCGGTTTCCTCACACCAGCCGTAATCGCCGGAATCGATGCGGGCGAGCGACTGCTGAACCTTCTTGAGGAGCTTGCGTTCGCGATCGCGCGTACGCAGCTCGAGCGCGTGCTCCTCCTCGATCGTCGCGCGGTCGGCGGGATCGGGGACGATCACCGTCTCGCGCAGGTTCTCGGTCGTCTGGCCTGCATTCTTGAGGATGTCCGCCTGCAACTGTTCGAGCCGATTTTTGAAGAAGGCGAGCTGATCCTCATTCATGTAATCCTTGTCGCTCATCTTCAGGATTTCGGCTTCGGTCAAGAGTTTCTTCGTCATCTGCTTGCTTCTTCAATGTGCGGCAAATCAAGAGATAGTGCCTGCACTTTGGGATTACCCGCAACCGCGCTTGCAATCATTTGCGATTTGCCGCCGCGGGGCCGAAAGCCTCTGGAAACCGGTTCTCAAATACCAGGATAGGCCTGGCGCTGATTTGCGCGCGCTGCGAACCGGTGTGCTGCGCGGCAGATCGCATCGGCCGCGGCCGGGAGGCGGATGGGCGATCCGGCGCGGTTGCGATGCCCGGATAACTGGTTCAGCAAGAACCGGGCCTGTTTGTTGCCGTACTCCAGCGGGCACGTATTGTAACTGAATCGCAAGCGGGCGCCGTATCGGGTCGATCCCCGTCGGCCACGCCAATATCTAGAAAATATAACGCGCAAATCGCGAAAAAGCGATGACGACGAAACCCTGCCCGGAAAAGGCGCCGCGCGACTGCCGCGGCCGCCTGCGAAGGCGGCCGGGCAGCGGGGGCGGCAGGCGCCCGCGCGGGTCAGGCGAGGCAGGCGTCGAGGCCGTCGGTAATCAGGTCCTGCGGCAGGTCGACGCCGATGAACACCATCTTGTTGGTCTTCTTCTCGGCCGGCAGCCACTTGGCCGCGAGATCGCTGCCCATCATCTGGTGCACGCCCTGGAACACGACCTTGCGGTCGACGCCCTTCATGTACAGCACGCCCTTGTAGCGCAGCATCCGCTCGCCGTAGATCTGCAGGATGCCGCCGAGGAAGTCTTCCAGCTTGTTCGGGTCGAACGGGCGGTCGTTGCGGTACACGAACGACTTGATCTTGTCGTCATGGTGCGCGTGGTGGTGATCGTGGTGGCCATGGCCATGGCCATGGCCATGGCCGTGATCGTGCGCGCATTGGCCGTGATCGTGGTCGCAACCGGCGTGATCGTGATCATGGTCGTGATCGTGGTGGGCGTGCGCGTGATCGTCCTCGGCGAGGAAATCGGGATCGATCTCGAGCTTCGCGTTCAGGTTGAAGCCGCGCAGGTCGAAGATTTCCTTGATGTCCGCTTCGCCGAAATTGACGATCTTGATCGCGGCCTTCGGGTTCATGTGCATCAGGCGGTGCTTGAGGCCGGCGACGGTCTGGTCGTCGACCAGGTCCGACTTCGTGATGAACAGGCGGTCGGCGAAACCGACCTGGCGCTGCACCACTTCGTGTTCGTCGAGCTGCGCGTTCGCGTGCTTCGCGTCGACCAGCGTGATGACGGCATCGAGCAGGAAATCGTCGGCGATTTCGCTGTCGATGAAGAACGTCTGCGCGACGGGGCCCGGGTTCGCGAGGCCGGTCGTCTCGATCACGATGCGGTCGAAGTCGAGCTTGCCTTCGCGCTTTTTCGCGGCCAGATCGCCGAGCGCGCGGGCAAGGTCGCCGCGGATCGTGCAGCAGATGCAGCCGTTGCTCATCTGGATGATCTGCTCGTTCGAATCCTGCACGAGGATTTCGTTGTCGATGTTCTCTTCGCCGAACTCGTTCTCGATCACGGCGATCTTCATGCCGTGCTGTTCGTTCAGGATGCGCTTGAGCAGCGTCGTCTTGCCGCTGCCGAGGAAGCCGGTAAGGATGGTGACGGGAGTGGCCATGTCGGTCGCCTGTGGTTCGTGAATCGGGGTCAAAACCAGGATGTGCGTCGCGCCCTCGCGCTGCGAGCCGGGGCGCACAACCATCCATTGAAACATACCTGTCAAGCCCCCGCCCGTCGTCCGGACGACAGGCGAAAGCACTGTGCCGCCAACGGCGGGTGGGCGCGGTTGTCCGCGCTAGATCGGGGCGATCAGACGATTTGCAACAGCAGGCCCTTCAGATATTCGCCCTCCGGGAACGCGGCGAGCAACGGATGGTCGACGCCCGCGCCGAGCCGCTTCAGGATGCGCGCGTCGACCTTCGCGTCGGCGGCCGCGCCCGCGACGATCTTCTGGAACAGGTCCATGTCGATCGCGCCCGAGCACGAGTACGTGAACAGCAGGCCGCCCGGGCGCAGCAGCCTGAAGCCGCTCAGGTTGATGTCCTTGTACGCGCGCGCCGCGCGATCGACGCTGTCGCGGGTCGGCGCGAACTTCGGCGGATCGAGCACGACCAGGTCGAAACGCTCGCCTTCGTCGACGAGGCGGCGCAGCGTCTTGAACGCATCGGCGTCGAGCCAGGTCGCGCGTTCGGCGTCGAAGCCGTTGGCCACGACGTTCTGCTGCGCGAGCGCGAGCGCGTCGCCCGACGAGTCGATCGACACGACGCGTTTCGCGCCGCCCTTGAGCGCCGCGAGTGAGAAGCCGCCGGTGTAGCAGAAGCAGTTCAGCACGTCGCGGCCGGCCGCGTACTGCGCGACGAGCGCGCGGTTGTCGCGCTGGTCGACGTAGAAGCCCGTCTTGTGGCCGTTCGGCACGTCGACGTGATAGCGCACGCCGTTTTCGTTCGCGATCAGCGTCGCGGGCGGCGCGTCGCCGGCCAGCACGCCAGTCGTCTGCTCGAGCCCTTCCTTGTCGCGGATCGACACGTCCGAGCGCTCGTACACGTTCGGGCAGCCGGTCGCGCCGACGAGCGCCGCGACGATCGCGTCCTTCCACGCTTCGACGCCGGCCGCCATGAACTGACACACGAGCTGGCCGCGCGGCGCGGCGCCCGGCTCGGCCGTGTCCGCGATGTAGTAGTCGACGATCAGCCCCGGCAGCCCGTCGGCCTCGCCGAACACGAGCCGCACCGCGCCCGTGCCCGACACCATCGTCGTGCGGTGCGCAACCGCGCGCTGCACGCGGCGCTTGAAGAACGCGTGATCGATCGGCTCGCTCTCGTCGAAGCTCCACACCCGCACGCGGATCTGCGACTGCGGGCTGTACGCACCGCGCGCGAGAAAGCGGCCGTCGTGCGCGCGCACGAGCACGGTCGCGCCGGGCGCGGGCTTGCCGTCGACGCGGTCAATCGCATTGGCGTAGATCCACGGATGGCGGCGCAGCAGCGATTTTTCCTTGGACGGCTTGAGGGTGACGGTTTGCATGATGAGATCGAAATGGGCCGGGCGCGACGCCGGCCGATGCCGGCCGCCGCGCGCGGCGGGTAACACGGGACGCGCGTCAGTCGCGCTTCTTCGCGCGCGGATGCGCGCTGTCGTAAATCTTCGCGAGATGCTGGAAGTCGAGCGACGTATAGACCTGCGTCGCGGCGACGCTCGCGTGGCCCAGCAGTTCCTGCACCGCACGCAGGTCGCCGCTCGACTGCAGCACGTGCGTCGCGAACGAGTGGCGCAGCACGTGCGGGTGGACGTTGGCGGGGATGCCGGCGGCGAGCGCCGCGCGCTTCACGCGTTCGCGCACGACGCCCGGCGACATCCGGTTGCCACGCACCGACAGGAACAGTGGATGCGGATCGTGCTTCACGAATTCGCCGCGCACCGCGAGCCACGCGTTCAGCGCGTCGATCGCCTTGCGGCCGACCGGCACCTTGCGCTCCTTGTTGCCCTTGCCGCGCACGGTGACTTCGGCTTCGGCGAGATCGAGCCAGCCGGCCGAGCGGTAGCCGTCGGCCTGCGCGTACCCGACGTCGAGCCCGACCAGTTCGGCGAGGCGCAGCCCCGACGAATAGAACAGCTCGAGGATCGCGTGGTCGCGGATGCCTTCGGTCGTTTCGGGCAGCGGCGTATCCATGAGTGCGACCGCATCGTCGACCGACAGCGCTTTGGGCAGCGATTTCTCGCGTTTGGGCGCGCGTACCCCGGCCACGGGATTCGCGGGCATCTCGATGCGCTGCGCGAACCAGCGATAGAACGCACGCCATGCGGAAAGCCGGTGCGAGATCGAGCGCGCGGACAGCCCGGCCGCGTGCGCGCGCACGACCGCGCCGCGCATGTCGGCGGCAGTCAATGCTTCGAGCGGCCGGCCGGCCGCGAGCTTCTTCAGTTCGTCGAGTTCGTGCGCGTACCCGCGCAGCGTGTGTTCCGACAACTGCCTGACGTGCTGCAGGTTCGACAGGTAGGCGGCGATCGGATCGTCGGTCATCGCGTGCGGCGAATCAGTGCGGCAGCAGGCGCGTGAGCGCGGCGCTCGCGAGCGTCGCGATCTGCGCGAGGAAGTCGGTGGCCATCCCGTCGTGGAAGCGGCGCGGATCGGGCGAACCGAGCACCAGCAGGCCGAACGCGGGCGCGTCGTTGCCGGCGAGCGGCGGGCGCAGCGCGAGCAGCGCGACCGACGCGGCCGAGCCGTCGCCGGCCGGCGCGGCCTCGGCGCCTTCCGCCGCGCTCGCGGCCGGGGCGGCGAGCGCGGGCGCGAGCCACTGGGCGGCCTCGAAGCCCGTGTTCGCGCCGCAGTACGGCGTCGACAGGCCGTTCGTGAACAGGCGCACTTCCTCGCCGACCTGGCGTGCGAAGTCGGCTTGCGCGTAGGTGTCGGCCACATCCCACACGCGCAGCGCCGTTTGCGGCACGTCGAACACGTCGGCGATGCCGTCGGCGATCGTGCGCGGCAGCGCGTACGGATCGCGCTCCGCGATCACGCGCGCGGTCCAGCGGCTGAACTTCGCGGACAGGCTGTCGTTCTCGTGCCCGTAGCGCACGAGCTCGGCGAGCCGGCGTTCGAGGTGCTTGTTCTTGTCGCGCAGCATCTCCATCTGCCGCTCCTGCAGCGAGATCGCGGCCTTGCCGTGCGGGTTCGCGAGACGGATCGTCGCGAGCAGCTCGGCGTGCTGCGCGAAGAATTCGGGATTGGCGAGCAGGTAGTCGGCGACTTCGCGATCGTTCATGTGGCTGGAGCGTTCAGTTATCAAGGACGTTGCAGGGTCAGGCGATCAGGTCGATCTCGCCTTCGAACACGGTCGCGGCAGGGCCGGCCATCGTCAGCGCGGCGGCTTCGTCGCGCGCGCCGTCCCAACCGATCGTCAGCGTGCCGCCGTGCGTGTGCACGGTCACGGGCGAATCGAGCAGGCCGCGCCGGATGCCGGCCGCGACCGCCGCGCACGCGCCGGTGCCGCACGCGAGCGTCTCGCCCGCGCCGCGTTCATACACGCGCAGCTTCACTTCGCGGCGCGACACGATCTGCATGAAACCGGCGTTCACGCGCTGCGGGAAGCGCGCATGGCGCTCGATCAGCGGGCCTTCTTCCAGCACGGGATACGCTTCGGCGTCGTCGACGACCTGCACCGCGTGCGGGTTGCCCATCGACACCGTCGAGATCCAGCGCGTCGCGCCGCCGACGTCGAGCGGCCACAGCGTGTCGTTGCCGTCGGTCCGGCCGTCGAGGCCCGATGCATCGAACGGCACCTGCGCCGGCGCGAACACGGGCGCACCCATGTCGACGACGACTTCGCCGTTGTCCTGCATCGTCAGCGTGATCAGGCCCTTCATGACCTGCACGCGCACGCTGCGCTTGTCGGTCAGGCCGCGGTCGCTGACGAACTTCACGAAACAGCGCGCGCCGTTGCCGCAGTGCTCGACCTCGCCGCCGTCGCAATTGAAGATCCGGTACTTGAAATCCGCGCCGTCGACGGTCGGTTTCTCGACCAGCAGCAACTGATCGGCGCCGATGCCGAAGTGGCGGTTGGCGAGCGCGCGCACCTGCGCATCGGTGAGCGGCGGCAGCGCGCGCGAATAGCCGTCGAGCACGACGAAGTCGTTACCCGCGCCGTGCATCTTGGTGAACGAGAGTTTCACTGGGTCCGGAATTCCATGGCGAACAAGGCGGTCGGCACGGCCGGCCGGTGGCCGCGCCGGGGCGGCCTCGTTCGTCGTGCTGATCTCAACCGCAAATGATACATGCAGCCGACAGGGGCGTCCTGCGTGGGCGACCGGTTTGTACCGCGGACGAAGGCGGGCAGGGCGCGGTATCTGCCGATCGGTCGACTGGTCGCATGCGAGGCGGGTGGGCAAATTGATGCGGTGTGGCGAACCTGTCGCGGCGGGCGCAAGGCTCGGCGAAAACAGCGGACGGGCGGGACGCGCACTTTCGTACAGGTCGAATTGAGAGCGCAATCGAGCGATTCGTATAGTGTGGCTATACGCATGGGCCATGCTGTCGGCATCGCGACTCGAATGTGGGAGATCCATGATCAAGTCGTGGCAGCACAAGGGGCTGGAAGCGTTTTTTTACGAGCGGGAACAAGGCGGGCATCCGGCCCGGCCATGCCCCGAGGTTACGGCGCCAGCTCGCACGTCTCGACGCTGCGAGCCGGCCGCTCGACATGAACGTGCCGGGCTGGCGCTTTCACGGCCTGGCCCGAGGGCTGGACGGCCATTACGCGGCGAGCGTGAGCAGCAACTGGCGTTTGACGTTCAGCTTCGACGGAGCCGATGCCGTCCTGGTCGATTACCAGGACTACCATCGAGGTGATTCAAGCCATGACTCGCATCTTCAATCCACCGCATCCGGGCGAAGTGCTGCGCGAGGACGTGCTACCGGCGCTGGGCCTGACTGTCACGGAGGCTGCCGCGCAACTTGGCGTCACGCGCGCGGCGCTGTCGCGCATCCTGCACGGCCATGCAGGAATCTCGCCGGAAATGGCGCTGCGCCTCGAGGCATGGCTCGGCGAGGAGAATGGCGGCCGTGCGGATCTGTGGCTCGCGCGGCAATCCGCCTACGATCTGTGGCAGGCACGCGCGAAAGGCGTCCCGAAGGTAACCAGAGTGCGGACGCGCGCATGACCGTGCGCCCGCAGGCCGATGCTGCTCAGTAGAGGCTCGGCTCGCCGGGCGGCCGCGTCTTGAAGCGCTTGTGCACCCAGTAATACTGCTCGGGCATCAGCGGAATCTGTTCCTCGAGGAATTCGTTCATTCGCCGCGCGTCGAGATCGTCGTCGCCGGTCGGGTAGTGATCCCACGGCTTGAATACCTTCAGACGGTAGCCCTTGTAGTTCGGCAGCACCTCGCCGATGAACGGCACGACCTGCGCGCGGCCCGTCTTCGCGAGCCGGCCGACGGCCGTCAGTGTGCAGGCCGGCACGCCGAAGAACGGCACGAACGTCGAATTGCGCAGCCCGTAGTCCATGTCGGCGCCGAGCATCACTGGCTTGCGGTCGCGCAGCCAGCGCAGCACGACGCGCGCGCTGTCCGCGCGGCCGACCATCTCGGCGTCGAAGCGCCCGCGCGCCTTCTTCGCCTCTTCCTCGAGCACCGCGTTCGAGAACGGCTGGTACAGCGATCCGCAGCGGCGCTGCAGCGACCGGTTGAGCCAGATCGAACCGGCTTCGATGCCGACGAAGTGCAGGCCGAGGAACAGCGTCGGCGGCAGGTCGGGATCGGTGAGATCGACCGCGCTGTCGACCTGGATCAGTTTCGCGAGCTTTTTCTCCGAGCCGAACCACTGCACGCTGCGCTCGACGTAGCTGCGGATCGCATGGCGGAAATGCCGGCCCGCCACGTCCTCGCGCCGCTCGTCGCTCCAGTCGGGGAAGCAGAGTTTCAGATTCGTATGTACGATGCGCTTTCGCCGGCTGGGGATCTGATACAGCAGCCAGCCGAGGCCGTCGCCGAACCGTGCGGTGAGACCGTACGGCAGCAGGGCGAGCAGCTTCAGCAAGCCGATGGCGAGGTGCGTGCCGAGGCGGCCTAGCATGCGGAAGCTCCGTAGGGCCGGCTGGCCGGCACGTTGCGAACAGGGTGGTAAGACAGCGGAAGATGCAGCACGGGCGGCGCTCTGTGACAATTCAGGAAAGCCGCTATAATACGGGCTTCGCCGAGTTAACTGACAACTTGCGGGGCGAAGCCGGCTGGCGCGACACGCGCTGCCCGGTCCTGGTAATCCGCTAAAGCGTCGCCGCTTCAGGCCCAACGAAGCTGGCTACGTGAAACCAACCGTAACCACACAGGAGCCTGAAAAAGTGGCAAACGATTATCTCTTCACGTCCGAATCCGTCTCCGAAGGCCATCCGGACAAGGTCGCGGACCAAATCTCGGACGCGATTCTCGACGCCATCCTCGAGCAGGACAAATACTCCCGCGTTGCGGCCGAAACGCTGTGCAACACGGGTCTCGTCGTGCTGGCCGGTGAAATCACCACGACGGCCAACATCGATTACATCCAGATCGCGCGCGACACCATCAAGCGCATCGGCTACGACAACACCGACTACGGCATCGACTACAAGGGTTGCGCGGTGCTCGTCGCGTACGACAAGCAGTCGCCGGACATCGCGCAGGGCGTCGATCGCGCACACGACGACAACCTCGATCAAGGCGCGGGCGACCAGGGCCTGATGTTCGGCTATGCGTGCGACGAAACGCCGGAACTGATGCCGCTGCCGATCTACCTGTCGCACCGCCTCGTCGAGCGCCAGGCCAGCCTGCGCCGCGACGGTCGCCTGCAATGGCTGCGTCCGGACGCGAAGTCGCAGGTGACGGTCCGCTATGTCGACGGCAAGCCCGATTCGATCGACACCGTCGTGCTGTCGACGCAGCACGCGCCGGACATCGAACTGCCCGCGCTGCGCGAAGCCGTGATCGAGGAAATCATCAAGCCGACGCTGCCCGCCGACCTGATCAAGGGTGACATCAAGTTCCTCGTGAACCCGACCGGCCGGTTCGTGATCGGCGGCCCGCAGGGCGATTGCGGCCTGACCGGCCGCAAGATCATCGTCGACACGTACGGCGGTGCCGCACCGCACGGCGGCGGCGCGTTCTCGGGCAAGGATCCGTCGAAGGTCGACCGCTCGGCTGCCTATGCCGGCCGCTACGTCGCGAAGAACATCGTTGCCGCCGGCCTCGCGTCGCGCGCGCTGATCCAGGTGTCGTACGCGATCGGCGTGGCCGAGCCGACCTCGGTGATGGTCAACACGTTCGGCACGGGCCGCGTGTCGGATGCGGTGATCACGAAGCTCGTGCGCGAGCATTTCGACCTGCGTCCGAAGGGCATCATCAAGATGCTCGACCTGCTGCGCCCGATCTACGAGAAGACCGCGGCTTACGGCCACTTCGGCCGCGAAGAGCCGGAATTCTCGTGGGAAGCGACCGACAAGGCGCTCGCGCTGGCCGAAGCAGCCGGTGTGGAGCCGACGGCACGCGTCGCGTAAGCGTCGTTCGCCTGAAATGAAAAACCCCGGCCTGGCCGGGGTTTTTTTATGGATTTCGGTCGCCGATGCAATGGCGGCGATCGGTGCGGGCCATGCCCGCCAGGCATTCGCTCAGCGCGCGCCGAACCCGAACCAGCCGTTGCTCGCCGCGAGGCGGCGCGGGCGGTTGACGCGGCGCTGCGGGCCGAGCGTGCGGCGCAGCGCGAGCGCGCGCAGCGACGACGGCTTCTGCAGCAGCGAGCGCAGGCCGGCGCGGCGCGCGAACGTCTGCGCGCTCATCATCGAGAAAAACGCGTGGAACCACGCACGGATGCCGTCCAGCCGGCTGTGCGTGTGCGTACGCTCGGCCAGCGCCTGCGTGCGTGCGCGGTGATGGCGCAGCGAGCGGGCAGGAGTGGACGGCACGACGCGCTTCGCAGCGCGGTTGAAACGGGAAGTCAGACGGAATGGCATGTGAACGATGCTTCGCTTGTATGGGTGGCGCCCTGAAGAGCGCACTGGTATGAACGGCCTCGGATGGCACAACGGATCTTATCGGATCCCGCTGCGCGCCGCCCCCGCCAGAATTGACAGGCCGCGTCAGGCTACAGGGGTTTCGTGACGGGCAAAAGTCGCGATAAACCCTTGTGCTGCAACGCGTGTACCGCATACCGCCTGTCGCTGAGGCAGGTGCCGCGTCGCACAGTTCCCTTGACCCGGATCAAAGCCGTGATTGGCATGCCCCTGCGCACGACAATGGTGCTGTTCGCGGTATCCGGCGCCGATTTACAATCGTCACATTCACACAATAAACGTCTGGCATCCCATGTCGTCTCCATTGCAGTCGGAATCGATCCGCGCGCAGGTCGCGGAATTGCGCGAGCGCGGCTTCGTCGTCGCGCGCGGCCTCGTCGGCGAGGAGCAGTGCGCGGCGCTCAGGCAGATCGCGGAGCGTCAGTTGCGGGAGGCCGCCGAGCCGATCGAGTTCGAGGCCGACCTGCGCTACCCGGGCGCGCCCGAATCGAAGCATGCGCCGGGCGGGCATACGGTGCGGCGGCTGCTCGATGCGTATTCGCGCGATCCGGCGTTTGCCGAGCGCGCGGTGGCCCCTGAAATCGGCGCGTGGATGCGCGAGTATTTCGGTGAAGAGCCCGTGTTGTCGCGCGCGCATCACAACTGCATGATGACGAAGCACCCGGCGTACGGCAGCCTGACCGGCTGGCATCGCGATTTCCGCTACTGGGCGTTCGAGCGCCCGGACATGGTGTCGGTGTGGCTCGCCCTTGGGCCTGAAACCAACGAGAACGGCGCGTTGTGGCTCGTGCCGGGTTCGCATACGGCCGAATTCGGGCCGGAAGCGTTCGACGACGCGAAGTTCTTCCGTGGCGATCTGCCGGAAAACCGCAGGATGATCGACGCGGCCACGTGTCCGTCGCTGGAGACGGGCGATGTCGTGTTCTTTCACTGCAACACGCTGCATTCGGCCGGGCAGAACCGTTCCGACCAGGTGAAGTTCTCGCTCGTGTACACGTATCACGGCGCAAGCAACCGGCCGGTGCCCGGCACGCGCTCGGCGTCGAAGCCGGAAGTGCAGTTCTAGGTCAGGAGCGGAGCGGCAGGGTGTTGCCGCCCCCGATCACGCGATGCGGCGCATCGCGCGCGAATGGCGAATGAAGCAACGGGCGGCGTGGCCGCCCGTTTCGCTTGGTGCGGCCCGCGCGCGCGTGAGGCAGACGGGCGGGCGTCGCGATGCGCAGCGATCAGCGCTTGCTGCCCGGCATCGCGAGGCCGATCAGGCCGGCGAACGACGCGACGGCGCCGCCGACGATCAGCAGGATCGTCTTCGTCGCGGGCGAGCCGGTGAAGAAGCGCGACACGTTGTCGTTGATCGAATGGAACGACTGGCCGCCGAAATACAGCAGCACGATGCCGCCGACGAGCAGTGCAACCGAGATGACCCGGGACATACCAACCTCGCTGAAACGGTGATTCGAGACGCCGCAGTGTAGGCGACGGCCGCGGTCGCGTCCATCGCCGTGCCGCCGTGCGCGATCCGGCCGCTTTCGCTACCATAGTCGTCGTATGACTCCTTCGCCGCCGTCACGCCATGTGCGCGGCCGGCGCGCGTCCCTTCCCCCGATGTCCTGACGGAACAGACTCATGGCCTACGAAGCAGCTTCCGAACGTTATGCCGGCATGCAATACCGCACCTGCGGCAAATCCGGGCTCAAACTGCCCGCCCTGTCGCTGGGTCTGTGGCACAACTTCGGCGACTCGACGCCGATCTCGACGCAGCGCGAGATTCTGCGCACCGCGTTCGACCTCGGCATCAACCACTTCGACCTCGCGAACAACTACGGGCCGCCGTACGGCAGCGCCGAAATCAATTTCGGCCGGCTGCTGAAGGAGGATTTCCGGCCGTATCGCGACGAGCTGCTGATCTCGACGAAGGCCGGCTGGGACATGTGGCCGGGGCCGTACGGCAGCGGCGGCGGATCGCGCAAGTACGTGCTCGCGAGTCTCGACCAGAGCCTGCAGCGGATGGGGCTCGACTACGTCGACATCTTCTATTCGCACCGTTTCGACGCGCACACGCCGCTCGAGGAAACGGCGGGCGCACTGGCGTCGGCCGTGCAGCAGGGCAAGGCGCTCTACATCGGCATCTCGTCGTATTCGGCCGCGAAGACGCGCGAGATGGCCGAGCTGCTCGCGCAATACAAGGTGCCGCTGCTGATTCACCAGCCTTCGTACAACATGCTGAACCGCTGGATCGAGCGCGACCTGCTCGGCACGCTCGACGAAGTCGGCGCGGGCAGCATCGCGTTCACGCCGCTCGCGCAGGGCTTGCTGACGTCTAAGTATCTGAATGGCGTGCCGGCCGACGCGCGCGTGAACAAGCCGGGCGGCGGCTCGCTGAAGCAGGAACACCTGAGCGCGGACAACCTCGAGCATGTGCGCAAGCTCAACACGATCGCCGAACGGCGCGGGCAGAGCCTTGCGCAGATGGCCTTGGCGTGGGTGTTGCGTAACGGCCGCGTGACGTCCGCGCTGATTGGCGCGAGCCGCGCGGAGCAGGTGCGCGAGAACGTCGGGGCGTTGAAGAACCTCGAATTCTCGGCGGAGGAGCTCGCCGAGATCGATCGTTACGCGACGGAAGGCGGCATCAATCTGTGGGAAAAGCCGTCCACCGATCAGGCGATCTGATCGGGAGTCGATACGGCATGCGAAACGTCGCGTGCCGTGTCGCCGACCCGCGGACCGTACGTCGCGTCGCTGCGATGCAGCGACGCACGTCGCGCGCTGGCGGCGCGCTAGATCAGCGCGGGCAGGCCTTCAACGAGCAGCACCGCGACGCCGACGCCGAGAATGACGCCGAGTACGCGCAGCAGGTTGTGACGGAATTGGGTCGCGCACGGCACCGCGCCGAGAAATAGCGCTCCGGCCAGCGCCATCGGAATCAACAGGATGAAGTCGCCGATCGTGAAATAGGTCGTCATGCGTGTCTCCAGTGTCGACCGAAGTGGGCGCTTCAGTGTTGCCTTGGCGGCCCCATCCCTGCGGGATATCGGCCCGAAACGGCACGCGTGCGCTCACCCCGGCCCCATGCCGGGTGTTTCTAGTTGGTCCGGCCCGTTGCGTGCGGGCCGTCCATTCGAGTATAGGCAACCGGCGGCGCTTTTCGCTATCCGAACCATTAAAAATCAGCGGAAAGCCGCGGGAAGCACGCGTTTTTCGTGCAAGCAAGACGAACGCCTTGCACGTATCTTTCCCGTTCCTTTCGGTTCTCGCGGAATCGTCGTACGTGTCCGATGCGGGCCGCCGCACCCGCAGGCGCGGCGGCCCGCCGCTCAGGCGCGCTCGGGTTGCGATCGTGCGGCCGGCGCGCGGAACACGAGCGCGAGCCCGGCGACGATCGCGCTCATGCCGGCGAGCGCGAGCGGCTCGGGCCGATTGCCGAGCCATACGGCATCCATCAGCGTGGTGACGACGGGCACGAGATAGAACAGGCTCGTCACGTTCACGAGATCGCCGCGCTGCATCAATCGGTAGAACAGCAGTTGCGCGATCACCGAAATCACGATGCCGAGCCACAGTAGCGGCACGACGAACGCCCAGCTCGTGTCGAACGACACCGGCCGGAACGGCGCGATCGCGACGCACAGTGCGAGGCCGATCGCATTCTGCAGCGGCAGCACGTCGGCGGGCGCCGCGCGTGCGCGTTTTTGCAGCAGCGAGCCGACGGTCAGCGCGACGAGTGCCGTGAGTGCGCACGCGATACCGGCAGCCGACAGGCCGCCCTTCCCGCCGTTCATGCCGCCCACGCCACGGCCGACGACGAGCGCGAGGCCGGCGAGCGACAGCGCGAGCCCCGCGATGCGCAGCGGCTGCCAGCGACGCTCGACGATCGCGAGCGTGAGGATCGGCTGCACGCCGAGGATCGTCGCGAGCACGCCGGGCGCGATGCCGCGCTCGAGCGCGAGCAGGTAGAAGATCGAATAGCCGCCCATCATCAGCAAGCCGGTCAGCGCGGCCATGCGCCGCTCGCCGTGCGGCGGCAGCCAGCGCTTGCGCACGAAGGCCAGCGCGAGCAGCACGAGCGATGCGAGCGCGAAACGGGCAGTGAGAAAGGCGAACGCGGATGCGTGACGCAGACCGAGTTCAGCGAAGATCGCCCCGCTGCTCCACAGCAGCACGAAGAGCGACGTCGCGCCATGCGCGGCAAGCGCGCGTTTGAACGAAACCATGTGAATCCACCTGTCGAACGGATCGAAACGTTCCATCCGCGCGCGCGGCAACATGCCGTGCGTCACGACGCACGCACCTGCAGCCAACGAGGCGAATGGAAGACGAAAACGGAAGCCGGCCGGTCAGCCGGCGCGTGCCGCCGGCGGGGGCGGCGCAGCGCTGACGAGCGGCGGTGCGACAGGAGGGGGAAGGACCGACGGATGCGCGCACGCCTGCGGCCGCGAGTCGAACTGCGGCCGGGATTTGGCAAGGGCGGACGTGAGCGGATGCATCGTGTCGGAATGCGAGTGAACGCGAACGAAAGCCTAAGGTACCGCAAGGCAAGTGCCGAACGCAACTCCTGTCGGCGGCTGCATGTTGCCGGCGATATGTTGCGCCGATGCAGGCCGACGCCGGTGCGCCGGCCGCTGCGCACGCAAGCATTCGACAAACGGCGAAAGGCGATCGACATGCGACGCGCGCGAGGCGATGTCGGCGCCGATCGCAGGGCGTGTGCCGATGGTCCTGCACGGAAGAAGCGAAGCGGTATGCGCGTTGCGTCAATTCCGTGCGCGCGGCGCCGCCGGGCGGTTTCGATGGGCGGTCACATTCGACAGGGTATGATGGGGGTAACCGGGCAGGCAAGTACGAGCCCGGCGCAGTGGTTGATTGGAGACATTCGACGAATTCGCGGCATTTCGCCTGCTTCTTCTTCTTTTCGCGCTTCGATAAACCGTGAACAATGGGATCACGCGCAACGCTCCGTCGAGAGCGGCGCGGATCGTGCATTTGCCGGCTCGCCAGCGGGCCGGGTTTCAAGATTCAAGAGTGGGGAACCATCATGCATATCGGGTCGATCGTCTGCACTACCCATATCGCGGTGCCGAAAGGCGCGCGCGGCATCGTCCAGCGCATCCTGGGCGACATGGCCATGGTGACCTGGTACGCGGGCGTGCCGGGTGAGTCGAAAGAACTCAACACCGAGCCGTTCTTTCTCGAGGATCTGATCGACACCGGCGAATCCGTCCTGCCGGCCGGCGCGGCGCTTCACTAGGGCCTGTTCGCGTTAGCAACGGGCTCGCGAACGCACCTTTCAGCCCGTCCCCCAAGGGGACTTCCTTCGGGCGCGTGCAAGAAGAGAGGAGGTGCAATAGCCGTAGCTATTGCAACGACGAACGACGCCGCCCTGCGGGCGGAAAGGCGCGTTCCCCCGTTTGGAGAAATTCATCCATGGGGGCCAGCGCAAGTCCGTGATTAGCGTGAACAGGCCCTGGCGCATCGCACCGGACGCTCGTCTTTCGGCCCGGGTGGCGGCACAATGCGGGGCATGACAGACGCCACTTCCGCTCCCGCTTCTCCCGCCAGCCCGCCGTTCGCCGGCCTCACGCCCGAATGCGTGCTCGACGCGCTCGACAGCGTGCTGATGCCGGCCGGCCTGCGCACCGACGGGCGCCTGCTCGCCCTCAACAGCTACGAAAACCGCGTCTACCAGGTCGGTATCGAAGACGGCCCGCCGGTCGTCGCGAAGTTCTATCGCCCGGCGCGCTGGTCGGACGACGCGATTCTCGAAGAACACGCGTTCGTCGCCGAACTCGCCGCGCGCGAGATTCCGGCGGTGCCCGCGCGATCGTTCGACGGCCATACGCTGCACGCGTTCGACGGTTTCCGCTTCTCGATCTTCGAGCGGCGCGGCGGCCGCGCACCCGATCTCGACCGCAGCGACACGCTCGAATGGCTCGGCCGCTTCATCGGCCGCATTCATGCGGTCGGCGCGACGCAGCCGTATGTCGCGCGTCCCGTGCTGGACATCGATACGTTCGGCTACGATCCGCGCGACTATCTGCTCGCGCACGATTTCATTCCGGATGACGTAAGACCGGCGTACGCGAGCGCGGTCGCGCTCGCGCTCGAAGGCGTCGAGGCCGCGTTCGAGCGCGCCGGAGAGATCCGCCTGCTGCGCACGCACGGCGACTGTCATCCGAGCAACGTGCTGTGGACCGATGCCGGCCCGCATTTCGTCGACTTCGACGACAGCCGGATGGCGCCGGCCGTGCAGGATCTGTGGCTGCTGCTGCCGGGCGATCGCGAAGGCGCGTCGCGCGCGCTGGCGGACCTGCTCGCCGGCTACGAGGATTTCTGCGAATTCGAGCCGCGCGAGCTGCATCTGGTCGAAGCGCTGCGCACGCTGCGGCTGATCCACTATGCGGCGTGGCTCGCGCGGCGCTGGGACGACCCCGCGTTTCCGGCTGCCTTCCCGTGGTTCAACACGCATCGTTACTGGGAAGCGCGCGTGCTCGAATTGCGCGAGCAAATCGGCGCGATGCAGGAGGGGCCGCTCTGGCCGGTGTGACGGCTGCGTGCGCGGCATGGATGCCGCGCGTCGGGCCCGCAACGGCCGCGACGCGATGCGTACGTGCGGCCCGGCCGGCTCAGAATTTCAGCATCAGCTTGATCAGTGCGGCGAAGCGTTTGCCGTACGGCGGCGCGAGCAGGTTGCGTGCGTTCAGCCGCGCCTGCGTGAGCACCGGCTTCATCTTCGAGAACGTCACGAAGCCGTCGTAGCCGTGATACGCGCCCATGCCGCTCGCACCGACGCCGCCGAACGGCAGGCTGCCGCACGCGATGTGCATCAGCGTTTCGTTGATCGATACGCCGCCCGAGACCGTTTCGCGCATCACGCGGTCGATCGTGCCGCGATCCTCGTCGAACAGGTACAGCGCGAGCGGACGCGGGCGCGCATTGACGTACGCGATCGCCTCGTCGAGCCGCTCGTACGGCACGAGCGGCAGCAGCGGCCCGAAGATCTCTTCCTGCATCAGCGACGACGCGGCCGGCACCTGCGTGACCGCGCACGGTACGAAGCGGCGCGACGCGGGATCGGACTGCGCGTCGGACAGCGGATGCAATTGCGCGCCGGCTGCCTGCGCGTCGCTCGCGAGTTGCTGCAGGCGTGCGTAGTGACGCGGCGACACGATCGTCGTGTAGTCGCCGTTGGCCGCCAGGTCCGGATACAGCTTCGCGAAGCGGGTCCGCGCGCGTTCGATGAACGCGCCTTCCATCCCGCGCGGCAGCAGCACGTAGTCGGGCGCGATGCAGGTCTGGCCGGCGTTCAGCGTCTTGCCGGCGACGATCGCGTCGACGGCCGCGTCGAAGCGCGCATTCGGGCCGACGATCGCCGGCGACTTGCCGCCGAGCTCAAGCGTGACGGGCGTCAGGTTGTCGGCGGCCGCGCGCATCACGTGGCGGCCGACGTGCGTCGAGCCGGTGAACAGCAGATGGTCGAACGGCAGCGCGCTGAATGCGGCGCCGACTTCCGCGTCGCCGTTCACGACCGCGACGTGGTCGCGCGCGAAGGTCTTGCCGATGAGCTGCTCGAACAGCGCCGACGTGCGCGGCGTCAGTTCGGACATCTTGACGATCGCGCGGTTGCCGGCGGCGAGCGCGCAGATCAGCGGGCCC
The DNA here is from genome assembly GCF_001528895.1 of Burkholderia sp. MSMB1078WGS. NCBI lineage: Bacteria > Pseudomonadati > Pseudomonadota > Betaproteobacteria > Burkholderiales > Burkholderiaceae > Burkholderia > Burkholderia sp. MSMB1078WGS. Next base: position 81,622 of record NZ_LPDI01000032.1, on the reverse strand, counting down.
GCCGCGAGCAGCACCGGGTAGTTCCACGGCACGACGATGCCGACCACGCCGAGCGGTTGCGGTATCACCTTCGCGCGCGCCGGGCGCAGCCACTTGTTCATCGGCTTGCGGATCGGCTTCATCCAGCGCTTGCCGTGCTTCAGCGCGTCGTCGATCTCTTCCTTCGCCATCCAGATTTCCGACAGCAGCACTTCCTGTTTCGCGCGATGGCCGAAATCGGCGCTGATCGCGTCGGCGAGCGCATCCGCGTGGTCGATCAGCATCGTGCGCAGCGCGCGCAGGTGCTGCGCACGCGTGTCCCATGCCGGGTACGGTGCGCGCAGGTACGCCGCGCGCTGGTCGTGCAGCAGCGACGTCAGCGCATCGACCGACGGCAGTGCTTGCGGGGCCAGTTCGGGCAGGTCGTTCTTCATGTCGTCTCCTCCAGTTGGGCCTGGCCGATCGGCCGGCCGTCACGCCGCACGCGCACGCTCGGCGAGCGCGGCGACGCGGATCGGGTGATGCGTGTCGCGCGGCACGGGGCCGGATGCGACGGGTGCTCGAAAACCGGTTGCGGTACGCGGCGGGCGTCGTATCCGCGCGACGGTGCGCGCGCCCGAAAATCGTGCCGCACGGCCCGCACGCGCGACCCGATACGGTGACGAGCGGGCACGCGATGCCGTCTTGCGATCGTCTGCCGGTGCACCGCAGCAGGGCAATGCGACGCGTATGCGATTGCGGGCCGCCGTGCATCGTGCGGCGGCGCCGACACACCGTCCAAACGGTCGACGACGACACGCGCCGTTCGATTTCGACCGACCGCACGCATGACGCCGTGCATCGTCGCGCGGGCCGTCGTTTGAAATGAAATGCGGGCCGCGCGCGCGACCTCGGGATCACCCGGTCGACACGCGGCCTGCAGAATCGGGCGCTGCATCGTCGTTCCTCCCGTTTCGCGACGAATCGGCTTCTCGTGGCCGGTGCATCGCGCGAAGCGTATCGGTACATCTTAAATTTAGTTCACGCGGGCGTTTAGAGGAATCGCTCTTGAATCCGCGCGCCGCGCACGCGACGGCCATTCCTACAATGCCCGAACACAAGAGGAGACGCGGTCGCGCGGCGGTGCCGGGCGCCTTCCATGACACGACGGAGACGTGACATGCAATACGACTACATCATCGTCGGCGGCGGTTCGGGCGGCTCGAGCCTCGCCGGCCGTCTCGCCGATGCCTGCCCCGATGCGACGATCGCGCTGATCGAGGCCGGCTCGCATACGGAGCGCAACCTACTCGTCAACATGCCGGTCGGCATCGCGGCGCTGGTGCCGTTCAAGCTGGGCACCAACTACGGCTACGAGACGGTGCCGCAGCCGGGCCTCGGCGGGCGGCGCGGCTATCAGCCGCGCGGGCGCGGGATGGGCGGCTCGAGCGCGATCAACGCGATGATCTACACGCGCGGCCACCCGGGCGACTACGACGAATGGGCGCAGCTCGGCGCGACGGGCTGGGGCTGGCAGGACGTGCTGCCGTATTTCCGTCGTGCGGAAGGCAACGAGCGCGGCGCCGACGCGTGGCACGGCGCGGACGGCCCGCTGTCGGTGTCGGATCTGCGCTTTCGCAATCCGTTCTCCGAACGATTCATCCAGGCCGCGCACGCAGCCGGCTATCCGCTGAACGACGACTTCAACGGCGCGAAGCAGGAAGGCGTCGGCTTCTATCAGGTCACGCATCGCGACGGCTCGCGCTGCAGCGTGGCGCGCGCGTACATCTACGGCCGCAACCGGCCGAACCTGCACGTGATCACCGATGCGACGGCGCTGCGCGTCGGGTTCGACGGCAAGCGCGCGGTCGGCGTCGTCGTGTCGCGCAACGGGCGGATCGAGACGCTCGGCGCGCGCGCGGAAGTGATCCTGTCGGCCGGCGCGTTCAATTCGCCGCAACTGCTGATGTGTTCGGGGATCGGCCCGGCGGAGCAATTGCGCCGGCACGGGATCGCGGTCGTGCAGGATGCGCCGGACGTCGGCACGAACCTGATCGATCACATCGACTTCATCATCAACACGCGCGTGAATTCGTCGGAGCTGGTCGGCGTGTGCCTGCGCGGCATCGCGAAGATGACGCCGGCGCTTGCTCGCTATTTCTCGAGCCGCACGGGGATGATGACGAGCAACGTCGCGGAGGCCGGCGGCTTCATCAAGAGCGATCCGTCGCTCGAGCGTCCCGACCTGCAACTGCATTTCTGCACGGCGCTCGTCGACGATCACAACCGCAAGATGCACTGGGGTTTCGGCTATTCGCTGCACGTGTGCGCATTGCGGCCGTTCAGCCGCGGCACGGTCGCGCTCGCGAGCGGCGACGCGCGCGACGCGCCGCTGATCGATCCGCGCTTCTTCAGCGATTCGCGCGATCTCGACCTGCTGGTGCGCGGCGCGCAGGCGATGCGGCGCATCCTGTCGCAGGCGCCGCTCGCGTCGCAGGGCGGGCGCGAGTTGTACACGCGGCCGGACCAGAGCGAAGCGGAGCTGCGCGCGACGATCGTCGCGCATGCGGACACGATCTATCACCCGGTCGGCACCTGCCGGATGGGCGCCGATGCGCGCGCGGTCGTCGATCCGCAACTGCGCGTGCGCGGCGTCGACGCGCTGCGCGTGGTGGATGCGTCGGTGATGCCGACGCTGATCGGCGGGAACACGAATGCGCCGTCGGTGATGATCGGCGAACGCGCGGCCGACTTCATCGTCGCGGCGCGTCGGGGCGGCGTGCCGCGCGGCGAGGCGGCTGCCGCGGTGCACGGCCGCTAGACGCGGCGCGCACGGCGGCGGTCATGCTCAGGCAAACGTATCCACGAGGCCGGCGCGGCTCGCGCGTGCGGCGACCGGTGCGGATGGCGCGGCGTCGGCGGGTGCCTCGACGGCTGACGGTCCGCCGTTCCCGCGTCGCGACGACTGGCCGCCGGCGAAGGCCTGCTGCGGGTTGGGCTGCTGTTGCGAGGCGAGGCCGCCGTCGCTGACGGTCGCGCTGCCGAGCCCGAGCCCGCCCGCTTCCATCGCCTCGCGCAGCTTCGGCAGCGCGGCTTCGACCGCATCGCGCACCTGAGCGTGCTGCGACACGAACAGCGCGTGCGCGTGATTGTCCGCGACGCGCAGCACGACCTGCAGCGGCCCGAGATCGGGCGGGTTGAGCGTCAGCTCGGCGCTCTGCTGGTGCGCATTCGACAGGAACACCACTTTCTGGCTCAGCGCATCCGTCCAGTCGGCCGTGCCGACGTGCGGTGCGAGCACGTGCGCGTTGGCGGCGGCGATCGCGCCGGCGGCCGGCGACAGTTGCAGGTTCGCCTGCGCGGCGGCGGCGGCCGTTGCGCCGGCCGCGAGCGTCGCGCTGGCGGCCGGGTCCGTCGCGTTGCCGGCCGCCGCGAGCGCGTGCTGGGTGCCGGATTGCGCATTCGCGTCGGCCTGCAGCGTTTGCGGCGTGACCTGAGCCGGCGTCGGCTGGGAGGCGAGCGCGCCTTTCGCGTCGGCGAGCGTGCGGTCGAAGGTCGGCACTTTCGGCGTCAGCGGCGCGGCGGCGTTCGACGCGGTCGCTGCCGGCGCCGTCGGCGCGGTGGAGGCGGCCGAGCCGGTCGCCGGCATCGCGATCGCGCCCGCGCCACCCGTCAGCCTGGCGAGCGTCGCTTGCAGCGCGTCGCGGCTCGATGCCGGGTCGCTCGGCTCGGTGGCCGCGTCCTGGGTTGCGTGGCTGGCGAGCATCGCCGTGGCGTCCGGCTGGCCGGACACGACCGTCTTTTGCGTCGTGGCAGCGGCGGCAGCGGCGCTCGCCGCGTCGGCCGGCGTCGCAGGGTCCGGGCGTGCCTGCAGTTGCGCCTGTACGGCGGCGGCGGCCGCGAGTGCTGCGGCATCGGGGTTGGCGGCGGCGTTCGCGGTCGTATCGTCGGTCGCGTCGTCGTCGTTCGTGCCGGACGGCTTCGCGCCGGCGGCCGGCTTAGACGAAACCTGTTGGGTCGACACGTCCGGTGTACCGGCGTTGGCCGTATCGCCGCGCGTGGCGACGCTTTGCTTCAGCGTCTGCGCGAACGGCACGGCGCTCGCGGTGGCCGACGCATCGCTGGCGGCGGACGCACCCGAGCCGCGGGCGGCCTTGAGTGCGGCGCCGGCGGTGTCGAGCAGCGCACCGAGCAGGGGCAGGGGAGGCATGGCGGTTCTCTCGTTCGAATGCGGTGGTCGGTTACGACGAACGGGCCGCGTCGGCCCGCATGCGCAGGATCTTCGCGGCGTGTTCGTCGGCGTCGCGCTGTTCGCGCCGGGCGTCGCGCTGCGCTGCCTGCGCGATGCCGCGCGCCTGCAGGATTTCATACGAGCCGACGGTACGTTTCTTCTGCTGCCAGTTCGGGCGCGCCTCGTCGATGCGGACTTCGGCCGCGGCGAGCACGGTGCGTTGCTGCGCGATCGCCGCATCGAGCGTGTCGATGAACGCCTGGAAATTGCGCCAGTTGCCGGCCGGCATCCCGCTCTGCGCCGATTGCGCGAAGCGCGCGTGATATTCGTCGCGATAGCGCAGCAGCGCGTCGAGCTGTTCGGCCGCCGCGGTGCGATCGCGCTGCGCGGTGCCGAGCTGCTTCGCGGCCGAATCGAGGTCTTCCTGCGCGCGCTCGAGCAGCAACTGAAGGGGAAAGCCGTGGGCCATCGGGATCAGCCTCCGTAAGCGTCGAACAGCGCATCGAGCGCGCTGAGGCTCGATGCGAACGGCGCGCATTCGCGAAAGCCCTGCTGCAGGAATGCCTCGATGCGCGGGTAGAGCGCGATCGCGCGGTCGAGTTGCGCGTCGCGGCCGGGTGCGTAGGCGCCGACGGCGATCAGGTCGCGATTGCGCTGGTAGCGCGACAGCATCTGCTTGAACTGCCGCACGTGGTCGAGATGCGTTTCGTCGATCAGTGCGGTCATCGCGCGGCTGATCGACGCCTCGATATCGATCGCGGGATAGTGGCCGGCCTCGGCGAGCGCACGCGACAGCACGATGTGGCCGTCGAGGATCGCGCGCGCCGAATCCGCGATCGGGTCCTGCTGGTCGTCGCCTTCGGTCAGCACCGTGTAGAACGCGGTGATCGAGCCGCCGCCTTCGGGCCCGTTGCCGGTGCGCTCGACGAGCGCGGGCAGCTTCGCGAACACCGACGGCGGATAGCCTTTCGTCGCGGGCGGCTCGCCGATCGCCAGCGCGATCTCGCGCTGCGCCATCGCGTAGCGCGTGAGCGAATCCATCAGCAGCAGCACGTGCTTGCCCTGATCGCGGAAATACTCGGCGAGCGACGTCGCGTACGCGGCGCCCTGCATTCGCAGAAGCGGCGACACGTCGGCCGGGGCCGCGACGACGACCGAGCGCGCGAGCCCGTCCTCGCCGAGGATCTGTTCGATGAATTCCTTTACTTCGCGGCCGCGTTCGCCGATCAGGCCGATCACGATCACTTCCGCGCTCGTGTAGCGCGCCATCGTGCCGAGCAGCACCGACTTGCCGACGCCGGAGCCCGCGAACAGGCCCATCCGCTGGCCGCGGCCGACGGTGAGCAGCGCGTTGATCGCGCGCACGCCGACGTCGAGCACGTGATGGATCGGCTCGCGATCGAGCGGGTTGATCGACGGCGCCGACAGCGGCGCGTCGACCTTCGACGCGAGCGGGCCGAGGCCGTCGAGCGGGCGGCCCGACGCGTCGACGACGCGCCCGAGCATCTCCCAGCCGACCGGCAGCCGCTTCGCACCCGCGAGGGGATCGGTGACGGGCGCGCTTTCGCGCGGCCACACGCGTGCGCCGGGCAGGACGCCGGCGACGTCGGTGGTCGGCATCAGGAACAGGCGGTCGCCGGCGAAACCGACGACTTCGGCTTCCGCGTGCGACAGCGTGCTGCCGGGCGGCAGTTCGATCGTGCATTCGGCGCCGACCGACAGGCGCAGCCCGATCGCCTCGAGCACGAGGCCGGCCGCGCGCGTGAGGCGTCCGCATGGCCGCAGCGGCAACGCGTGGTGGCTGCGCGCGGCGAGCCCGTTCAGGTGCGTGCGCCAGTGTGCGAGATGCGGATTGTGCGGCGCGCGCGGGGCGGCGGCCGAGGCCGCTGGATGCGGCGCGGTGTCGTGGGCGGGATCGTGCGCGGCCGCCGGCCCGAACGACGCGAGCGCGAGCTCGCGTTCGAGCGGCGTCATGCCGTCGTGCGCGAGCGCGTCGGGCAAGCGCGTCACCACGTGCTCACCTTGCCGATCGCGGCGGCGACGCGCTGCCAGCGGGTGGGCAGCGTTGCGTCGACCTCGCCGGTCGCGGCGTGCGCGCGGCAGCCGCCGCGCTCGATCGACGCGTCGGTGCGCACGTTCCAGCCGAGCGTGTCGAGCTCGTCCTGCAGATACGCTTCGACGACGGGCAGGTCGGCCGGATTCACCGCGAGATGCGGCGCGCCGGACAGCGCGGGCTCGGCCGCGAGCACGTCGCGCACGGCGGCGACCAGCGCGGCCGGGTCGTGCTTCACGTGCTGGCGCACGACCTGCTGCGCGATGTCGAGCGCGAGTTGCGCGAGCTCGGACGCGAGATCGTGTTCGACCGCCGATACGGCTTCGCGGAACGACGCGGCGAGCGCCGCGAGCTGCGCGGCCTGTTCGCGGGCATCGGCCTGGCCGGCCTCGAAGCCCTGTTCGCGGCCCTGCTCGAAACCGGCCTGGTAGCCGAGCGCCTGGCCTTCGACGTGGCCGGCCGCATGGCCTTCGGCGTGCGCGGCGTCGCGCACGCGCTGCAGTTCCTCGGCGAGCGCGGCGGCGGCCGCCGCCGCATCGTCGGGCGGCGGCGGGGGCGGCGGCGGGTCGAACGACGCCATCTCCCACCGCTGGTACGCGGTGAGGGTGCCCACGCGATCGCTCGCCGAATCAGACATACGCGTCTTCCGCCTTGCCGCCGATCGCGATCTGGCCGCTCTCGGCGAGGTTGCGCACGATCTGCAGGATGCGGCGCTGCTGCGTCTCGACTTCGGACACGCGCACCGGGCCGCGCGCGTCGAGATCCTCGGCGAGAAGCTCGGCCGCGCGCTGCGACATGTTCGCCAGGAACTTCTGGCGCAGCGCCGGCGGCGCACCCTTGAGCGCGACGATCAGCGTTTCCGACTCGACTTCCTTCAGCACCATCTGGATCGCGCGGTCCTCGAGGTCGAGCAGGTTCTCGAACACGAACATCTGGTCGATGATCTTCTGCGCGAGATCGGCGTCGTACTGGCGCACGCTTTCGAGCACGCCTTCCTCGTGCACGCTCGTCATGAAGTTCAGGATCTCGGCCGCCGTGCGGATGCCGCCCATCGGGCTGCGCTTCAGGTTGTCGCTGCCGGACAGCAGGCCCGTGAGCACGTCGTCGAGCTCGCGCAGCGCGGCCGGCTGGATGCCGTCGAGCGTCGCGATCCGCAGCAGCACGTCGTTACGCAGCCGTTCGGTGAAGCACGACGCGATTTCCGAGGCCTGGTCGCGGTCGAGGTGCACGAGGATCGTCGCGATGATCTGCGGGTGCTCGTTCTTGATCAGTTCGGCCACCGCGCCCGAATCCATCCATTTGAGGCCTTCGATGCCGCTCGTGTCGCTGCCCTGCAGGATGCGGTCGATCAGCACGCCGGCCTTGTCCTCGCCGAGCGCCTTCGTCAGCACCGAGCGGATGTACTCGCTCGAATCGAGCGACAGCGCGGTGTGCTGCTCGGCTTCCTTCACGAACTCCTGCAGCACGTCCTCGACCTGCTCGCGCGTGACGTTCTTCAGCGCGGCCATCGCGGCGCCGATCTTCTGGACCTCGCGCGGCGCGAGGAACTTGAATACCTGCGCGGCCTCTTCCTCGCCGATCGACATCAGCAGCAGCGCGCTCTTGGTCAAGCCTTCAGCGTTCATCGGACACCCAGTTCTTCACGACGGTGGCGACGATCTTCGGATCCTGGCGGGCGATCGTGCGCGCGTAGTCGAGGTTGCGTTCGTAGCGGTTCTTCTCGTTTTCGAAACCGAGCAGCAGCGGATCGGCTTCCTCCGCCGCCTTTTCCGGCGCGGGCAGGCCGTCGAGCGCGACCGCTTCGTCCGGCGCCGCGAGCACCGGCGCGGGGGGCTCGGGCGGCGGGAACGCGCGGCGCATCGCCGGGCGCACGAACATGAAGTAGAGCGCCGCCGCGGCCGCCGCGATGCCGAGCCACTTCGCGGCTTCCTTCGCCATCGCGATCATGTCGGGCTGGCGCCACCACGGCAGGTCGGCGTACGGGTCGCTCGCGGTCGAGAACGCGCTGTTCACGACGTTTACCGAGTCGCCGCGCTTCGCGTCGTAGCCCATCGCGTCCTTCACGAGCTGTTCGACCTGCGCGAGCTTCGCGGGCGGCAGCGGCTGCATCGTCACGTGGCCCTTCGCGTCGGCGACCGGCTGGTAGTTGACGACGACCGCGACCGACAGCCGCTTCACGCTGCCCATCGGCTGTTCGGTATGGCGGATCGTCTTGTCGAGCTCGTAGTTGGTCGTCTGGTCCTTGCGGTCGCTGACGGGCGTCGTCTGCGGCGCGTTCTGGCCGTTGCCGGCGACGATCGGCGCGGAAGCCGGCTGCGGCGGCGTGTTCGACAGCGCGCCCGGCACGCCCGACGCGCCGCCCTGCGCGAGTTCGGTCGCGCTGCTGGTCTGCTGGCTGCGGATCGCGGCCTGCTGCGGCGTGCCGTTCGGGCCGTAGCTTTCCGACGTCTGCTCGATCTTCGAGAAATCGAGATCCGCGCTGACCTGCGAGCGCGCGTTGCCGGCGCCGAAGATCGGCGCGAGGATCGCGTCGATGCGCTTCTGCGTGTTGTGTTCGACCTGCTGCACGTACTTGAGCTGGCTCGCGTCGAGGCCGGAAGCGGACGCGGTCTGGGTCAGCAGGTTGCCGTCCTGATCGACGATCGTCACGTTCTTCGCCGGCATGTCGGGCACGCCGGACGACACCATCCGCGTGATCGCCTGCACCTGGCCCTCGTCGAGCACGCGGCCCGGGTACAGGTCGACGAACACCGACGCGCTCGGGGCTTCCTTGTCGCGCACGAACACCGACGGCTTCGGGATCGCGAGATGCACGCGGGCGCCGCGCACGGCGTTGATCGATTCGATGGTGCGCTGCAGCTCGCCTTCGAGCGCGCGCTGGTAGTTGATCTGCTCGGCGAACTGGCTGATGCCGAATTTCTGGTTGTCCATCAGCTCGAAGCCGACCGAGCCGCCCTTCGGCAGCCCCATCGCGGCGAGCTTCAGCCGCGTTTCGTGCACCTGGTTCGACGGCACGAGGATCGCGCCGCCGGCATCGGCGAACTTGTACGGAACGTTTGCCTGCTGGAGCGCGGCAATGATCGCGCCGCCGTCGCGGTCGGACAGGTTGCTGTACAGCACGCGGTAGTCGGGCGCCCGGCTCCACAGCACGAGCGCGGTGATCGCGGCGATCGCGAACGCGACGGCGATCACGAACGGCAGCTTCGGGTTGCCCTTCATTCGCGAGATGCCGGGAATGCGTTCGGCGAAGCCGCCCAGCCCGAAGTCCGCGCCTGCGCCGCCCGCGCCCGGCAACGCGGCGGCCGCGGCGGCGCCGGACGCCGGGCTGAGGCCCGCGCGGGCGTCTGGGTTGATCAGCGAGTTGGCCTGCGAATCCATGCGTCGAGTTTCTCCGGAGCGGGGCGACTGAGCTCGCTCGGGCGAGCGGGCGGACAATGACACGATGCGATTATCGTGACCCGCGGCGTACTCCGATCGACCGAAAAGAGCGGGGTTTCCCCCGTACTTTCTCGGCTTTGACGCGCGCCGCGCTGCTATCCTTTTTCGCGATCCGGCATGGTGCGCGTGGTGCGGCGCCGGCGGATCGCCCGGTGCGTCCGGGTCTCTTCTCTATGTCTGGGGACAGCATGACTGCGAACGTCAGCGGAATCGGTTCGGTGTTGCAACAGATGCAGTCGATGGCCGCGCAGGCGTCCGGCGGCGTCGCGAGCCCGACGGCGGCGCTGGCCGGCTCGGGCGCGGCGACGGCCGGCACGTTCGCGAGCGCGATGAAGGCGTCGCTCGACAAGATCAGCGGCGACCAGCAGCGCGCGCTCGGCGAGGCGAAGGCGTTCGAGGTCGGCGCGCCGAACATCTCGCTGAACGACGTGATGGTCGACATGCAGAAGGCCAATATCGGCTTCCAGTTCGGGCTCCAGGTCCGCAACAAGCTAGTGAGCGCTTACAACGACATCATGCAGATGTCGGTGTGAGGGGGCGGCTATCCGACGACGGGCATCCGGGGGCGGCTATCCGACGACGGGCATCCCGGGACGGTTCTGTGCTTGCTGAATGGGGCCGGCATCGCTTGCCCGGCGGCAGCTCCGGCGCACCTAAAGCTTTTCAAATCCCTTCCGATAACTCCGGTGAAGGCCGCGCCGTGCGACGCACGGCGGCGGCTCCCGCATAGCCAAGGCAAATAAAGGAGAAGCGCATGTTTTCCCCAGGACACGCTGGAGCCAGTGCGTACGCGCGTGTCGGCGTCGAGACCGGGGTGATGGGCGCCTCCCCGCATCGACTGATCGCGATGCTGTACCAGGGGGCGCGGCAGGCGATCGCGCTGGCGCGCATGCATTTGCAGCAGGACAACGTAGCCGGGCGCGGCGAAGCGATCGGCAAGGCGATCCGGATCGTCGAGAGCGGCCTGCAGGCGTCGCTGAACCGCGACGCGGGCGGAGAGATCGCCGACCGGCTCGATGCGCTGTATGCGTATATCGGCCGGCGCCTGCTGGAAGCGAACGCGCAGGCGAGCGACGCGATGCTGGTCGAGGTCGACGGCTTGCTCGCGACGCTCGAGGAAGCATGGACGGGCATCGCCCCGGAAGTCGCGCGGATGGCCGCGCAACAGGTAGCGGAAGCATCACGATGAATCACAAGGCCGAATACTTCGCGCGTTACGAGGCGCTTGCCGCCGTGTCGAGCCGGATGCTGTGCGCCGCGCGCGGCGCCGACTGGAACGCGTTGCCGGGGTTGCAGGCCGAATTCATGCAGCTCGTGGACGGATTGAAGGAGGCCGATCCGGGCGTCGCGCTCGACGAATCGGATCTCGGCCGCAAGCTCGACCTGATCCGCCGCATCCTGGCCGACGACGCCGCGATCCGCGATCTCGCGAGCCCGGACGTCGCGCGGCTGTCCGCGCTGTTCGAGGCGCGGCGCTCGACCCAGGTATTGACCGATCTCTATCGCGCGCGCGGGTAGGGCCGTGTTCCGGGAGGCGGGCGCCCCGGCCCGGTGCCGCACGTGGCGCGCGCCGTTCCCGCGGGCGGCGCCGGCGTGCCGCGCCGGATTCGCAACGATGTGTAGCGTCCGTTTGCATATGCAAACGGACCCAAGGTGAGCAGGTTCCGATCATGACCGGTATCGACTCCGTTGCGGCCGCGCTGCTGGCGAGCCGCCTCGACAGCTTGCTGACCGGCACCGTATCGGCGCCCGCCGGCGGCGGCGCGACCTCGCAGGTCGGCACGCCGGGGGCCGGCGCGTCGTCCTCGCCGCCGGCCGGCAGCCCGCCCGCCGCGCCGCCGGCTTCCACGCAGACCGCGCTGTCCGAGGTCGGGCGCACGCTCGACGCGATTTCGCGCTCGGGCGGCGATGCGACGCCGGCGATCGTCGGTCGGCTGCCGCTGCTGGCCGATCCTGCGGTGCTGCTCACCGATACGCCCATGCCGGCGCGCGCGTCGGCTGCGTCCGGTCCCGCGGCGTCCTCCACGCCGGCTTCGGCTGAAGCGTCGTCCGCCGCGGCGGCGCGCGAAACCGCCGTGCCGCCGCCGGTCGCGGCGTTGCGCGCGGCGCTCGCGCAGGCCGTGAGCGAAAGCGGCCTCTTCTACGAATCCCATCTCGCGCAGTGGCTGGCCGGCCAGCGTCCGCTCGCGGCGCTGCTGCGCGAACCGCAGGCGCGCCTCGCGACCGCGCTCGCGCCGGCCGACCCGGAAGCCGTTCCGCACGCGTCGACCGACGTGCTCGACGAGCTGCTCGCGCAGCGCCCGTCGCTGCCGGCCGCCGCGCGGGCGAGCGCGCTCCCGCCGGCCCAGGGCGGCGCGCCTGCGCGCGATCCCGCGCAGGCCGCGCCGGCGGCCGCCCGGCAGAGCGCATCGTTGCCGCTCGACCCCGCCGATCCGCTGGCTGCACCCACCGATACGCGCTGGCCGCCCGCGCGGGCCGAGCTGGCCGCCGCATCGTCCGAGCCGCAGGCGCAGCCGCTCGCGACCGTGCATCCGGCCGCCGTGCCGCTCGTTCGGCAGCAGCTCGACGCACTCGCGACCGACCAGTTTCGCTGGACCGGCGAGGCGTGGCCGGGCGCGCGGCTCGACTGGACGATCGAACCCGACGAGCCGGGCCATCGCGCCCCGCGCGGCGGCGACGACCCGGGCGACGGCATCGCGTGGCGCACGCGCCTGACGCTGACGCTGCCGTCGCTCGGCACGGTCGATGCCGAACTGGTGCTGAACGGCGCGCAGCTCGTCGCGCGGCTGCGCGCGAACCAGACGGGCGCGGACCGTCTCACGCGCCACGAAGCCGCGCTGCGGCAGCGGCTCGAAGGATCGGGGCTCAGGGTCGGTGGGCTGTCGATCCGCGCGGTCGACGACGGGCCGGACGGCTTCGACCTGTTCGCCGCGCAGGCCGCCGCCGCCGCATACGCGCGCGGCGCGGCCGGCGGCCCCGACGCGCCGGTGCCGGGCGACGATGACGAGGCGCTGCCATGAGCATGACGTCCCGCAAGCGCGCGGCCGCGCTCGTCTACGATCCGAAAGGCGGCGATGCGGCGCCGCGCGTGGTGGCGAAGGGCTACGGCGTGCTCGCCGAGATGATCGTCGCGCGCGCGCACGAGGCCGGGCTGTACGTGCATACGGCGCCGGAGATGGTGTCGCTGCTGATGCAGGTCGATCTCGACGACCGGATTCCGCCGCAGCTTTACCAGGCGGTCGCGGACCTGCTCGCGTGGCTGTACGCGCTCGATCGCGCCGACCCCGCGCCGGACGACGCCGCGCCGCGTTTTCCGCTGCCGCCGTTGCGCTGAACGGTCAGCCGACGGGCGGGTTCTTACGAACGGCTGTCCGTGGCTTGCGGGATCGTTCTGCCGGTATTTTTCGTCTATCGTTCGTCATCGGATTGCAACGCATGCCTTCTTCCGCGTTTGCGCGTACACCGGACCTCCCGCTTCGTGCGCGTACGGATTGAGCCGGCTTGCGATTTATGTAATGATATCCATTCTCATTTTCATGCTGCCCGGGCGGCGCGTACATCTTGCGCGCCGCCCGTCGTTTTGAACGAATGGATACTTTCGCGTGAACGCGCCCGAAACGATCGACCCGCCCAAGACGGGCCTGCCGCGCGCCGGCGTCACCGTGCTGCACCCGGCGGGCCGCCCGCTGACCGACGACGAACTGGCCGCGCGCCGCCAGCGCTCGCGCCGCGCGACCTTCATCAAGTGGCTGCGCAAGGTGCACGGCTGGGTCGGGCTGTGGGGCGCGGTGCTCGGGTTGCTGTTCGGCGTGACGGGCGTGCTGCTGAATCACCGCGCGCCGCCGCTGAAGATTTCGACCGGCGAGCCGCAGGTCGAGGAAATGCAGATCGCGCTGCCGGATCCGGTGCCGAAGACGCCCGCCGCGATGACGAAATGGCTGCAGCAGGAGCTGCATTTCGACGGCAAGCCGGGCCGCATGCGCAAGGAGCCTGCGCAGGCCGTCGCGTGGGGCGACAAGCGCGTGATGCAGCCCGAGCACTGGCAATTCGGCGTGTTCGGGCCGCACCAGAACCTGCAGGGCGAGTACTGGGTCGGCAACGGCTACGTGTCCGTGAAACGTACGGGCAACACGTTCCTGACCACGCTGAACAACCTGCATCGCGGCGTCGGGATGAATCTCGGCTGGGTGCTGCTGATGGACACGATCGCAGGCTCGCTGATCCTGCTGTCGCTGACGGGCGTGCTGCTGTGGACCGAGCTGAACAAGCGCCGTACGGTCGGCGTCGTGCTGGTGGTCGGTTCGGTTGCCGCCGCGCTGGCGGCCGGCCTGAGCTGATCGACGTTCGCGCCGGCCGGCGCCGGCGCCCGGCGGGAGCGTTACCGCCCGCCGCCGCCGGTCAGAGGCCGCAGGCCGCGCCGCCGTTCGCCGCGATTTCGCGTGCGGCCTTCGCGCCTTCGACCTGCAGGATCGTCGGCAGCGACACGTTGTTCTTCGCGGCGGTGATCTCCGCGAGGATCGAGATCGCGATTTCCGGCGGCGTCCGGCTGCCGATGTAGATGCCGGCCGGCCCGTGCAGCCGGGCCAGCTCCGCTTCGCTCAGATCGAATTCGCGCAGCCGCTCGCGCCGCGCCGCGTTGTTGCGTCGCGAGCCGAGCGCGCCCACGTAGAACGCGGGCGTCTTCAGCGCTTCCATCAGCGCGAGATCGTCGAGCTTCGGGTCGTGCGTGAGCGCGATCACGGCCGAACGCGCATCGAGCTTCATGTCGAGCACCGTATCGTCGGGCATCGTGCGGACGACGCGCGTGCCCGGCACGTCCCACGCGTCCGTGTATTCCTCGCGCGGATCGCAGACCGTCACCTGGTAGTCGAGCCCGACCGCGATCTGGCACAGGTAGCGCGACAACTGTCCTGCGCCGATCACGAGCATCCGGTAGCGCGGCCCGTGGATCGTCACGAGCCGTTCGCCGTCGAAGGCGAGCCCGTCGGTCGCCTGCGCGGGCGACAGCGACGCGCGGCCGGTCGCGAGCGTCATCGTGCGCGTGACGAGGCGGCCGGCCTCGACTTCTGCGCACAGCGCGGCGATTCCGCTATCGCGCGTGAGCGGTTCGAGCACGAGCTGGATCGTGCCGCCGCAAGGCAGGCCGAAGCGGTGCGCTTCTTCGGCCGTCACGCCGTACTTGAGCGCTTCCGGGCGCGCATCGGCCGCGATGCCGCTCGCATGCACGCGGGCGATCAGGTCGTCCTCGATGCACCCGCCGGACACGGAGCCGACCACCAGGCCGTCCTCGCGCACCGCGAGCATCGCGCCTTCGGGGCGCGGCGACGAGCCCCACGTCTTCACGACCGTCACGAGCAGCACGCGACGCCCTTCTTCGAGCCAGCGCGCGCTGGATTTCAGTACATCGAGATCGACGCTTTCCATCGTTTTTTCCTGTTGCCGGACGGCCCGTCGGGCGGCGCCGTCGTTCGATGGCGGGATTATGAACCGCCCGGCGCGCGCGTGCAGGCGGCGCGCCGGCCGGGCAGGCAAATCCGGAGAATCGGGCAAGAGATTGCGACGATCGGACAGCGATCGCGCGGTGGCCGAAGGTTCGGGAGAGACGGACGTGCGGAGCCGGTGCCGGCCCCGCGTGGGGTTCTCGTGATGGCGCACCGCGGAAGGCGCGCCATCACGGATGCTCAGTGCGCGTCGGGGTGGCCGTGCGCGAGCTTCGAATGGTGCCGCGAGTACAGCGCGTAGATCGCGAGGCCGATCACGAGCCAGATGCCGAACGCGGCCCACGTGACGGGCTGCAGGTTCAGCATCAGGAACAGGCACGACGCGACCGCGAGGATCGGCACCACGGGCACGCCCGGGCAGCGGAACGCGCGCGGCAGTTCGGGGTGCGTACGGCGCAGCACGAGCACGGCGATCGACACCATCGAGAACGCCGCGAGCGTGCCGATGTTGATCAGCTCGGCGAGCACGTTGAGCGGCACCAGCGCGGCGATCAGCCCGAAGAACAGGCCGACCAGCCAGGTCGTCAGGAACGGCGTCGCGAAGCGCGGATGCACACGCGACAGCGCCGCCGGCAGCAGGCCGTCGCGCGACATCGCGAAGATGATGCGGGTCTGGCCGTAGCTCATCACGAGGATCACGGTCAGCATGCCGAGCACGGCGCCGAGGTCGATGAAGCCCGCCACCCATTTCTCGCCGGCGATCTGCAGCGCGTACGAGATCGGGTGCGAGATGCTCGCGTACTGCGCGGACGGCACAATGCCGGTCGCGACCGCGGCGACCGTCACGTACAGCACCGCGCACACCGCGAGCGATGCGATGATGCCGATCGGCAGGTCGCGCTTCGGGTTCTTCACTTCCTCGGCCGCCGACGACACCGCGTCGAAGCCGATGAACGCGAAGAACATCACGGCGGCCGCGCCGAACACGCCGTTCCAGCCGTGCGGCATGAACGGTTTCCAGTTCGCGGGCGTCACGTGGAACAGGCCGACCGCGATCACGAGCAGCACGACCGAGACCTTGATGAACACCATGATGTTGTTGATGCGGGTCGATTCGCGGATGCCGATCGACAGCAGCGTCGTGATCACGATCATCACGAGGAACGCGGGCAGGTTGAACCACGTGACGACCCCCGGCACCGCGCCGGGCGCGGCGGTGAGCACGGTCGGCAGCGTGAGCCCGAAGCCTTGCAGCAGCGACTGCAGGTAGCCCGACCAGCCGACCGACACGGCCGACGACGCGAGGCCGTACTCGAGCATCAGGTCCCAGCCGATGATCCACGCGACGAGCTCGCCGAGCGTCGCGTACGAATACGTGTAGATCGAGCCGGCGACGGGGATCGTCGACGCGAACTCCGCGTACGACAGCGCGGCGAGGCCGCACGCGATCGCGGCGATCACGAACGACAGCATCAGCGCCGGCCCGGCCTGGACGGCGCCGGTGCCGGTCAGCACGAAGATGCCGGTGCCGATGATCGCGCCGATGCCGAGGAAGGTGAGGTCGATCGCGCCGAGCGCTTTCTTGAGCCCGGCGGCTTGCGCGCCGGCGATCATGCGATCGACGTTTTTCTTGCGGAAGAGGGACATTGCGGATGAATCGCCAGCACGCGCAGGCACGGCGCGCCAACTAAGTGAAAACCCATGATTTTAGCCGATTTGGCGTACAAGCCCCGCTGCGGCGCAGCGGGGCGCCGCGAAATCGTCCGATAAAACAAGCGTTTGTGCGCGAAACGGGTGCGGTCGAGCGCGGCGCGGCATGCGCCGCGTCGCCGGATCGGACGAATTCGAGTGGGCCGGGGATCGGATCAGGCGCCGGCCGCGGGCGCCATGTCGACGAGCCGGTTGCTCATCACGTAGAACGTGAGTTCCGCGTTGTTCGACAGCCGCATCTTCTCGAGCAGCCGCGACCGGTACACGCTCACCGTCTTCACCGACAGCGACAGCGTGTTCGCGATATCGGTGAGCCGCTTGCCCGACGCGAGCATGCAGAGCGTCTGGTATTCGCGATCGGACAGCTTCTCGTGCGGCAGCGGCTCGTTCTCGAACGACACGTATTCGGCGAGCGCCTCGGCCATCGCGGGGCTCACGTACTTGCGGCCGGCCGCGACCTGCTGGATCGCGCCGATCATCTGCGCGGCGTTGACCGTCTTCGACAGGTAGCCGGCTGCGCCGGCCTTCAGCGCGCGCACCGCGTACTGGTCCTCGCGGTACATCGAGAACATCAGCACCGGCGTGCGCGTCAGCTTGCGCTTGAGGCGCTTGAGCACCTCGATGCCGTTCGTGTCGGGCAGCGAGATGTCGAGCAGGATCACGTCGAATTCCTGTTTGTCGACGGCGGCCATCGCGTCGCCGCCGCTCTCGGCCTCGGTCACGTCGCGCGCGACGCCGCGATCGATCAGCAACTGGCGGATCCCTTGCCGGACGATCGCGTGATCGTCCACGAGCAGGATGTTCAGGCTCATCGCGACCTCACGAAAGCGACGTGCGGCGTGCTGCGCCGGACACCGCGAGCAGCGAAGCCCACGCGAAGCGCGCGGTGACGCGCGTGCCGCGCCCGGTTGCTGGCGTGGCCGTCTCGAAGCTACCGCCGAACGCCTCGCAGCGGGCGCGCATGCCGGCCAGGCCGTAGCCGTTGCGGCGGCACCGGGCGAAACCGGTCCCATCGTCGGCGACACTCAGCGACAGATGCGTGCCGTCGGTGACGATCCGGACGTCGACCGCCGTCGCGCGCGCGTGTTTCGCGACGTTCGACAGCGCCTCCTGCGCGACGCGGAACACCGCGAGCGCGCCTGCGCCGGCGAGCTGCGTCAGGCGTGCGTCGGCCGCGCACACGAAGCTCGTGCGCAGGCCGGTGCGCGCCGCATGCGTGTCGATCCACGACGCCAGCGCGCCGACCATGCCGGCGTCGAGCGCCGGCGCGGCGCGTTCGTCGATGAGCCGGCGATTCGCGTCGGTCGCGGCGTCGAGCGCCTGCTGCGCCAGCGTCAGTGCGCGCAGGCAGGCTTCCGGCGCATCGGCCGGCAGCCATGTTTGAACGTTTGCCAGCGCGAAGCGGGCGGCGGTCAATTCGGCGCCGAGCCCGTCGTGCAGCTCGCCGGCCAAATGGCGGCGGGCCGCTTCGTCGGCGGCGAGAAGCTGGGCGGAAAGTGCCGCGATCCGTGCGTCGGACGCGTCGCGTCCCGACGCTTCGTCGGCCATGGGCGGCGTAGCAGCGTAGCCGGGCATGCGCTGCCGCGACGGGAACGGGGCGTGGGCGCCCAAGGGCGCGTTAAGCGACGTATCCATGACTCTCCCTGCTGTCAGAAAGCGGTTCAGACACCGGCTGGCTGCGTGGGCTGGCTGCCGTTTCGACGACGGTCGCCGCCACGGAGTCGCTCCATGCCGAGGTAACAAAAGTTACATCTTGTAACACTTGCATCCGACCCTTCCACGCTCATCCGAACGGCAACCACGCGCGCCGAATAATATCTCAAAATTTCCGAAAAGGTCATGTCAGGCGGTCATTTAAGGGTAAATGTGAATAATCGGAATGAAGGTGTTGTAGGAAAAACACTGACACCCGACCACCCCACGATGACGTATCAAAATGTAACTATTTGAGATGGAATGGTCCCAGTTTGTTACGAATTCGCCAAGTAGGGACGAAAAAAAACCGGAGCTTCGCTCCGGTTCTTGATGACGCGCAAATTGGGGGATCGATCAGTCCACGAACGCGCGCTCAATCACGTAGTGGCCCGGCGCGCTGTTCTTGCCTTCGACGAGGCCGGCCTGCTTCAGCAGGTCGGTCGTGTCCTTCAGCATCGCGGTGCTGCCGCACAGCATCACGCGGTCGTTTTCCGGCGAGAACGCCGGCACGCCGAGATCCGTGAACAGCTTGCCCGTTGCGATCAGGTCGGTGATCCGGCCTTCGTTGTCGAACGCTTCGCGCGTGACCGTCGGATAGTAGACGAGCTTTTCCTTGATGATGTCGCCCAGGTACTCGTGGCCGGGCAGGTCGTGCTTGATGTAGTCCATGTACGCGAGCTCGCCCTTCAGGCGGCACGTGTGGGTCAGGATCACCTTGTCGAAGCGGTCGTAGATGTCCGGATCGCGGATGATCGACATGAACGGCGCGAGGCCCGTGCCCGTCGACAGCATCCACAGCGTCTTGCCCGGCAGCAGGTTGTCGGCCACCAGCGTGCCCGTCGGCTTCTTGCCGATCAGCACCTTGTCGCCCACCTTCAGGTGTTGCAGGCGCGACGTCAGCGGGCCGTTCTGCACCTTGATGCTGAAGAATTCGAGATGCTCTTCGTAGTTCGGGCTGACGATCGAGTAGGCGCGCGCGAGCGGCTTGCCGTCGACTTCGAGGCCGACCATCGTGAATTCGCCGTTGTTGAAGCGCAGGCTCGCCTCACGGGTGCAGGTGAAGCTGAAAAGCGTGTCGGTCCAGTGATGGACGGATTGGACGGTGGCGGTGTCGTATTTGCTCATGGCTTTGAAAACGGACGCGCGTGGCGAACGCGTGTAACGGGCCCAAAAACGGGCAAAAAACCGAGTGCGACGGCCCGATCGCGGATCGGCCGGCCGGCGCGTCGGACACGCGCCTTCTCGATGACAGACGTTTGAGGAACTCGTTATTTTACCCTGTTGACGCGGATCGCGGGCTTGACCCCCGCGGCCGCGCGGATTTGGCGCAACATATCCTTTCAACGACCTTTCGTCGGTCGGCCGCCCGTTTCGCGCCGAGGCCGGCGCATTCCGGCGGCGCCGTGACCGGCGGCGCGCCCGACCGGGCAACTTACTGCGGATCGAGGCGCAGGCGCGCGATGTACGGCAGATGGTCCGACAGCCATGCGGCCTCGCCGGACGGCGCGCGCCATTCGAGCGGCGTCAGGCCGCGCACGAACATCTTGTCGAGCGCGAGCGCCGGCGAGAACGCCGGGAACGTGCGGCCCGATTCGCCGAGCAGCGTCGCGACCTCGGACAGCCCGATCTCGCCGAACAGCGCGACCGAATCGTTGCGCCAGTCGTTGAAGTCGCCGGCGAGCATCAGCGGGCCGTCGCCCGCGTTGCGCACGATCCAGTGCGCGATCCAGTGCATCTGGCGCAGCCGCGCGGCGCGCGTGAGCGCGAGATGCGCGCACAGCAGCGTGACCGGGCGTGCGCCCGCGAGCGTCGCGCGCGCGACCAGCAGCCCGCGCCGCTCGAAGCGGTGCGCGGAGATGTCCCAGCGGCCGCCGAGGTCGAGCGGATGCGGCGACAGGATCGCGTTGCCGTGCCGCCACGACGGCTTGAACACGTTGGGCCCGAGCGCGATCTGCCAGTCGAGCGCCTGCGCGATCTCGGTGGCCTGGCAATGCCACACGTCGTCGACCGCGTCGTCCATCGGCGCGCCGAAGCCCGGGGCGAGCATCGGGCGCGGCATGCGGCGCGCCATCGCTTCCTGCAGGAAATACACGTCGGCGTGCGTCGACTGCATCCAGTCGCGCATCGCGTTCCACGCGGTGAAGCCGAGCGGCGAGCGGCCCTTGTGCAGGTTCCAGCTGACGGCGGTGATTTCGTCGGGCGCGGCGTGCGGTTCGGCGAACGGCAGCGAGAGGGCGTCGGCGGACATGACGCTCAGTCCTTCGCGACGTGCGCGCGCACGCGGTAGACGAGATGCGGATGCTGCTCGACGAGCGTCCAGTCGGTCCAGGCGTCGCCGCCGACCGACAGGCCGGGGTGGCTCGCGACGATTTGCCGCGGCGACGCGGGCAAGCACGGATCGCCGCGCGCGTTTTCGTCGTCGAGCGTTTCCTGCACGTCGAGCCCGAGCGACACGGTGTTCGCGCTGGCATCGACGGCGAGCGGGGCGACCGACACCGAGCGCGAGCGCTCGGTCGGCACGACGCGCGCGGCATTGCCGCAGCCCACCGGCACGGCGGCCGGATAGCGATGGGTATCGGTGCGGGACTGGCCCACGGTGGTGTTTTGCTGGAACGTGTCGATCGTCTGACCGTCGCGCACCACCTGGATTTCCCATGCGACGACGGCGGGCGCGGGGCTCTGCGCATGGGCGGCGAGCACGACGCTCGCAAGCAGGACGGCCAGGCCGTGTTTCAGCATGAAACGTCTCCGGAAACGCGGGATAGCGGGGAACGGACGCACATCTTACGCCCGATCGATTTCGGTCGCGATGTGACGGGACGTGCCGCGGCAGGTTCGCAGCACGATGCGATCCTGCTCGACAGGTAAGGCCGCGTCATGCGTTTTCAAGCGAAAAAGCGCGTGAATTCGGCGACGCTCGCGCGCTCGGTGACGAGACGGTTCTCGATCGCGTCGGGGTCCGCATGGCCGAGCGCCATCCCGCAGACGAACTGTTCGTTCGGCGGAATGCCGAGGTGGTCGGCGACGATCCGGTGAAACGGCACGAACGCGGCCTGCGGGCAGGTATCGAGGCCGCGGGCGCGGGCGGCCGTCATCACGCCTTGCAGGAACATCCCGCAATCGAGCCACGCGCCGCGTGTCATGACCCGGTCCAGCGTGAAGAACAGCGCGACCGGCGCATCGAAGAAACGGAAATTGCGCGCGTGCTGCGCGTGCATGCGCGCCTTCTCGTCGCGGCGAATGTTCAACAGGCCGTACAGATCCCAGCCGACCTTGCGGCGCCGGTCGATATACGGCGACACCCATTCGCGCGGGTAGTAGTCGTATTCGGCAACGTATTTCTCGTCGCGCGCCGGATCGTCGTAGGCCGCGGTGAGCGCGGCGGCGAGCGCGTCGCGCGTGGCGCCCGTCGCGACGTACACGCGCCATGGCTGGATGTTGGTGCCCGACGGCGCGCGGCTCGCGGCTTCGAGGATCGCCTCGATCGTCTCGCGCGGCACGGGCGTCGGCAGGAACGCCCGGACCGAACGACGCGACTTGAGCGCGGCGTCGACGGAACGGATCGCGTCGGCGTCGACGCGCGGAGAAGCAGCGGGGATGGACATCGGCAACCCTTCGGGCGAGGCGTCGGGCGAGGTGCGCAGCAGCGTGTGCGCGGCGCGCGGGCGCCGTCGGCGAGCCCGGCGCGAGCCTCGTGAACTTTCGATCATACGCCGCGGCGCGCGGCCGTGCAGCGTGCGCGCGCTGTTAGCAGCAGACGCACCCGGCTGCTTGCTTGCATGGCGATGCGGGATCGCTACACTGAAATCGTAAGGGTCTGATGAGTATGTGACGGCAAGTGCAGCGAGGTAGGTATGACGACGGCGATGGTGAAACAGGAACTGGCGGTGGCGTCCTTCAGCACGGTGTACGACCTCGAGCAGGTCGAGACGGCGCTGGGCGACCTGAACGAGAGCGCAAGCGACGCACTGCGCTCGACCTACGAGAAGATGCTCAAGACGGGGAATCTGCGTTTCTGCGTGAAGCCGAACCGGATGCCGTCGTTCGACGCGCTCGGCGAAGCGTTGCCGAATTTCGGCGAGCCGCTCGATGACGTACGCAAGCAGATCGCGCTGTGTCTCGAAACGGACGACCGGCTCGAACTGATGCCGATCCTGCTGCTCGGGCCGCCCGGGATCGGCAAGACGCATTTCGCGAAGGCGCTCGCGCAGCTGCTCGGCACCGCGTACCACTACGTGCCGATGAGTTCGCTGACGGCGGGCTGGATCCTGTCGGGTGCATCGTCGCAATGGAAGAACGCGAAGCCCGGCAAGGTGTTCGACGCGCTCGTGAACGGCAGCTACGCGAACCCGGTGATCGCGGTCGACGAAATCGACAAGGCCGGCAGCGATGCGCAATACGATCCGCTCGGCGCGCTGTATGCGTTGCTCGAGCACGACACCGCGCGCGCGTTCGTCGACGAATTCGCGGAAGTGCCGATCAACGCGGGCAACGTGATCTGGATCGCGACCGCGAACGACGCGCACGCGATCCCCGAGCCGCTGCTCAACCGGATGAACGTGTACGAGATCGCGCCGCCCGATGCGGCCGGCGCGCGCCGGATCGCGCAGACGATCTACGACGAGATCCGCACGTCGCATGCGTGGGGGCGGCGCTTTCCCGATACGCTCGGCGACGACGCGCTCGACGTGCTGGCCGCGACGCCGCCGCGCACGATGCGCCGCGCGCTGCTGCACGCGTTCGGCGCCGCGCGGCTCGACGGCCGCGACGCGATCGCGCCGGCCGACATCCGCGCCGACGAAGGCGCGGCGAAGCGCCGGCCGATCGGCTTCTGACGCGGCCACGCGCGCACGGCTGCGGCGTGCGCGCGTGGCATTCGTTGCGCGGTCGGCCGCATCGTCGCGCCGCGATGCGCGCGCGTTCGGCAAGCGGGCGAACCGGGACGTACAATTCCCCTCTCTCCCTTCGACGCGCGAGCAGCGCGAAAAGCCATGGAGCAGACGGATTGTGTCGTGATCGGCGCGGGTGTCGTCGGTCTGGCGATCGCGCGCGAACTCGCCGCGCGCGGGCGTGAAACGATCGTGCTCGAGGCGGCCGACGCGATCGGCACGAGCACGAGTTCGCGCAACAGCGAGGTGATTCACGCGGGGCTCTACTATCCGCGCGGGTCGCTGAAGGCGGTGACGTGCGTGCACGGGCGCGACCTGCTGTACGAATTCTGCGACACCCATCACGTGCCGCACCGGCGCACGGGCAAGCTGCTCGTCGCGACGAGCGCCGCGCAGGTGAAGCAGTTGAAGGCGATCGCCGCACGCGCGGCCGAAAACGGCGTACTCGACCTGCTGCCGCTCACGCGCGCCGAGGCGCAGACGCTCGAGCCCGCGCTCGAATGCGTGGAGGCACTGTTCTCGCCGTCGACGGGCATCGTCGACAGCCACCAGCTGATGCTCGCGCTGCTCGGCGATGCGGAGCGCGACGGCGCCGTGTGCGCGCTGCAATCGCCGGTCGAAGCGATCGACGTGCTGCGCGGCGGGCGCTTCATCGTGCGCACCGGCGGCGCCGCGCCGGCCGAGATCGACGCCACCTGCGTGATCAACAGCGCGGGCCTCGGCGCGCAGGCGCTCGCGCGCCGCACACGCGGCCTCGATCCGCGCTGGGTGCCGCCGCTCTATCTCGCGCGCGGAAATTATTTCAGCCTGTCGCGCCGTGCGCCGTTCTCGCACCTGATCTATCCGATGCCCGATCGCGCGGGGCTCGGCGTGCACCTGACGCTCGATCTCGGCGGGCAGGCGCGCTTCGGCCCGGACGTCGAGTGGTGCGATTCGTTGCGCTACGAAGTCGATCCGGCGCGCGCGGGCGCGTTCTACGCGTCGATTCGCGCATTCTGGCCGGGCCTGCCCGACGATGCGCTGCAGCCGGCGTACGCGGGCATCCGGCCGAAGGTCGCGGGGCCCGGCGAGCCGCCGGCCGACTTCATCGTGCAGGGCGCCGCGCAGCACGGCGTGCGCGGGCTCGTGAACCTGTTCGGCATCGAGTCGCCGGGGCTCACCGCCGCGCTCGCGCTCGCGCAGCGCGTCGGCGACATGGTGTCGCGCGCGTGACGCACGGCCCGCCGCCGCGCGGGCCGGCCGGACGAGCCCGTGTGAAATCCCTTATCTCCGGCATTTCGGCGCGCACATTTATCCGCTTGGGCGTTATTCTGTCGTACGCCGTCGCCAGAACGGCTTTCAAACCGATAACGTTGGAGCGAGTCCCCCATGAAAACATCCCGTCGGAGTTTCCTGATTACGAGCATTGGCGCCGTGTCCGCGCTGGCGCTGTCGCGCGAAGCGCTGGCCGATGCGCCGATGCTGTCGGAAACCGATCCGACCGCGACGGCGCTCGGCTACAAGGCCGATGCCACGAAGGTCGACAAGACGAAGTACCCGAAATACGCAGCGGGCCAGGATTGCGCGGCCTGCATGCTGTATCAGGGCAAGAAGGGCTCGGCTGCGGGCCCGTGCGGCGCGTTCCCCGGCAAGCAGGTGTCGGCGAAGGGCTGGTGCAGCGCTTTCTCGAAGATGGGTTGAGGCCCGTGCGGCGTCGTGCGATGCCGCATTGTGGCGAAAACCGCAACACGCTCGCTGTCGTTCGATGGCGGGCGTTTTTTATTGCTTGAAAACGGTTCCGCCGCTTTCTACACTCGCTGCACACCAGCGCGCCGCGGCACCGCGCGCGCCGAACCGCCCGACACGGCGTATCCACGAGGACGAGGCACGCATGGCGACGATTGCGAATTCAACGAAAGCGACCCGGCCCGAGCGTGCGCTGAACCGGCGCGCGGTGGTGGCCGCCGTGATCGGCAATGCGCTCGAGTGGTACGACTTCACGGTGTTCGGCTTCATGACGGTCGTGATCGCCGAGCTGTTCTTCCCGACCACCAGCGAATACTCGTCGCTGCTGCTCACCACCGCGACGTTCGGCGTCGCGTTCTTCATGCGCCCGATCGGCGGCATCGTGTTCGGGCTGTACGCGGACCGCGCGGGCCGCAAGGCCGCGCTGTCGCTCGTGATCCTGTTGATGACGGCCGGCATCTTCCTGCTCGCGATCGCGCCGCCCTATGCGGCGATCGGCATCGGCGGGCCGCTCCTGATCGTGCTCGGCCGCCTGCTGCAGGGCTTTTCCGCGGGCGGCGAATTCGGCAGCGCGACGGCGCTGCTGATCGAAGCCGCGCCGTTCTCGAAACGCGGTTTCTACGGCAGCTGGCAGATGGCGAGTCAGGCGGCCGCGCTGCTGATCGGCGCGCTCGTCGGCGCGGCCGTCACGCGCGGGCTGTCGCACGACGCGCTGCGCAGCTGGGGCTGGCGCGTGCCGTTCATCCTCGGGCTCGTGATCGGCCCGATCGGCTTCTACATCCGCCGCCATCTCGCGGATTCCGAAGCATTCCTGCATGCGCAGCAAAGCGCGCGCCGCGCGACGCTCGGCGAAGTGTTCACGCGCCACCCGCGCGAGGTGCTGTGCGGGCTCGGCTCGGTGATCGCGCTCACGGTGACGATCTACGTGCTGATCAGCTATCTGCCGACCTTCGCGGTGAAGCAACTGAAGCTGCCTTATGCGGAATCGTTCTACGCGGTGATCGTCGGCAACCTGCTGCTGATGGTGCTGTCGCCGGTCGCGGGGGCGTGGTCGGACCGCATCGGCCGAAAAGGGCTGTCGCTGTGGTCGCTCGTGCTGACGCTCGCGCTGATGTATCCGCTGTTCGCGTGGCTCGACGCGGCGCCGAGCATCGGGCGGCTGATCGCGGTACAGGCCGTGCTGTCGGTGACGCTCGCGGGCTACTACGGGCCGTTCGGCGCGATGATCGCCGAACTCTTTCCGGCCAACGTGCGCTCGACCGGGCTGTCGATCGCGTACAACGTCGCGGTGATGCTGTTCGGCGGCTTCGGCCAGTTCATCGTCACGTGGCTGATCAAGGTCACGGGCACGCCGCTCGCGCCGACCTACTACGTGATGGCGGGGCTCGCGCTGTCGATCGTCGCGGTCGCGTTCGTGCCCGCGCGCAGCGCCGATCTCGATGCGCCGGCGTGACGACATGACGATTCGAAGACGGTCATCGCATCGTTTCGCAAAACGCAATGATGTGCTGCGGAACGCGGGGGAAACGGTGCGTCGCCCCCTTCGTGTTCGCACCCGAATTGTTTAGTCGTCGAACGAAACATGCCGCGAAATGAACGGAATCGTCGCTCGCGCGCGTTGTCGCATTTTTTACCCACACTAAAAATCGGCAAAAACCCGGCGGGCATCTAGAAGAGTTTTTTCTCCAGCTTGTTGCCACATCGTTAGCTCAAGTAATATCCGCGTACGCCGGACCCTGGCGGGACCGGTTCCGATCTGGAGACCTGGAGGAAACATGGAATACAACCGTCTGTTGCACACCCTGCGTGTTACCGCCATGGCAGGCGTGGCAGCGGCATCGCTCGGCGTCGCGGGCTCTGCATTCGCACAGATCCCGAACAAAACGCTCGTCTACTGCTCAGAAGGCAGCCCGGCGGGTTTCGATTCCGCGCAATTCACGACCGGCGTCGATTTCACCGCCGCCACGTTCACCGTCTACAACCGCCTCGTCGAATTCGAGCGCGGCGGCACGAAGGTCGAGCCCGGCCTCGCCGAGAAGTGGGACGTGTCGTCCGACGGCAAGGTATACACGTTTCACCTGCGCCATGGCGTGAAGTTCCACACGACCGACTTCTTCAAGCCGACGCGCGAGTTCAACGCGGACGACGTCGTGTTCTCGTTCGAGCGCATGCTCGATCCGAACAACGCGTTTCGCAAGGCGTACCCGGTGTCGTTCCCGTACTTCACCGACATGGGCCTCGACAAGCTGATCACGAAGATCGAGAAGGTCGACCCGTATACCGTGAAGTTCACGCTGGCCGAGCCGAACGCGCCGTTCATCCAGAACATGGCGATGGAATTCGCGT
Organism: Burkholderia sp. MSMB1078WGS; assembly: GCF_001528895.1. Taxonomy (NCBI): domain Bacteria; kingdom Pseudomonadati; phylum Pseudomonadota; class Betaproteobacteria; order Burkholderiales; family Burkholderiaceae; genus Burkholderia; species Burkholderia sp. MSMB1078WGS. The sequence continues at coordinate 54,136 of NZ_LPDI01000032.1, read as the reverse complement.
CGATCCTGTCGGCCGAATACGGCGACCAGTTGATGAAGGCCGGCAAGGCCGCCGACATCAACCAGAAGCCGATCGGCACGGGCCCGTTCATCTTCCGCAGCTACACGAAGGACGCGACGATCCGCTTCGATGGCAATCCTGATTACTGGAAGAAGGGCGCGGTGAAGCTGTCGAAGCTGATCTTCTCGATCACGCCGGATCCGGGCGTGCGCGTGCAGAAGATCAAGCGCAACGAATGCCAGGTGATGAGCTATCCGCGCCCGGCCGACATCGCGACGCTGAAGGCCGATCCGAACGTCGACATGCCGTCGCAGGCCGGCTTCAACCTCGGCTACCTCGCGTACAACGTCGAGCACAAGCCGGTCGACAAGCTCGAAGTGCGTCAGGCGCTCGACATGGCGATCAACAAGAAGGCGATCCTCGAGTCCGTCTACCAGGGCGCCGGCCAGGCCGCGACCGCGCCGATGCCGCCGACCCAATGGTCGTACGACAAGAACCTGAAGATGGCTGCCTACGACACCGCGAAGGCGAAGGCGCTGCTCGCGAAGGCAGGCTATCCGAACGGTTTCGAGATCACGCTGTGGGCGATGCCGGTGCAGCGCGCGTACAACCCGAACGCCCGCCTGATGGCCGAGATGATCCAGGCCGACTGGGCGAAGATCGGCGTGAAGGCGAAGATCGTCACGTACGAGTGGGGCGAGTACATCAAGCGCGCGCACGGCGGCGAGCAGGACACGATGCTGATCGGCTGGACCGGCGACAACGGCGATCCCGACAACTGGCTCGGCACGCTGCTCGGCTGCGAGGCGATCAAGGGCAACAACTTCTCGCACTGGTGCTACAAGCCGTTCGACGACCTGGTCCAGAAGGGCCGCACGACGACGGGCCAGGACGCGCGCACGAAGCTCTACACGCAGGCGCAGCAGATCTTCGCGCAACAACTGCCGTTCTCCCCGATCGCGAACTCGACGGTCTATCAGCCGGTGCGCAAGAACGTGGTCGACATGCGTATCGAACCGCTCGGCTATGCCCGCTTCGACGGGGTTAGCGTGAAGTAACACGCCTGTCGTAAGCTGTCGCGAAGACCGGCTAACTCATCCGGCGGCGGGAGGCCAAAAGCTTCCCGTCGCCGGTCGCACATTTCCCACAAGAAAATACGAGACGCATCATGTTCAGATTCGTGTTGCGCCGCGTGGGGATGGTGATCCCGACCTTCATCGGCATCACCATCCTGGCGTTTGCGCTGATTCACCTGATACCGGGCGACCCCATCGAAGTGATGATGGGCGAGCGCGGCGTCGATCCCGCGATGCACGCAGAGGCGATGAAACGCCTCGGGCTCGACGAGCCGCTGCCGCTGCAGTACCTCCACTACGTCGGCCGGGCGCTGCACGGCGACCTCGGCACGTCGATCATCACCAACACGAGCGTCGCGGGCGAATTCTTCGCGCGCTTCCCGGCGACCGTCGAACTGTCGCTGTGCGCGCTCGTGTTCGCGCTCGTCGTCGGCCTGCCGGCCGGCGTGATCGCCGCGCTGCGGCGCGGCTCGGTCATCGACCACGGCGTGATGGGCACCGCGCTCACCGGCTACTCGATGCCGATCTTCTGGTGGGGGCTGATCCTCATCATGGTGTTTTCGTCGTACCTCGGCTGGACGCCCGTGTCGGGCCGCATCGCCGTCGAATACGACTTTCCGCATCCGACGGGCTTCATGCTGATCGACGCGCTGCTCGCGCCCGACGAAGGCTCGTTCAAGTCGGCGGTGAGCCACCTGATCCTGCCCGCGATCGTGCTCGGCACGATCCCGCTCGCGGTGATCGCGCGGATGACGCGCTCGTCGATGCTCGAAGTGCTGCGCGAGGACTACATCCGCACTGCCCGCGCGAAAGGGCTGTCGCCCGTGCGCGTGGTCGTCGTGCATGCACTGCGCAATGCGCTGATCCCGGTCGTCACCGTGATCGGCCTGCAGATCGGCACGCTGCTTGCGGGCGCCGTGCTGACCGAGACGCTCTTTTCGTGGCCCGGCATCGGCAAGTGGCTGATCGACGCGATCGGCCGCCGCGACTATCCGGTCGTCCAGGGCGGCATCCTGCTGATCGCGACGCTCGTGATCGTCGTGAACCTGGTCGTCGACCTGCTGTACGGCGTGCTGAATCCGCGCATCCGCCACACGAGGTAATTCCATGAGCAATCTGCAAAACACCCTGCCGAGCGAATCCGCGCCGGCCGGCGGCCGTGCGCTCGCGCTGCGCGAGTTCTGGGCCAACTTCTCGCGCAACCGCGGCGCCGTCGGCGCGGGCATCGTCGTGATCGTGCTGATCGTCGTCGCACTGTTCGCGCCGCTGATCGCGCCGCACAGCCCGGTCGAGCAATACCGCGACTACGTGAAGATTCCGCCCGCGTGGCTCGCCGGCGGCAACTGGCAATTCATCCTCGGCACCGACGAAGCTGGCCGCGACATTCTTTCGCGGCTGATGTTCGGCGCGCGGATGTCGTTCTGGATCGGCTTCGTGTCGGTCGTGCTCGCGCTGATCCCCGGCATCGTGCTCGGCCTGATCGCCGCGTTCTTCCAGAAGTGGGCCGACACGCCGGTGATGCGCATCATGGACGTGCTGCTCGCGCTGCCGTCGCTGCTGCTCGCGGTCGCGGTCGTCGCGATCATCGGCCCGGGCCTCACCAACACGATGTTCGCGATCGCGATCGTCGCGCTGCCGGCCTACGTGCGCCTCACGCGCGCGTCGGCGCTCGGCGAGCTGCAGAAGGAATACGTGACCGCGTCGCGCGTGGCCGGCGCCGGCACGCTGCGCCTGATGTTCTCGCAGGTGCTGCCGAACTGCACGGCGCCGCTGATCGTGCAGGCGACGCTCGGCTTCTCGTCGGCGATCCTCGACGCGGCCGCGCTCGGCTTCCTCGGTCTCGGCGTGCAGCCGCCGACCGCCGAGTGGGGCGCGATGCTCGCGTCCGCGCGCGACTACATCGACAACGCGTGGTGGATCGTGACGATGCCCGGGCTGTCGATCCTGATTTCGGTGCTCGCGATCAACCTGCTCGGCGACGGGCTGCGCGACGCGCTCGATCCCAAACTGAAGCGGATGGCGTGATATGAAACGACCCCCACACTCTCTTCGTTCGTTGCCCCCCAAGGGGGCGGTCATCCTCCTTGGGGCGGCCCGGCGGAGGACGACATGACCCAAAATCTACTGACTATCCGCAATCTCGCGGTGAACTTCAACGGCCTGCCCGCGGTCGACCGGATCAACCTGTCGGTCGCGCCGGGCGAGGTGGTGGGCGTCGTCGGCGAATCGGGCTCGGGCAAGAGCGTGACGATGATGGCGCTGATGGGCCTGATCGACGCGCCCGGCAAGGTGACGGCCGACGAGGTCACGTTCGACGGCGTCGACCTGCTGAAGGCGTCGCCGAAGGCGCGCCGCAAGATCGTCGGCAAGGACATCGCGATGGTGTTCCAGGACGCGCTGACGAGCCTGAATCCGAGCTACACGGTCGGCTACCAGATCAAGGAAGTGCTGAAGCTGCACGAAGGCCTGCGCGGCGACGCGCTGCACCGGCGCGCGCTCGAACTGCTCGACCAGGTCGGCATTCCCGATGCGAAGAACCGCATCGCGTCGTTCCCGCACCAGATGTCGGGCGGGATGAACCAGCGCGTGATGATCGCGATGGCCGTCGCGTGCAACCCGAAGCTCCTGATCGCCGACGAGCCGACCACCGCGCTCGACGTGACGATCCAGGCGCAGATCATGGATCTGCTCGTGAAGCTGCAGAAGGAGCGCGGGATGGCGCTCGTGCTGATCTCGCACGATCTGGCGGTGGTATCCGAGGTCGCGCATCGCGTCGCGGTGATGTACGCGGGCGAGGTCATCGAGACCAACCGCGTGCCCGACATCTTCCGCGCGCCGCATCATCCGTACACCGAAGCGCTGCTCGCGGCGATTCCCGAGCACAATCGGGGGGCGCGTCGCCTTGCCGCATTGCCGGGCATGGTGCCGGGCCGCGATGATCGCCCGTCCGGGTGCCTCTTCGCGCCGCGCTGCAAGTACGTCGTCGACGATTGCCGCAAGGCGCGGCCGGCGCTCGACACGCTGGTGCCGGGCAACGATGCGATGCGCGCGCGCTGCATCAAGCCGCTCAATGTTTCCAACCTCGACCTGACGGGAGGCGCACGATGAATGCAGTCCAGGATACGCGCCACGTGTCGCACGACGAGGACGTCCTGGTGGCCGACGGCCTCGCGAAGCACTATTCGGTGAAGCGCGGGATGTTCGGGCAGGGCACGGTGAAGGCGCTGAACGGCGTGTCGTTCTCGCTGAAGCGCGGCAAGACGCTCGCCGTCGTCGGCGAGTCGGGCTGCGGGAAGTCGACGCTCGCGCGCCAGCTCACGATGATCGAGACGCCCACGTCGGGCAGCCTGACGATCGACGGCAAGAACGTGGCCGGCGCGAGCCGCGACACGGTTGCCGACTTGCGTCGCCGCGTGCAGATGGTGTTCCAGAACCCGTTCGCGTCGCTCAACCCGCGCAAGACCGTCGAGCAGACGCTCGCCGAGCCGCTCGAGATCAACGCGAACCTGACGGCCGCCGAGCGCGCCGCGCGCATCGCGCAGATCATGCGCACGGTCGGGCTGCGGCCCGAGCACGCGAAGCGCTATCCGCACATGTTCTCCGGCGGCCAGCGCCAGCGGGTCGCGATCGCGCGCGCGATGATCCTCGATCCGCGCATCGTCGTCGCCGACGAGCCGGTGTCTGCGCTCGACGTGTCGATCCAGGCGCAGATCCTGAACCTGTTCATGGATCTGCAGGAGCAGTTCAAGACGAGCTACGTGTTCATCTCGCACAACCTGTCGGTGGTTGAGCACGTCGCGGACGACGTGATGGTGATGTACTTCGGCAGTGTCGCCGAGCTCGGCGACAAGGCGACGATCTACGCACGGCCGCGCCATCCGTACACGCAGGCGCTGATGTCGGCGACGCCGGCGATCTTCGAGGAAGACCGCCGCGTGCAGATCAAGCTGCAGGGCGAGCTGCCGTCGCCGCTCAATCCGCCGTCGGGCTGCTCGTTTCACCAGCGCTGCCCGTACGCGGTCGAGCGGTGCCGCGTCGAGGAGCCGCAATTGCGTGAAGTGGACGGCCGGCGCGTGGCCTGCCATCGCGCCGAGGAGGTCGGGGAGGAGAATGCCTGAAGCGTTGGCGGCGCGCGTGTCCGGCGTGCGCCGTGCGGGGGCAGGCGGCGCGCGCGCGATGCGCGCATACCGCTACGCGCGGCGCTGGAGCGTGCGCACCGTCACGGGCGCGGCGCTGGCCGGCGCGTGCGTGGCGGCCAGCGTCGTGGTGCCCGTCGAGCCGGCGCGCGCCGAAGGGCGTGCGCCGGCGACTTCGCCGATTCATCCGTCGCAGGTTCCGCCGCCCGGCATGAGCCTGCCGGGCTTCCATGCGCCGGCCGGATCGGACGGCACGGTGTCGCGCGGCACCGTGCGCGTGCAGCCGGCGCGCATGCCGTTCTACGTCGCGACCAAGGGCAAGGTCACGCTCTACGTGCTCGGCACGCTGCACACGGGCGATCCGTCCGATTACCCGAGCGCGCAGCCGTTCCGGCCGCGCATCCTCGCGGCGCTCGCCGCGTCGCCGACGCTCGCGCTCGAACTGTCGCCCGACGACCTGCTCGAATCGCAGGACGACGTGTCGAAATACGGCGTGTGTCGCTACCCGTGCCTGCAGCGCCTGCTGCCCGAGCCGCTGTGGCAGCGGCTCGCGGCGCGCCTGCGCGGCAATCCGGCCGCGCTCGCCGAGATCCGCAAGATGCGGCCGTGGCTCGCGGCGCTCGTCGTCGAGACCTACGATTCGCTGTCGGCGGGCCTGCAGACCGAATACGGCACCGAGGCGCAACTGCAGAACGTGTTCCTGAAGAAGAAGGGCGGCCGCGTGATCGGACTCGAGACGCTCGCCGAACAGATGCGCGCGTTCACCGGGCTGACGCTCGCCGAGCAGCGCGAGATGCTCGCGCAGGACATGGTGCAGACGCCCGCGCAGAACGCCGATGACATCAAGGCGCTGCACCGGCTGTGGCGAATTGGCGACGCCGATGCGATCTCCGCATGGGCCGTCGCGAAGAGCGAGCGGCTCGCGCATTCGAAGGCGTTGTCGGCGTCGCTCGACAACAAGATCGTGTACGAACGCAACCGGCGCTTCGTTGCACGGATGACGGCAATCGCCGCGCCGAACCGGCCGCTGTTCGTCGCGATCGGCGCGCTGCATCTGGGTGGCCCGCGCGGCGTGCTCGAATTGTTGCGCCAGCAAGGATACCGGGTCGACGCGAACTGATCGCGCCCGCCTGCCCGTATCGATCTTCCCCTGTTTGATCGACGTCGCACGCACGGCGCGCAGCGCCTTCGCGGTGGCGTCGCTCGATAAGGAAAACCCTTGAATCGTCGGAAAATAGCGTTTAAAACGATTGACATCCCGTTCGGCCGATATCTATTCTTCACCCCACAAGTTGAAAAAATGAAAAGAATAGATAAGTTCTACGGGGTAGCAGAAATAAAGCGCGGGGTGAGCGTCGCCGGCACATGAAGCATGTGCCGGCCGCGGAGAGTCTGCATGCACGGCGGGGCCAATCGTCGTCGAAAACACATGCATGCAGGCCGACTTGCACATAAGCGACGTTCCGCCGTCTGACCGGGGAAGGCAGTGATCGGGCGGCGGCGGACGTTTTTTAATCCGGAATATTTTTCCGGTCACCGTCGAAAGACGGTTTCGGGGGGCGAATCGACAGACGGCGAAGCCGCAGCGATTGCGCCAACGGAAAAGCGCCACGAGGGCGCTTTTTTCTTTGGTGCGACGAAAACGCGCGACACGTGGGCGATGCGCCGGATGCTTCGTTACGCGCCTTCGTCGGCCTGCAGCGCGCCGGGCGCCACGACGTCGACGCCGGCCGCCTCGAGCGCCGCGCGAATCCTTTTCGCGAACGCCAGCGCATGCGGCCCGTCGCCATGCAGGCAGACGGTCTGCGCATTGAGCGGCACCCATTCGCCGCTCAATGCGCGCACCTGCCGGTTGCGCACCATGTCGAGCGTGCGCGCGAGCACCGCATCTTCATCGTCGATCAACGCGCCGGGCAGGCTGCGCGGCACCAGCGAGCCGTCCGCGCGATAGCCGCGATCGGCGAACACTTCCTCCACCGCCGCGAGCCCTGCATGTCGCGCGGCCGCGATGAACACGCTGTTCGCGAGCCCGAACACCGCGAGCGACGGATCGAAGTCGTGGATCGCGGATACCACCGCGTCGGCGATCATCGGATCGCGTGCGGCCTGGTTGTACAGCGCGCCGTGCGGTTTCACGTGCGCGATGCGCCCGCCCTCGGCCTGCGCGATCGCAGACAGCGCGCCGAGCTGGTACAGCACGCCCGCGTAGATGTCGCCGGCCGGCAACTGCATTTCCTTGCGGCCGAAATTCTCCGGATCGTGAAAGCTCGGATGCGCGCCGATCGACACGCCTTTCTGCACGGCCCAGCGCACGCAGTCGCGCATCGCATTCGCGCCGCCCGCATGCCATCCGCATGCGATGTTCGCCGACGTGACGAGGTCGAGCAGCGCCTCGTCCGATCCGCATCCTTCGCCGAGATCGGCATTCAGATCGATTTCCATAACGTTCCTCGTCCACTGATTGCGTGGCGCGTCCTCCGTGCCGCTTCCGTCATTGTCACGCCGCGCGCGTTTGGGCGGCGCGGCGCGCTTCCTCGCGCATCTCGATCGCGACGTCGATCTGCCGCAAGTACGCCCGTTCCGCGACGAGGGCGGCGCGTGCGGCGTCGAGCGTCGTGCGCACGAAGCGGATCGGCAGGTTGAGCCGCGCCTGCGCGAGCTTCCACAGGTCGGCGCGGATCACCGTGCCGATCTTCGGGTAGCCGCCGGTGGTCTGGGCGTCGTGCATCAGCACGATCGGCTGGCCGTTCGGCGGCACCTGGATCGTGCCGGGCAGCACCGCGTGCGACAGCAGCTCGACCGGGCGCTCGCGCACGAGCTCGGCGCCGGCGAGCCGATAGCCCATCCGGTTGCTGTTCGCGGTGACGAGCCATTCCTCGTCCCAGAACGTCTGCTGCGAATCGGCCGCGAACGACGCGTAGTCGGGGCCCGGCAGCACGCGCACGGGCATCGCCCACGGTGCGTGCGCGGGGCGGTGACGGCGCGGCGGCTCGTCGACGCGCACGAACGCGCACCACGCCGGCGCCTTCACGCCGAATTCGGGCGCATCGGCCGCGAGGCAACCCGCGCCGGCCGGCGGCACGCCGACCGGGAGCCGGTCGCCGTCGCGCAGCGCGCGGCCGCCGAGACCGCCGAAGCGCGACGCGAGATCGGTGCTGCGCGAGCCGAGCATCGGCAGCACGTCGATGCCGCCCGCGATGCACAAGTAGCCGCGCATGCCGCGTTTCGCGGCCGGCAGCACGAGCGTCTGCCCGGCGCGGACCGGCAGGCTCCACCATGAGTACACGGGCTTGCCGTCGAGCGTCGCGCCGAATTCGGTGCCGGCGATCGCGATGCGCGTCGCGCGTGTGAAGCGGAACGTGGCGGGGCCGATCGTGATTTCGACGGCGGCCGCGTCGGGGCGGTTGCCGACGAGCCGGTTGCCGACCTCGAGCGCGAGGCCGTCGAGCGCGCCGCCTTGCGCGACGCCGAGATGGCGCGTGCCGCGGCGCCCGAGATCCTGCACGGTCGATAGCGGGCCGGCCCGCACGACCTCGATGGTGCCCGGTGCGTGGCTCTGGGTCATCGTGGGTCGACTCCCGCAACGGTGAAGCGTACGCGGTCGCCGGGCAGCAGCAGCGTCGGCTGCGGCCGCGCCGGATCGAACAGCGACTGCGACGTGCGGCCGATCAGTTGCCAGCCGCCGGGCGACGTGGCCGGGTAGATGCCGGTCTGCGCGCCGCCGATGCCGACCGAGCCGGCCGGCACCTCCAGGCGCGGCGCCGCGCGGCGCGGCGTGTGCAGCGACGCGTCGAGGCCGCCGAGATACGCGAAGCCCGGCTGGAATCCGACGAAGAACACGACGTAGGTGCCGGCCGCGTGGCGCGCGACGACCTCGTCGGCCGACAGGCCCGTGTGGGCGGCGACGGCGGCCAGGTCGGGGCCGGCGGCCCCGCCGTACTCGACCGGGATCTCGACCTCTTGGCCGTCCGCGTGCTCGACGTCGGCCGTCTCCCACGCGTCGCGCAGCGCGGGCGTGAGCGAGTCGGCCGTCACGGCGAGCGCGTCGAACACGATGGTCAGGTTGTTCATGCCGGGGACGACGTCGATCACGTCGGGCCACGCGCGCGCGGCCTCGGCCACGGCCCAGACGCGGCGCTGGCAATCGAGCGTGGCGGGCGGCGGCACCTCGCAGACGAGGGCGGCATCGCCGAGCGGATAAATGCGGGGTTGCGTCATCGGACTGGCACGGTTCGGACGGCAATGTTAGCGCACATTGTCGACAAAATATCGACAACTTATCAATAAGCGTTTTTGCCTAGCCCGTCGGCCGGGGCTTCTGGCGTACACTCGGGCACATCCTGTCATCCGGCTTGCGCCGCCTTTCCATGAAGCGTCCTGCGACCAAGATCGTGTCATCCGAACACCTCGTTTCCGATTCGAGCGCGGAGCTGTCGGAGCTCGAATACGGGCTCATCATGGCCGGCAACGCGTTCAACCGCTGGATGGTGCGCTGCATGTCGGCGGCGGGGGCGAAGGACATGACGGCGGTCGAGGTCTCGCTGCTGCATCACGTCAGCCATCGCGAACGCAAGAAGAAGCTCGCCGACATCTGCTTCGTGCTCAATATCGAGGATACGCACGTCGCGACCTATGCGCTGAAAAAACTGATCGCCCGCGGCTACGTGAAGAGCGAGAAAAGCGGCAAGGAAGTGTTCTTCTTCGCGACCGATGCGGGCCGCGACCTGTGCCTGAAGTACCGCGAGGTTCGCGAGCACTGCCTGATCGAGACGCTGAAGGACAGCGGCCTCACCAACGAGCAGATCGGCGACGCGGCGCAGTTGCTGCGCCACGCATCGGGCCTCTACGACACGGCCGCGCGCGCGGCGGCATCGCTGTAAGCGCGGGCGGAAACGCTCGGGCGCGGCGACGCGCCCTCGGGCCGGCGGCGACGATCGCGGCGCCGTGCGCGGCATTATCCGGCGGCCGGGTAAAGCGCCCCGTCGGTGACGATCCAGCGCAGCGCGAGATCGTGCGCTTCGGCCGGCAGCGCATCGACGCGGCACGCTTCGTACGCGATGCCGACCGTCACGGGCAGCGTGTCGCCCGGCCATGCGGCGAGCGTGCGGTCGTAGTAGCCGCCGCCGTAGCCGAGCCGGTAGCGCTGCGGATCGAATCCCACGCAGGGAATCAGCAAAAGATCGGGCACGACGACGATTCCCGACGCCGGTTCGGGAATCCGGTGATGGCCTTCGCGCATCGGCGTGTGCGTGTCCCACGCGTGGAACGCGAGCGGCGTGTGACGCTCGCCGATCACCGGCAACGCGGCGCACCGGCCGGCACCCGCCGCGCACCATGCGAGCACCGCGTCGCGCGCATCGAATTCGCCCGGCAGCGGCCAGTAGAACCCGACCGTGCGCGGCGCCAGACGGTCGAGCAGCGTGCGCAGCCGCGCGTCGAGCGCGGCGTTCGCGGCGGGCTGCGACGCGGCGTCGCGACGGGCGCCGGACAGCGTTTTGCGCAGCGCAACCTTCGGGTTCGGCACAGGGTTGCGTGCTATGCTTTCGCTCACTTCGTGCTCCATTCATAACGATGTCGAACAGCCTTTTTCGAGTATATCGCGCGGTCGCGCTGATGCTTTCGGCCGGCGCGCTCGTCGCGGGCACGGCCGCGTGCGCCGCACCGAACGACGACACGCTTCCCGGGGATGACCAGATCTTCGTGCAGCTTCGCGAAGCCGCACGCCGCAACGACGCCGCGAAGGCCGCGCAGCTCGCGTCGATGATCCCGAACTATCCGGTTCCGTCCTACGTCGAGTATTTCCAGATCAAGCCGCAGCTGTTCGATTCGACGGGCCGCGCGCGCGTCGATGCGCCGGATGCGCCCGTGCAGTCGTTCCTGCAGCGCTACGATGGCCAGGCGATCGCCGATCGCCTGCGCAACGACTACCTGCTCGTGCTCGGCGCGCGCCACGACTGGCGCAATTTCGACGACCAGTACAAGCGCTTCGTGCTCGACGACGACACGCAGGTCAAGTGCTATGCGCTCGAATCGCGCGCGGCGCGCAACGAGAACGTCGCCGACGCGGCGCGCGCGCTGCTCGTCGAGCCGAAGAACTACGGCGACGCGTGCGTCGACCTGATCACCGCGCTCGCGGTCAACCAGCAGTTCACGAGCGACGACGTGTGGCAGCAGGCGCGCCTCGCGTACGAGCAGAACTACACGACGCTGGGCGGCAAGATCGTCGATGCGCTCGGCCCGCGCCCGGCCGGTTTCGACCAGGCGACGAGCGCGCCGCCGCTGTATCTCGCGCGCGGCGTCGGCCCCGATGCCGCGTCGCATCAGCTCGCGCTGATCGCGCTCGGCCGCATGGCGCGCAACGATCCGGACGCCGCCGCCGGGATGCTGACGACGGTCGCGCCTTCGCTGACCAAGCAGGAACAGGCGATCGCGTGGGGCGCGATCGGCTACCAGGGCGCGATCAAGCGCTCGCCGATGGCGTCGGTCTGGTATGCGAAATCGGCGAACGCGCCGCTGTCGAACCCGGGCTACGAATGGCGCACGCGCGCCGCGCTGCTCGCCGGCAACTGGCCGATGGTGCGCTGGTCGATCGAGCAGATGCCGCCGTCGCTGCGCAACGATCCGGCGTGGATCTACTGGCATGCGCGCGCGCTCAAGCAGAGCGGCGACACGCTGCAGGCGAACCAGGAATTCGAGCAGGTCGCCGGCCAGTTCAACTTCTACGGGCAGTTGGCCGGCGAAGAGCTCGGCCAGCGCACGACGATCCCGCCGCGCACGAAGGTGAGCGACGCCGAGGTCGATGCGATGGGCAAGATCCCGGGCTTCGCGCTCGCGCAGCGTTTCTACGCACTGAACCTGCGCCTCGAAGGCAATCGCGAATGGAACTGGCCGCTGCGCGGGATGACCGATCGCCAGCTGCTCGCGGCCGCCGAATACGGCAAGCGCGTCGAGCTGCTCGACCGCACGGTCAACACGGCCGACCGCACGAAGGCCGAGCACGACTTCACGCTGCGCTATCCGTCGCCGTACCGCACGACCGTCGAGCGCTACGCGCAGTCGACGGGCCTCGACGTCGAGTGGGCGTACGGGCTGATCCGCCAGGAATCGCGCTTCATCATCAGTGCGCGTTCGTCGGTGGGCGCGGGCGGCCTGATGCAGCTGATGCCGGCAACGGCGCAGATGGTCGCGAAGAAGCTCGGCATGGGCACGATCTCGCGTGCGCAGATGCACGACATCGACACCAACATCCAGCTCGGCACCTGGTATCTGGCGGACATCTACAACAACTTCGACAGCTCGCCGGTGCTCGCCACCGCCGGCTACAACGCGGGCCCCGGCCGGCCGCGCCAGTGGCGCCAGGTGTTGACGCAGCCGGTCGAAGGCGCGATCTTCGCGGAGACGATTCCGTTCAACGAGACGCGCGACTACGTGAAGAACGTGCTGTCGAACACCGTCTATTACGCGGCGCTCTTCGAGGGCAAACCGCAGTCGTTGAAGAAACGTCTAGGCATGATCTCGCCCTGATAAGCAATCTTCACACTGCCGCGCGAGACGCGGCAGTGTTTAAGGGGCTGTTCACGCTAATAACCGGCTTGCGAACGAGGCTGGCCGGCTGCAGTGCAAGAAGCAAGGAGCGCCGTTTGGCCGAGCCAAACAAGCGACGCGCGACGCCGCAATGTGGCCGGCCAGCCTCGTTCCCCTGACCGGAAAAAATCATGAATGGGGCTGGCCGCCAGAAGGGCCGATCGCTGCGTCATGCTCCTTGCGAATACGTCGAGTATTCGCTGCGTCGCAATCCTTGCGCTCGGCCCTTCTGGTGGCCAGCGCAAGCCCGTTATTAGCGTGAACCGCCCCTTAGAGGTCCCGAACATGGATCGCCAGACCGTCGCGCTGCTGGGTGGCACCGGCTTCATCGGCAGCCGGCTCGTCAATGCGCTGATCGACGCCGGCAAGCACGTGCGGATCGGCACGCGGCGGCGCGACCACGCGCGCCACCTGCAGATGCTGCCGGTCGACATCGTCGAACTCGACGCGCTCGATACGCGCACGCTCGCGCGCTTCGTCGCCGGCGCGCACGCGGCGATCAACCTGATCGGCGTGCTGCACGGCGGCCGCGGCACGCCGTACGGGCCGGGCTTCGAGCGTGCGCACGTCGCGCTGCCGGCCGCGCTGGCCGCGGCATGCGTCGAGGTCGGCGTGCGGCGCGTGCTGCACATGAGCGCGCTCGGCGCCGATTCGCACGGCGCGAGCATGTACCAGCGCTCGAAGGGCGACGGCGAAGCCGCGTTGCATGCGGTCGCGGCCACCGATTCGCTCGCGCTGACGATCTTCCGTCCGTCGGTCGTGTTCGGCCCGGGCGACGCATTCCTCAACACGTTCGCGAAGCTGCAGCGCATGGCGCCCGTGCTGCCGCTCGCGATGCCCGACGCGCGCTTCCAGCCGGTGTTCGTCGGCGACGTCGTACGCGCGTTCGTCAACACGCTCGATCTCGCGGCCGCGCACGGCAAGACTTACGAACTGGGTGGCCCGACCGTCTACACGCTCGAGCAACTGGTGCGCTATTGCGGCACACTGGTCGGCCGCCAGGCACGCATCGTGCGGCTGCCCGACGCGCTTGCGCGGCTGCAGGCGAGCGTGTTCGAATGCCTGCCCGGCGAGCCGGTGCTCACGCGCGACAATCTCGCGACGATGTCGGTGCCCAATGTGCTGTCGGGGCCGCTCGCGCCGGAACTCGGGATCTCGCCCGCGAGTCTGGAAAGCATTGCACCCGCGTATCTCGGCGAAGCGACCGGGCGCTCGCGGTTCGACTGGTTCCGCTCGCGTCGCTAGCATCCGCACGGGGCGCCGCGGGTCGGCCCTTTTCTTTTTTACGTTTTTCGGAACCCCATCATGAAGCTCGTCATCGGAGACAAGAACTACTCGTCGTGGTCGATGCGGCCGTGGCTGCTGCTCGCGCATTTCGGCATCCCGTTCGACGAGATCGTGGTCGAACTGCGCCGCGACGACTCGGCCGCGCGCATCCGCGAATACTCGCCAACCGGCAAGGTGCCGTGCCTGGTCGACGATCACGGCATGGCGATCTGGGATTCGCTCGCGATCGCCGAGACGCTCGCCGAGCGCTATCCGCAATTCCCGATGTGGCCGGCCGACCCGCTCGCGCGTGCGCATGCGCGCTGCGTATCCGCCGAGATGCATTCGGGTTTCGCGGCGCTGCGCACGCAGATGGGTATGAACATCCGCGCGTCGATGCCGGGGCGCGGCGCGACGCCCGAGGCGCTCGCCGACGTCGCGCGCATCGACGCGCTGTGGAGCGAATGCATCGAGGCATCGGGCGGCCCGTTCCTGTTCGGCGAATTCGGGATCGCCGATGCGATGTATGCGCCCGTCGTGATGCGCTTCAACACGTATGCGCCGGCGCTGTCGCCGGAAGCGGCCGGCTATGCGGCGCGCGTGACGGCGCTGCCGGCGGTGCAGCGCTGGATCGACGCCGCGCGCCGCGAAACCAACGTGATCGCCGACTACGAACCCCAGCCATGAACATCTACGCAGTAGGCGGAGCGATCCGCGACGAATTGCTCGGCGTGCCGGTGCAGGACCGCGACTACGTGGTGGTCGGCGCGACGCCCGAGCAGATGACCGCGCAGGGCTTCCGGCCGGTCGGCAAGGATTTCCCGGTGTTCCTGCATCCGCAGACGCAGGAGGAATACGCGCTGGCGCGTACCGAGCGCAAGACGGCGGCCGGCTATCACGGCTTCCAGTTCCATTACGCGCCGGACGTGACGCTCGACGAGGATCTCGCGCGGCGCGATCTGACGATCAACGCGATGGCGCGCGAAGTGAGCCCGGAGGGCGCGCTGGTCGGCCCGGTGATCGATCCGTTCGACGGGCAGGCCGACCTGCGCGCGCGCGTGTTCCGGCACGTGAGCGACGCGTTCGTCGAGGATCCGGTGCGGATCCTGCGCATTGCGCGCTTCGCCGCGCGGTTCGCGGATTTCACGGTCGCAAACGAAACGCTCGCGCTGATGCGGCGGATGGTCGACGCGGGCGAGGCCGACGCGCTCGTGCCCGAGCGCGTGTGGCAGGAAATCGCGCGCGGGCTGATGGAAGCGAAGCCGTCGCGGATGTTCGCGGTGCTGCGCGACTGCGGCGCGCTCGCGCGCATCCTGCCCGAGGTGAACGCGCTGTGGGGCGTGCCGCAGCGCGCCGATTACCACCCGGAAGTCGACACCGGCGTGCACGTGATGATGGTCGTCGACTACGCGGCGAAGCAGGGCTATTCGCTGGCGGTGCGGTTCGCGGCGCTCACGCACGACCTCGGCAAGGGGACGACGCCCGCGGACGTGCTGCCGCGCCACGTCGGCCACGAAAGCCGCAGCGTCGAGCTGCTCAAGCCGTTGTGCGAGCGGCTGCGCGTGCCGAACGAATGCCGCGATCTCGCGCTGGTGGTCGCGCGCGAGCACGGCAACCTGCATCGCGTGATGGAGATGGGCGCGGCCGCGCTGGTGCGGCTCTTCGAGCGCAGCGACGCGCTGCGCAAGCCGGCGCGCTTCGCCGAGCTGCTGCAGGCCTGCGAAGCGGATGCGCGCGGCCGGCTCGGGCTCGATGCGCAGCCGTATCCGCAGGCCGAGCGGCTGCGCGTCGCGCTCGCGGCGGCGCGTAGCGTCGACGCCGGCGCGATCGCGCGCGGCATCGGCGCCGACACGGAGAAGATCAAGGAAGCCGTGCATCGCGCGCGGATCCAGGCCGTCGCGCAGGCGCTCGCGATCGGCGACGAGTAGAGAGGAACAGCGCGCGCGGCGTGCGCGCCCGCCAGCGGTTACGGTTTCTTCGTGCGCTTCGACGTGGCGGCCGCCGGGCGCTTGCCGGCGGCGGCGCGCGGCTTCGCCGCCCCCTTCCTTTCGGCTGCGCCAACCGTGGACGGCCGCGCCGCGGCGGCGTCGCGCTCATCCCGTTCGGACGCCGGCGCACGGCGGCTCTCGCGCGACTTGCCGGGCTTCGACTGCCTGATTTCCGCCGTCGCGGACACGGATTCCGCCGAACTGTCGTCGAACAGCGGCAGCGTGCTGACGGTGATCAGCTCGGCCGGCCCGTCGCCGACATTGGCCACGCGATGCCGCTTGCGCGCGTCGAAGTGCAGCGAGTCGCCGGGCGCCAGCGGGTAATTCTTCTTGCCGACCGTGTAGCAGATGCGGCCGGCCAGCACGTACACGAATTCGTCGCCGCCGTGCGCGACCCATTCCGACCGGTAGCCTTCCATCATCTGCACCTTCAGTGCGTTGATCTGGCTGCCGTCGAACGTGGTGGAGAGCCGCTCGTACCACTGCGACGCGGCGTCGAGCGCATAGGGCTTGCGACTGCCCTCGTGCGAATCGGGCTGCGTCTGGCGCGGCTGCGCGATCAGCGTGCCGAGCGGCACGCCGAGCGCCTTCGCGACGTTGACGAGCGACGACAGCGAGATGCCCGTCAGATGGCGCTCGACTTGCGACAGGAACCCGACCGACAGTTTCGCCTCGGTCGCGACTTCCAGCAGCGTCTTCTTTGCTTCCCGGCGCAGGCGGCGAATGCGCTGGCCGATACGCATGAGGTCTGAATCCATGAATCTCTTTCGTGGCAACGAGTCGGGGCGCGGGCGCAGCGACGGGGCGGTCGCCGGGGCGGAGGCCGGCGCATTGTACCGCGTGGCATCGCCGGGCGAATCGGCGTTGTGCCGGGATCCGCAGGCTACGCGCCGATTTTAGTCCTACGAAAATTTTGGCTTGACCTCGATTTCGGCCTGCTCTAGATTCTGTCGCGCATCAAACAAAGTTAAGTGAGACGAAAATTTCCCGAGGGCGGGCCGCTGGAACCGTGGCGCGGCCCGGCCGCGCGTCGCGCCATGCGCGGGCCGCGGCGACGTGTGCGGGCGAGCAGGCGCGATGCCGCGACGCGCCGCCGCCCGCCGACAACAATGAATAACGGGCATCCGATGATCGATCGACTGAAATACAGCTTTTCCGGCCTTCCCCCGTACGACGCGTCCGTCGCCGAGACCCAGGCCGGCCTGTCGCGCCTGCTCGATGCCGCGCGACTCGACGCGGTGCTGATCACGTCGCAGGACGAATACGTGACCGAGTACCTGCCGCGCAGCAACAACCCGCGCTACGCGGTGTCCGGCTTCGACGGCTCGGCCGGCTGCGGGATCTTCCTGAGCGCGGCGACCGCGCAGGCGCTCGGCGTGCCGCCGTTCGTGCTGTTCGTCGACGGCCGCTATCACTTCCAGGCCGACGAGCAGTGCGATCCGGCGCGCGTGCGGGTGGAGAAGCTCGGCATCGACGTGACGATCTGGCAGGCGATGGCCGACTGGCTGGTCGTGCACGCGAGCCGGCTCGCGCGGGTCGGCTACGACGCGCGACGGATCAGCGTCGCGCAGCGCAACCGGCTGTTCGATGAGACGCAGGCCGCGTCGCTCGACTGGGCGAGCCTCGCCGATCGCGAGATCGATCGCGCGATCGCGCTGCCGGGCTGGAACGTCGAGCGGCCGATCTTCGAGATCCCGGCAACGGTGACCGGCCTGAGCGTCGCGCAAAACCTCGACGCGCTGAACCGCCGGCTCGCCGCGCATACCGGCGCGGCCGACGGCAGGACGGCGTTCTTCACCTGCGCATCGGACGATCTCGCGTATCTGCTGAACAGCCGCGGCTATCACATCCCGAATGCGTCGTCGCACCTCGGCTTCCTGTTCGCGATCGGCGACCAGGTGGCGCTGTTTTTGCCGGAAGGCTGCGACCGCTGCGAGGTCGCGCTCGCTTCGTATCCGGCGCTGCACGTGATCCGGCGCGACGTCGCGGCGCTCGAGCGCTTCCTCGCGCAGTTCGCGGTCGAGCACGTGTGCTATGGCTTCGAATCGGTGAACTGCGCGCTCGTCGACGCGGTGAAGCGGGTGTGGCCGCACGCGCGGCACGCCGATTTCAACCCGGTCGAGGCGATGCGTGCGAGCAAGACGCCGGCGGTGCTCGAGCGCTTTCGCGACGCGTTCGCGCGCAGCTCCGCGGCGATCGCCGAAACGATGCGCTGGGCGAAGACCGGCGAGCCGGGCGTGCGTCACACCGAGTACGATCTCGCACGCACGATCAACGACGCGTACGGCGCACGCTCGGCGGTCGCGCTGTCGTTTCCGTCGATCGCGGCGAATGGCGCGAACAGCGCCTTCGCGCATTACACGGCGGCGAGCGCCGACGTCGAGCTGACCGAAGGCGAACTCGTGCTGCTCGACAGCGGCGCGTATTACGAAGCCGGCTTCGCGACGGACTGCACGCGCGTGGTGCTGCGCCGCACGCGGCCGGACACGGTCGCGCAGCCGTGGCAGCGCGAGATTTACACGGTCGCGCTGAAGGCCTGCATCAAGGGGCTCGTCGCGCGCTTTCCGGCCGCCGCGACGGGCGGCGACGTCGATGCGCTGGTGCGGCAGGTGTGTCGCGATCATGGCTACGATTTCGGCCACGGCACCGGGCACGGCGTCGGGATTCACGTACACGAGGGCGGCGTGCGATTCGCGCCGGGCGCCCGGTACGGGCTGGTGCCGAATGCGGTGATTTCGGTCGAGCCGGGCATCTACCTGCCGGGCAAGGGCGGCGTGCGGATCGAGAACATCGTGATCGTGCGGCCGGACGACGCGCAGCCGGGCACCGTGACGTTCGAGAACATCGTGACGGTCGGCTACGACTGGGATCTGATCGATCTCGACCTGCTGGACGACGCCGAGCGTGCGTATCTGCGCGACTACGAGCGGCTGTGCGTGGAGCGCGGCACGCAGGTCACTGCGTGTCCGCTGTTGTAACGACGGGCAAGGCAGGGGCGCGGCCGCCGGGCGGCCGTGCGGCGCGACGTCAGCGCGTCAGTGCCGAGACGCGTCCGTCGGGGCCGTACACGCCGGCCGGCGCGGGCGCCGAGCGCAGCACCGCGAGCGCGCGCTCGTTGTAGTCCATCCGGATCCGGATCAGCATCCCGTTGTTCGCATTGGCCTGGCGCGCGCGTTCGGCGGCCTGTTGCAGCAGTTGCCAGCGGCTCGCGAGGCGCGCATCGCGTTCGGCCGCCTGGTCCATGCCTTTCTTGCCGGCCGG
This sequence comes from Burkholderia sp. MSMB1078WGS, assembly GCF_001528895.1. Lineage (NCBI taxonomy): Bacteria > Pseudomonadati > Pseudomonadota > Betaproteobacteria > Burkholderiales > Burkholderiaceae > Burkholderia > Burkholderia sp. MSMB1078WGS. The sequence goes on along the minus strand of NZ_LPDI01000032.1, from coordinate 34,825 downwards.
AAAGCCGAGCGCGGAAAGTTGCGTGTCGCGCGTGCGTTCGAGCTGCGCGAGCCGGTCGATCAGCGCGCTTTTCTTCTCGACGATCCCGGGCAGCATCTCGAGCGGCTCGGCCGTCGTCAGCGCCTTTTCCTCGTAGACGAGCAGGGACGCGAACGCTTCGACCGTCGCGTGTTCGTCGTTGACCGTGGCCAGCAGCTCTTCTCTCATCGCGTCATGCTCGTCACGCCGGTGCGTGCAGTGCTGCGCGCGCCGGCAAACCGGGTGAACCGGCCACGAGGCCGGGATTAGCTGCCCTGCGGGCGCTGCTGCTGCAGCAGTTCGCGGGCGGTGTTCAATACGCCGTCGGCAATCTTGTTCGCGTCGATCGTCAGCGTGCCGTCGTTCAGCGCGTCCTTGATCGACTGGACCAGGCCCGTGTCGATATCGGCGTCGCCCGACGCGGATATCGAACGCAGCTGGCCCGACAGACCCGACAGGTTCACGGTCGTGTCGCCGCCGGTCGATCCTGCGTCGGCTGCCTGCCCGGACGACTGGGCCGTGCCGGACTGCGCACGGGCCGCGCCGGTACCGGTCGGCGCGAGGGGGCTCGGTTTCGGAGTGGAATCGATCTTCACGATGGGTTTCCTGTACGGTTTGACCCAGATAACGGCCGGGTCGGCCCGAACTTTAGCATCGCGAGCCCGAAATGCTCCGAATAAACAATTCTTTACATTCTTGCGGCCGATCCGTCCCTACAGCGGGATTTCCACGGTGCCGGCGTCCTTGACGATCGCCGTGACGATCTGCCCGGCCGCCATCCGCACCCGCACCGACTGGCCCGGCGCCGCATTCGCGAGCGCGCTGCCCTCGGCCGAAATCGTGAAGCCGGGGCCGGTCGCGACGACCCGCACCGTCTGGCCGGCCGACACCGATGCCGCGCTCTTCAGCATGTCCTGCCGCAGCGGCAGCCCGGCCGAGATGCGTGCGAGCGCGGTCGCGCCGATCGCCTGCGCCGGATCGGTGATCACCGCGAGCGGCAGCACCGTCAGGTCGCCGTCGCGCGCGACCAGGTCGGCCGCGGACAGCGGCTCGCCGGGCGCGATCTGGCGCGCGGCGACGTAATAGGTGGCCTGCACGGCGACCTTCGCCTGCAGATAGACGGTCCACGGCCGCTCGCCGGCGCAGCGCACGCCGACCGTCGTGCGGCCCCACAGGCGCGCGCCGGTCGGCAGGAACGGTTCGAGCGTCGTGCACGCGGCGAGCCCGCGTGGAAAGGCGGTCGTGACGGTCGCGGTGGTCTTGCCGGGCAGGCCGGCGATCTGCTGCTGCAGGAATGCGAGCGCCGCGCGCCGGATCGTTTCGGGGTCTTGCCGGCCGGGCGGCGTCGGCTGTGCCGCGGGCTCGGCCGACGCCCGCGCACGCGGGGCCGGCGCGGATGAAGCGGCGCGCGCCGCGGCGATACGGGCGGCAAGCGCCTGCCGGGGATTCGACGCGGCTTCGGCGGCACCGGTGCCGGCAACGACGGTCGCGACGCCGCCGGGATCGACAGCGCGCGGCGCGCCGTAAGCGGCATTTGCGGCATTCGCGCGGGCTGCTGCGTAGACGGGGCGTGGTGCTGGCGCCGGTACCGGTGCAGGTGCCGGAACGCTCGTCACCCCCATCGATCCGGCCGGCTGCGCCGTGTAGCCGTTGGCGGCCATGCCGACGGCGCCGGGCATGCCCGAAGCGCCGCCAGCGGCTGCACCGGCCGTGCCGACCATGCCGCCGGCACCGCCCGCCGCGACACCCGCCGCACCACCCATGGCCGCATCCGCGCCCGTACCCGCTTTCCCGCCGAACTGCCCGCCGCTCGCCGCATTCGCATGCGCGAGCGCGGTCTCTGCCGTCTCGCCGCGGCCGGGAATCACGATCATCCCGTCGTCCGCGTGCGCGGCCGGCACCGTGGCCCACAGCGCCGCGGCGAGCGCGAGCGCACGGCGCAGGCGCGTGCCGCGTCCGGCGTATTCGCGAAATGCGCTGCGTGCCATCGCCGTGTCCTCGAAGCCGTTGATCCGCTTCGCATTCTAGGGAGCGGGGGCGGCGCGCAAACGATGAATAGAGGGGGGCTTTGCCGCGTTATTCGTCCGATTGCCGGTTGCGTCCCGCGCCTACCATCGCTGTCATGGAAAAAAGCCTCTCGGGTCGCCATCCGGCGCGAGGGGCGTGCAGCGCTTCATACGGAGAGACGCACACATGCTGGACAAACTCGATGCGGAATTCGCGTTCGGCCGACAGGCGCTCGACGTGCGCGCGTACCGGCAGGAACTGCTGTCGTCGAACATCGCGAACGCCGACACGCCCGGCTACCAGGCCCGCGACGTCGATTTCGCGTCGACGCTCGCGCGCTCGCTGAAGCAGGCGAGCGGCGGTCTGGCGCCGAGCAATGCCGCGCAATTGCCGATGGCGCAGCCGGCCGGCGTGACGAGCGGCATGTCGATGGTGTCGACGGCGCCGGGCCACATGGCCGGCACCGCGAAGCTGATCCCGACCGGCGGCCCGTCGGACGACTACGGCCGCGCGCAATACCGGATGCCGTTGCAGCCGTCGCTCGACGGCAACACGGTCGATCTCGACGTCGAGCGCGTGCAGTTCGCGAACAACGCGCTGCACTACGAAACCGGGATGACCGTGATGACCCAGCAGATCAAGGCGATGATCGCCGCGATCACGACGAACTCGTAAGCGCCGTTTCCGAATCCGGACCCCAGCACAAGGAGCTTCCATGCCTTCGTTGATGAATATCTTCGGCGTCGCCGGTTCGGCGCTGTCCGCACAATCGCAGCGCCTGAACGTCACCGCGTCGAACCTCGCGAACGCCGACAGCGCGACCGGCCCCGACGGCAAGCCGTACAAGGCCAAGCAGGTCGTGTTCGCGACCGATCCGCTCGGCGGCGCGCGCACCGCGTCCGGCCAGGGCGTGGGCGGCGTGCGCGTGACCAAGGTGATGGACGACCCGTCGCCGATGAAATCGACGTACGACCCGGCGAACCCGGCCGCCGACGCGAACGGCTACGTGCAGATGCCGAACGTCGATCCGGTGCAGGAGATGGTGAACATGATCTCGGCGTCGCGCTCGTACCAGGCCAACGTCGAGACGCTGAACACAGCGAAGACGCTGATGCTCAAGACGCTGACGATCGGCTCGTAAGCCGCGCGCCGCCCGACCTTTCCATACCGAGACCCGGACCGACAGTTCCGACACAAGGCCACCCAGGATGACTTCCTCCAACACGACGATCGGCGGCAACGGCACCAGCGTGTCGACGCTGCCGACCGACACGATGAACACCAACAACGTGTCGTCGACCAACGGCACGTCGGCGAGCGACCTGCAGGCGACGTTCCTGAAGCTGCTCGTCACGCAGCTGCAGAACCAGGATCCGACGAGCCCGGTGGACAGCTCGCAGATGACGTCGCAGCTCGCGCAGATCAACACGGTGAGCGGCATCGCGCAACTGAACACGTCGCTCACGTCGCTGTCGACGCAACTCGCGGCCGGCCAGCAGACGCAGGCCGCGCTGCTGATCGGCACGAACGTGCTCGCGCCGGGCAACGGCGTCACGGTGAAGAGCGGCGCGGCGTCGCCGTTCGGCGTGTCGCTCACGAGCAGCGTGTCGAACCTGACGATCACCGTGAAGAACTCGGCGGGCGCCGTCGTGAACACGATCAACGCGGGCGCGCAGTCGGCCGGCACCGTGCCGTTCAACTGGACGCCGACCGACGCGGCCGGCAACGCGCTGCCGGACGGCAACTACACGGTCAGCGCGCAGTACACCGGCACCGACGGCAAGACCTACGCGCCGACCGTGCTGGCCGCCTCGCAGGTGCAGAGCGTGATCAAGCAGGCGGACGGCACCGCGGGGCTGGTGCTGTCGAACGGCACGACGGTGGGGCTCACCCAGGTTGCGTCGATCTTCCCGAACACCCGGTCGTCCTCGTCCGGCGACACCACCACCAACTGATCGAGCTTTCTCGTAACGGAGACCGAAATGGGTTATCAACAGGGTCTGAGCGGCCTCGCCGGCGCATCGAACGCGCTCGACGTGATCGGCAACAACATCGCGAACGCGAACACGGTCGGCTTCAAGTCGAGCACCGCGCAGTTCGCCGACATGTACGCGAACTCGGTCGCGACGTCGGTCAACACGCAGATCGGCATCGGCACGACGCTGAACTCGGTGCAGCAGCAGTTCGGCCAGGGCACGATCAATACGACGAACTCGTCGCTCGACGTCGCGATCAACGGCAACGGCTTCTTCCAGATGTCGAACAACGGCGTGACGACGTACTCGCGCGACGGCACGTTCCAGCGCGACAAGAACGGCTACATCGTCAACGCGCAGGGCATGAACCTGATGGGGTACATGGCCGACAAGAACGGCGTGATCAACACCGCGCAGACCGTGCCGCTGCAGGCGCCGACCACCAACATCGCGCCCACCGCCACGACCAGGATCAACGGGCAGTTCAACCTGAACTCGCAGGATACGGTGCCGGCCAAGACGCCGTTCAGCGCGACCGACAACACGACGTACAACTACTCGACGTCGATCCAGGTGTACGACTCGCTCGGCGGTTCGCAGGCGGTCAACATGTATTTCGTGAAGTCGGCGGCGGGCACGTGGGAAGCGTACGCGGGCGTGCAGGGCGGCACGACGACCGATCTCGGCACGATCACGTTCAATTCGGCGGGGGCGATCTCGAGCACGACGACCGGCACGCCGGCCACGCCGACCGCATCGCTCGGCCAGTTCCAGTTCACCGTGCCGAACACCGACGGCTCGGCGACGCCGCAACAGCTCACGCTCGACCTGACCGGCACGACGCAGTACGGCGGCAAGGACGGCGTGAACAACCTCGCGCAGGACGGCTACGCGAGCGGCACGCTGACGACCTACTCGATCGGCACCGACGGCAAGCTGACCGGCAACTACTCGAACGGCCAGACCGCCGTGCTCGGCCAGATCGCGCTCGCGAACTTCAACAACCCGAACGGGCTCGTGAACCTCGGCGGCAACCAGTACGCGGAATCCGCCGCGTCGGGCGTGCCGCAGATCTCGGCGCCGGGCAGCACGAACCACGGCACGCTGCAGGGCAGCGCGCTCGAGAACTCGAACGTCGACCTCACGTCGCAGCTCGTCAACCTGATCACCGCGCAGCGCAACTACCAGGCGAACGCGCAGACGATCAAGACGCAGCAGACCGTCGACCAGACGCTCATCAACCTGTAAGCGCGGATAACCGGCAGCCATGGACCGACTGATCTATACGGCGATGACGGGCGCGTCGCAGTCGCTCGACCAGCAGGCGATCGTCGCGAACAATCTCGCGAACGCGTCGACGACGGGTTTTCGCGCGCAGCTCGCGACGTATCGCGCGGTGCCGATGAATTTCGGCGACGGCAGCAACATCGACCCGGCGACGACGCGCACCTACGTGCTGTCGTCCACGCCCGGCGCCGATTACGCGCCGGGCCCGATCACGCGCACCGGCAATCCGCTCGACGTCGCCGTGCAGGGCCCCGGCTGGCTGTCGGTGCAGACGGCCGACGGCAGCGAGGCGTACACGCGCGCCGGCAACCTGCACGTCGACGAAAACGGCCAGCTCGTCAACGCGAGCAACCTGCCGGTGGTCGGCAACGGCGGCCCGATCTCGGTGCCGCCGAACGCGGAAGTGACGATCGGCAAGGACGGCACGGTGTCCGCGCTGATGCCGGGCGACCCGCCGACGGCGGTCGCGATCGTCGACCAGCTGAAGCTCGTCAATCCCGATCCGGCCACGCTCACGCGCGGCAACGACGGGTTGTTCCGCACCGCCGACGGCAATCCGGCCGACGTCGACCCGAACGTGGTCGTCACGCCGAATTCGCTCGAAGGCAGCAACGTGAATCCGGTGACCGCGATGGTCGCGATGATCGACAACGCGCGCGCGTTCCAGCTTCAGTCGAAGCTGATCCAGACCGCCGACCAGAACGAGCAGACGGCGAACCAGCTGCTCAACTTCAGCTGAGCGGCCAGGCCGTAGCTACCAGGAGAAGATTCAACATGAACCGTTCGCTCTACATCGCCGCCACCGGCATGAATGCGCAGCAGGCGCAGATGGACGTGATTTCGAACAACCTCGCGAACACCAGCACGAACGGCTTCAAGGCGTCGCGCGCGGTGTTCGAGGATCTGCTGTACCAGACCATCCGCCAGCCCGGCGCGAATTCGACGCAGCAGACCGAGCTGCCGTCGGGCCTGCAGCTCGGCACCGGCGTGCAGCAGGTCGCGACCGAGCGCCTGTACACGCAAGGCGGCCTCACGCAGACCGGCAACTCGAAGGACGTCGCGATCAACGGCGCGGGTTTCTTCCAGGTGCTGATGCCGGACGGCACCAACGCGTACACGCGCGACGGCTCGTTCCAGACCAACGCGCAGGGCCAGCTCGTCACGTCGAGCGGCTACCAGGTACTGCCGGCGATCACCGTGCCGCAGAACGCGCAGTCGCTGACGATCGGCAAGGACGGCGTCGTGTCGGTCACGCAGCCGGGCTCGAACAACGCGGTCCAGATCGGCTCGCTGCAGATCGCGACCTTCATCAACCCGGCCGGCCTCGAGGCGAAGGGCGAGAACCTGTTCGCGGAAACGACGTCGTCGGGCGCGCCGAACGTGTCGCAGCCGGGGCTGAACGGCGCGGGCGTGCTCAACCAGGGCTACGTCGAGGCGTCGAACGTGAACGTCGTGCAGGAACTCGTCAACATGATCCAGACCCAGCGTGCCTACGAGATCAACAGCAAGGCCGTGACGACGTCCGACCAGATGCTGCAGACCGTCACGCAGATGAAGAGCTAACCGGAACGTCCCGTCGTCGCCATGAAGCAGGTTCGCCTCCCCTCGTCAGCCACCGTCCGCGCCGCCTGCGCGGTCGCGGTGGCGGCGCTCGCCGGTTGCGCGCAGATCCCGCGCGATCCGATCATCCAGCAGCCGATGACGGCGCAGCCGCCGATGCCGATGTCGATGCAGGCGCCCGGCTCGATCTACAACCCCGGCTACGCGGGGCGGCCGCTGTTCGAGGATCAGCGGCCGCGCAACGTCGGCGACATCCTGACGATCATGATCGCGGAGAACATCAACGCGACCAAGTCGTCGGGCGCGAACACGAACCGGCAGGGCAACACCGACTTCAACGTGCCGACGGCCGGCTTCCTCGGCGGGCTGTTCGCGAAGGCGAACCTGTCGGCCACCGGCGCGAACAAGTTCGCGGCCACCGGCGGCGCGAGCGCGGCGAACACGTTCAACGGCACGATCACGGTGACCGTCACCAACGTGCTGCCGAACGGCAACCTCGTGGTGAGCGGCGAGAAGCAGATGCTGATCAACCAGGGCAACGAATTCGTGCGCTTCTCGGGGGTCGTCAACCCGAACACGATCTCGGGCGCGAACTCCGTCTATTCGACGCAGGTCGCCGACGCGAAGATCGAATACTCGTCGAAGGGCTACATCAACGAAGCCGAGACGATGGGCTGGCTGCAGCGGTTCTTCCTCAACATCGCGCCGTGGTGACGACGATGCAGACGACCCTGTTCAGCCGCCTGTCGGCCCGCGCGCAGACGGCCGCGCGGCTCGCCGTCGCGTTCGCGGCCGTGGCTGCCTGCATGCTCGGCGCCGCGCCCGCGCAGGCGGAACGCCTGAAGGATCTCGCGCAGATCCAGGGCGTGCGCGACAACCCGCTGATCGGCTATGGCCTCGTCGTCGGCCTCGACGGCACGGGCGACCAGACGATGCAGACGCCGTTTACGACGCAGACGCTCGCGAACATGCTCGCGAACCTCGGCATCTCGATCAACAACGGTTCGGCCAACGGCGGCCCGTCGTCGCTGAACAACATGCAGTTGAAGAACGTCGCGGCGGTGATGGTGACGGCCACGCTGCCGCCGTTCGCGCGGCCGGGCGAGGCGCTCGACGTGACCGTGTCGTCGCTCGGCAACGCGAAGAGCCTGCGCGGCGGCACGCTGCTGCTCACGCCGCTGAAGGGCGCGGACGGCCAGGTGTACGCGCTTGCGCAGGGCAACATGGCGGTCGGCGGCGCGGGGGCCAGCGCGAACGGCAGCCGCGTGCAGGTGAACCAGCTCGCGGCCGGCCGGATCGTCGGCGGCGCGATCGTCGAGCGCGCGGTGCCGAACGCGGTCGCGCAGATGAACGGCATGCTGCAACTGCAGCTGAACGACATGGATTACGGCACCGCGCAGCGGATCGTGTCCGCGGTCAATTCGAGCTTCGGCCCGGGCACCGCGACGGCGCTCGACGGCCGCACGATCCAGCTCGCGGCGCCGGCCGACTCCGCGCAGCAGGTCGCGTTCATGGCGCGGCTGCAGAACCTCGACGTGAGCCCGGACAAGGCCGCCGCGAAGGTGATCCTGAACGCGCGCACCGGCTCGATCGTGATGAACCAGATGGTCACGCTGCAAAGCTGCGCGGTCGCGCACGGCAACCTGTCGGTGGTCGTCAACACGCAGCCGGTGGTGTCGCAGCCGGGGCCGTTCTCGAACGGGCAGACGGTGGTGGCGCAGCAGTCGCAGATCCAGCTCAAGCAGGACAACGGCGCGCTGAAGATGGTGACGGCCGGCGCGAATCTCGCCGACGTCGTGAAGGCGCTGAACACGCTCGGCGCGACGCCCGCGGACCTGATGTCGATCCTGCAGGCGATGAAGGCGGCCGGCGCGCTGCGCGCCGATCTGGAGATCATCTAAATGGCAGCCACGCTCCCCAACGCAAACGACCTCACGCAGCGCTTCGCGCTCGACGTGCAGGGTTTCGATGCGCTGCGCGCGCAGGCGAAGCAGTCGCCGCAGGCCGGCGCGAAGGCGGTGGCCGGCCAGTTCGACGCGATGTTCACGCAGATGATGCTCAAGAGCATGCGCGACGCGTCGCCCGACGGCGGGCTGTTCGATTCGCATACGTCGAAGATGTACACGTCGATGCTCGACCAGCAGCTCGCGCAGCAGATGTCGACGCGCGGAATCGGCGTCGCCGACGCGCTGATGAAGCAGCTGCTTCGCAATGCGGGCGCCGGCGCGGGCAGCGACACGGCGGCCGACGTCGGCGCGGGCGGCCTGGGCGCGGGCGGCCTCGGCTCGGCCGGCAACGAAGGCAGCCTCGCCGCGATGAACGCGATGGCGAAGGCGTATGCGAACGCGGCGAACAACGGCGGGCTCGCCGGCGCGCGCGGCTATTCGGCCGGCAGCGCGCTGACGCCGCCGCTGAAGGGCGCGAGCGGCGTGCAGGACGCGGATGCGTTCGTCGACCGGCTCGCGGCCCCCGCGCAGGCGGCCAGTGCGACGACCGGCATCCCGGCGCGTTTCATCGTCGGGCAGGCCGCGCTCGAATCGGGCTGGGGTAAGCGCGAGATCCGCGCGGCGGACGGCTCGACCAGCTACAACGTGTTCGGCATCAAGGCGAACAAGGGGTGGACCGGCCGCACCGTGTCGGCGCTGACCACCGAATACGTGAACGGCACGCCGCGCCGCGTGGTCGCGAAATTCCGCGCGTACGACTCGTACGAGCACGCGATGACCGATTACGCGAACCTGCTGAAGAACAATCCGCGCTACGCGGGCGTGCTGAGCGCGAGCCGCAGCGTCGAAGGCTTCGCGCACGGCATGCAGAAGGCCGGCTACGCAACCGACCCCAATTACGCGAAGAAGCTGATCTCGATCATGCAGCAGATCGGCTGACGGGCTCGCCCGCCACCGGTTCGCCCTTTCGGACCGCGCCCGGCACCCCGCCGCGCGCGGTTTCAACGTTTGCGCGAAATAAATCGCCGTTTCGATCTAAACTTTCGGTCAGCACTGCCGCTAAGTGTGAGAGACCTGCGACCGGGCCCCCGTTCTGGCCCGGTTTTATCGCGCACCGGTTGCCCCGGGCGCCCATGACAAGAAAGACCGGCTAGCCATGAATATCGAAACGTCGACGGACCCCAGCCTGGATGCAGGCCACTCCGGGCCCGACTATGCCCGCCGCAATCCGCTGGAAATCGGCGTGCAGCTGCGCAACCTCGTGAATCGCGGCGATTTCCTGACCGTCCAGTACCCGGGCGGCCAGCTCGTCACGCGCCTGCTCGAGGTCGACGTCGGCGCGCGGACGTTCACGTTCGACTGGGGCGCGCTGTCCGAGCAGAACGCCGGCATCCTCGGCGCGTCGCACTGCACGTTCGCGGCTGCGCCGGAGGGCGTGCGCGTCGAATTCGCCACGGGCACGCCGCGCGAAACGCGCTACGAAGGGTTGCCCGCGTTCGTCGCCGATTTCCCCGACGTGCTGGTCTGCATCCAGCGCCGCGAGTATTTCCGCGTCGACGCGCCGATCGTCGATCCGTTCCTGTGCCGCGGCAAGCTGCCGGACGGCGAAAGCTTCCTGTTCGAGGTGCACAACCTGTCGCTCGGTGGCGTGGGGCTGCGCACGGCCGACGAGCGCGTCGAGGCGCTCGAGGTCGGCACGCTGCTGCCGGACGTCGAGCTCGAGCTGACCGGCCACGGCAAGCTGTCGCTCGACCTGCAACTGGTGTCGCAGCGTTCGACGCAGATGCCGAACGGGTCGCGGCGCTACCAGCTCGGCTTTCGCTACATGTCGCTGCCGGGCAGCGCGGAGAACACGCTGCAGCGGCTGATCACGCAGCTCGAAATGAAGCGCCGCTCGCTCGCGCGGGCCTGACGCGCAGTTGGCGGGCGGCCCCGCACGGGCCGCTCGCACGGCGCGGCCGGCGGGCTCGCCGGCCGCCTCGACCGGCGCCGCACGCCCGTGCGTCGCGCGTGCATTTTTTCCTCAATTTTCTCGATCCGCGGCCGTTATACCGGGAGTCACGCAACCCGGCGGCCGCAGCGCGGCCGGCTCATCAGGATCGCGCATGTCCAACACACTCATGAACCTCGGCGTCAGCGGCTTGAATGCCGCGCTCTGGGGCCTCACGACGACCGGCCAGAACATCAGCAACGCCGCGACGCCGGGCTATTCGGTCGAACGCCCCGTCTATGCCGAGGCAAGCGGGCAGTACACCAGCAGCGGCTACATGCCGCAGGGCGTGAACACCGTCACCGTGCAGCGGCAGTACAGCCAGTACCTGAGCGACCAGCTGAACGGCGCGCAGACGCAGGGCGGCGCGCTGTCGACGTGGTACTCGCTCGTCACGCAGCTGAACAACTACATCGGCAGCCCGACGGCCGGCATCTCGACCGCGATCACGAGCTACTTCACCGGCATGCAGAACGTCGCGAACAGCGCGTCCGACTCGTCGGTGCGGCAGACCGCGATGAGCAATGCGCAGACGCTCGCGAACCAGATCACGGCGGCCGGCCAGCAGTACGACGCGCTGCGCCAGAGCGTGAACACGCAGCTCACGAGCACCGTCACGCAGATCAACGCGTACACCGCGCAGATCGCGCAACTGAACCAGCAGATCGCCGCGGCGAGCAGCCAGGGCCAGCCGCCGAACCAGCTGATGGACCAGCGCGACCTCGCGGTGTCGAACCTGTCGAATCTCGCGGGCGTGCAGGTGGTGCGCAACAGCGACGGCTACAGCGTGTTCATGTCGGGCGGCACGCCGCTCGTCGTCGCGGACAAGAGCTACCAGCTCGCGACCGTCACGTCGCCGTCCGATCCGAGCGAGCTGACCGTCGTGTCGCAGGGCATCGCCGGCGCGAACCCGCCGGGGCCGAACCAGTTCCTGTCCGACGCGTCGCTGTCGGGCGGCACGCTCGGCGGCCTGCTCGCGTTCCGCAGCCAGACGCTCGACCCGGCCGAGGCCCAGCTCGGCGCGATCGCGACCAGCTTCGCCGCGCAGGTCAACGCGCAGAACGCGCTCGGCATCGACCTGTCGGGCAAGGTGGGCGGCAACCTGTTTTCGACCGGCGCGCCGATCACCTACGCGAACCAGGGCAATACCGGCAACGCGGCGCTGTCCGTGTCGTTCGCGAACGCGGCGCAGCCGACCACCAGCGACTACACGCTTGCGTACGACGGCACGAACTACACGCTGACCGACCGCGCGAGCGGCACGGTGGTCGGCACGTCGACGTCGATGCCGGCATCGATCGGCGGCCTGAACTTCTCGTTCTCGTCCGGCTCGATGAGCGCCGGCGACAAGTTCACCGTGCAGCCGACGCGCGGCGCGCTGAACGGCTTCGGCCTCGCGACGTCGAACGGCTCCGCGATCGCGGCGGCCGCGCCGTACGTGCCGTCGGCCACGACGACCAACACCGGCAACGGCACGATCGGCGGGCTGTCGGTCACGAGCGCGACGGCCGCGGCCAACGCGCACAACTACACGATCACGATGGGCGGCACCGCGGCCGCGCCGACCTATACGGTCACCGACAACACGGCCGTGCCGCCGACGACCAGCGCCGCGCAGCCGTACCAGTCCGGCTCGCCGATCACGCTGACGGCGGGTGTCACGGTCACGGTATCGGGCACGCCGGCGGTGGGCGACACGTTCAAGGTCGCGCCGAACACGGGCGGCACGAACGACGGAAGCAACGCGCTCGCGCTGTCGAAGCTCGTCAACTCGAAGGCGTTCGGCAACGGCTCGACCACGTTGACGGGCGCGTACGCGAACTACGTGAACGGCATCGGCAACACGGCGAGCCAGCTGAAGTCGTCGAGCGCCGCGCAGACCGCGCTGGTCGGCCAGATCACGCAGGCGCAGCAGTCGGTGTCGGGTGTGAACCAGAACGAGGAAGCGGCCAACCTGATGCAGTACCAGCAGCTCTACCAGGCGAACGCGAAGGTGATCCAGACCGCGTCGACGCTGTTCCAGACCGTGCTCGGCCTGTTCAACTAATTTCGGAACCGAAGCGATGCGGATTTCCACTGCGCAGTTCTACCAGATGAACGTCGCTCAAATGAGCGACCAGCAGGCGCAGCTCTCGCAGCTGTACCAGCAGATCTCCAGCGGCGTGAGCCTCGCGACGCCGGCCGACAATCCGCTCGGCGCGGCGCAGGCCGTGCAGCTGTCGATGACGTCGGCGACGCTGTCGCAGTACGCGTCGAACCAGAACGCCGCGCTGTCGTCGCTGCAGAAGGAAGACCAGACGCTCATCAGCGTCAACAACCTGCTGAACAGCATTCACACGGTCGTGATCCAGGCCGGCGACGGCTCGCTGTCGGACAGCGATCGTTCCGCGCTGTCGACGCAACTGCAGGGCTATCGCGACCAGTTGCTGACGCTCGCGAACTCGACCGACGGCGCGGGCAACTACCTGTTCGCCGGCTTCAAGACGGCCACTGCGCCGTTCTCGAACGCGCCGGGCGGCGGCGTGACCTACAGCGGCGACACCGGCTCGCGCGAGGTGCAGATCGCCGACACGCGTTCGATCGCACAGGGCGACAACGGCGCGAACGTGTTCCTGTCGGTGCCGATGCTCGGCAGCCAGCCGGTGCCGCTCGCCGGCGCGGGCAACACGGGCACGGGCACGATCGGCGGCGTGACGATCACGAGCCCGTCGGCCGCGACCAACGCGCACCAGTTCACGATCGCGTTCGGCGGCACGGCCGCGGCGCCCACGTACACGGTGACCGACAACACCGTCGTGCCGCCGACCACGACCCCCGCGCAGCCGTATTCGGACGGCGCCGGGATCGCGCTCGGCAACGGCCTGTCGGTGCCCGTGTCGGGCAAGCCGGCGCCGGGCGACACGTTCACGGTCACGCCCGCGCCGCAGGCCGGCACCGACGTGTTCGCGGCGCTCGACACGATGATCGCCGCGCTGAAGGTGCCGATCAGCAGCAACACGGCCGCCGCGACCGCGCTCGCGAACGCGATGACCACCGGCACGACGAAGCTGAACAACATGATGACGAACGTCCTCACCGTGCAGGCGTCGGTGGGCGGCCGCGAGCAGGAAATCAAGGCGATGCAGGCCGTGAACCAGACCAACACGCTGCAGGTCAGCAGCAACCTGGCCGACCTCACGAGCACCAACATGGTCGCGACGATCAGCCAGTTCCTGCAGATGCAGAACGCGCTGACGGGCTCGCAGAAGGCGTACGCGCAGTTGCAGAACCTGTCGCTGTTCCAGTACATCAACCCCTGATGCACGATACGCCGGCTGCGATGTGAGCGCACGCTTACCTCGCCGCCGGCGCTGGCCGCCCCGCGCGCATCGCGCCCGGGCGGGCACTTCGCCGGGCCGCGCGGTCGCGCGCCGGTTCTCTCGCGCGGCCGGACGTTTGCGCACCTTGCTGCACCGCTTGCCGATTCCGCGTACCGGTTCGCTTGCCAGCCCCATTTCCGCTCCGTAAACTCGCGCCAGATTCCAGACCGGCGCATCCCTGGCAGCCGGCGACCGACGACCGACAGGAGCGCTTTCCCCATGTCCGATTCCTACTTCCCGCGCTGGCGGGTCCGACCGACCGGCGCGGCCTCGCGCGTGGTCGGCCCCGACGAGCGCCTCGCGTGGCCGCAGATGGTCGCGATGGGCGTGCAGCACGTCGTCGCGATGTTCGGCTCGACCGTGCTCGCGCCGCTGCTGATGGGCTTCGACCCGAACCTGTGCATCTTCATGTCGGGCATCGGCACGCTGCTCTTCTTCGTGCTGGTGGGCGGCCGCGTGCCGAGCTATCTCGGCTCGAGCTTCGCGTTCATCGGCCTCGTGATCGCGGTGACGGGCTACGGCGGCAGCGGGCCGAACCCGAACATTCCGGTCGCGCTCGGCGGGATCGTCGCGTGCGGCGTCGTGTACGTCGCGCTCGGCGCGCTGGTGCAGGCGATCGGCACGCGCTGGATCGAGACGCTGATGCCGCCCGTCGTGACCGGCGCGGTGGTTGCGGTGATCGGGCTGAACCTCGCGCCGATCGCGGTCAAGGGCGTGTCGGGCTCGACCTTCGAATCGGTGATGGCGCTCGTCACGGTGCTGTGCGTCGGCGGCGTCGCGGTGTTCGCGCGCGGGATGATGCAACGCCTGCTGATCCTGGTCGGGCTCGCGATCGCCTACGTGATCTACGCGATCGCGACCAACGGGATGGGCCTCGGCAAGCCGATCGATTTCGCGATCGTCGCGCAGGCCGCGTGGTTCGGCGTGCCGAGCTTCCGCGCGCCGGTGTTCGATCCGCACGCGATGCTGATGCTCGCGCCGATCGCGGTGATCCTGGTCGCGGAGAACCTCGGCCACATCAAGGCCGTCAGCGCGATGACGGGCACCAACCTCGACCGCTACGTCGGCCGCGCGTTCATCGGCGACGGGCTCGCGACGATCGTGTCGGGCAGCGTCGGCGGCACGGGCGTGACCACGTACGCGGAGAACATCGGCGTGATGGCCGTCACGCGGATCTATTCGACGCTGGTGTTCGCGCTCGCCGCGCTGATCGCGATCGGGCTCGGCTTCTCGCCGAAGTTCGGCGCGGTGATCCAGACGATTCCCGGCCCCGTGCTCGGCGGCGTGTCGATCGTCGTGTTCGGGCTGATCGCGGTGACGGGCGCGCGGATCTGGGTCGTCAACAAGGTCGACTTCTCCGACAATCGTAACCTGATCGTCGCGGCCGTCACGCTGGTGCTCGGCGCCGGCGACTTCTCGCTGAAGATCGGCGGCTTCGGGCTCGGCGGGATCGGCACCGCGACCTTCGGCGCGATCATCCTGTACGCGATCCTGCGCAAGGAAAAGGAACCGGGGCCGGTGGTGTGATTCGACAGCGGGCGGTGCAATGCCGCCCGCCCGCGCGCCTTCATGCGCCGGTATTCGACTGCCCCTGCAGCCACGCACAGAATTGCGCGACGAGCGGATCGTCGGCCGGCGCGCCCGGCGTGATCCACCAGTAGCTGCGCGTCGCGATGCGTGGCCCGTCGAGCGGCATCACCAGGCGCCCGCTCGCGAGCTCGTCGTCGATCAGCGGCAACGGGCCGAGCGCGACGCCGAGCCCGTCGACGGCCGCCTGCAGCGCCAGGTAGAAGTGGTCGAACGACTGCCGCTTGCGCCCCTTCATCGCGACGCCGGCCGCCGCGAACCAGTCGCGCCAGCCTTCCGGCCGCGTATCCGAATGCAGCAGCACGTGCCGCGCGAGATCGTCCGCGCGGCTGATCGGCGCGCGCTTGAGCAGTGCCGGACTGCACACCGGAATCACGCTTTCGTCGAGGAAGTGGCCGCTCGTGCAGTTCGGCCAGTGGCCGGGGCCGCGGCGGATCGCGACGTCGAAGCCGTTCAGCGTGTCGAGCGGCGCGTTCGACGTCGACAGCTTCAGCTCGACGTTCGGCACGTCGCGCTGGAACCGCGACAGCCGCGGCAGCAGCCATTTCATCGCGAAGGTCGGCAGCGCGTTGATGCGCAGCACGCGCGCCGCGCCGGTGTTGCGCAATTGCTCGGTCGCGTGCGCGATGCTGTCGAACGCCGCGCGCACGGTGTCCAGGTAGCGGCGGCCTTCGTCGGTGAGCTTCACGCGCTTGCCGTAGCGGTGGAACACCGGCTTGCCGAGCCACGCCTCGAACCCGGCAATCTGCCGGCTGATGGCACCGTGAGTCACATGCAGCTCGTCGCCGGCGGCGCTGAAGCTTTCATGTCGTGCCGCGGCTTCAAAGGCCCGAAGCGCGGAAAAGGGCGGGAGATCGCGTGCCATGCTTGTGATTCTAGATCACAAGGGCGCGCCGATAAAATCGTTTTGCCGGAATCCCGAACGGCGGTAACCTCGATTCATCGTTTGATGAGGAGCCCCATGCAATCCGCTTTGCCGCCTGCCTCCCCGCCGCCTGCCGCATCTTCGCGCGGCGTCGGCCTCGCCGAGCTGTTCACAGGTTTCCTGTCGCTCGGCCTGATGTCGTTCGGCGGCGCGTTGCCGTTCGCGCGGCGCACGATCGTCGACGAGCGCAAGTGGCTCTCCGCCGACGAATTCACCGATCTGCTCGGCCTGTGCCAGTTCCTCCCCGGCGGCAACGTGATCAATCTGTCGGTCGCCGTCGGCATGCGCTTTCGCGGCGTCGCCGGCGCGTTCGCCGGCATTCTCGGGCTGATCGCGGGCCCGACGCTCGTCGTCGTCGCGCTCGGCGTGCTGTACGCGAAGACCCAGAGCGATCCGCGCGTGCAGCACCTGTTCGCGGGGCTCGCCGCCGCGGCGGCCGGCCTGCTCGTCGCGATGGCCGTGAAGGTGGCGAAGCCGCTGCTCCGGGCGCCGCGCACGGCCGCTGCGATTGCGGTCGTCGCGTTCGTCGCGATCGCGGTGCTGCGCATGCCGCTGCTGACCACGATGCTCGTGTTGACGCCCGTCAGCATCTGGCTCGCGTCGCGCCGCCGCGACGCGGGCACGCCGCGGCCGGCGCCGGCCGCCGCGCCCGGCACGTCCGACTCGCCCGACTCGCAACGGAAGGGCCGGCCATGAGCGACACGCTGATCGCCATCGCGACGATCTTCAGCCAGTTGTCGCTGCTCGCGTTCGGCGGCGGCAACACGATCCTGCCGGAAATGCAGCGGCAGGTCGTCGACGTGCATCACTGGATGAGCGCGCACGAGTTCACCGCGCTGTTCGCGCTGGCCCAGGCGGCGCCGGGGCCGAACATGATGATCGTGTCGCTGGTCGGCTGGCACGTGGCCGGCTGGGCCGGGCTGCTCGTCGCGTCGCTCGCGAAGTTCGGGCCGTCGTCGATCGTCACCGTGCTCGTGCTGCATGCGTGGGAGCGCTTTCGCGACCGGCCGTGGCGCCGCTACGTGCAGCAGGGGATGATGCCGGTGACGGCCGGGCTCGTCGCGGCGAGCGCGGTGCTGATTTCCGAGGCGTCGAACCGCACCGCGATCCAGTGGGGCATCACGGCCGCGTGCGCGGTGCTGGCATGGCGCACGCGCATCCATCCGCTGTGGCTGCTCGCGGGCGGCGCGCTGATCGGGCTCACGGGCATCGGGCAGTGAGCGGCTTATCGTGTCGCTCGCCGCAACCCGCAACCCGCAACCCGCAACCCGCAACCCGCTGTGGCCGCAGGCTACCGCGATGCGGGCAGGTCACGATTCACGAGGCCGAGCAGTCGGCCGCGTTCGCTGCCGACGTCGTCCGTCGGGGCCGGCCAGTCGATCACGAACCCCGCGTCGAGCTCGTCGCGCATGATCGTGCCGTAATCGGCCTTCGCAAGCCTGCCGCCGCGCAACGCGTCGGCCACCTCGTGCTTCAGCTTCGGCGTGAACGACGGATACGCGGCCACCAGCGCCGCATACTGGCGCGCATCGATCTCGCCCGATTCGCGGTTGAACGTCCAGACGGCCACCAGCACGATCGCGGCGAACGGGATGACCGTGTAGCGCAGGAAGAACTTCGCGGGTGTCATTCGAAGGCTCGGTGAAGAAAGGCGGCGCGGCGCGCGTGGCGCAGCCGGCGCCGGTCGGCCCGGTATACTCGGCCGGTCTTGCGGCGGCGGGAATCGCGCGGTCGGCACGCTTCGGCCGGCTGCGATGCGCGGCGCTCGCCCGTCCCCCGACGGCAAACATTATATTGACGCGCGGCATGCGGCGAAGCCGGGCCGCGCTGTGCCGGTGGCGCACCTGCCGGCACGGCCGACATTCGCACCGCCCGCCGCGCGCGGCCGGGCGGCGCCCACCACGGAGGATCGATGGATCTCGACGGCGCCAGCCGCAATCTCACTGTCGCCGCATTGCTGACGCTGTCCGGCGGCTATCTCGACGCGTATACGTACGTCGGCCACGGCCACGTGTTCGCGAACACGATGACCGGCAACGTCGCGCTGCTCGGCATCAACCTGTCGGCCGGCGAATGGGCCGCCGCGCTGCATCACGTGCCGCCGCTCGTCGGCTTCGTGATCGCGGTGTTTGTCGCGCACCTGCTCGGCCTCGCCGCGCAGCGCGGCTGGATGCGGCATACGGCGTTCGCGAGCCTGATCGTCGAAATCGCGTTTCTCGGGGTCGCCGCGAGCGGCCTCGTCGGCGTGTCGAGCGCGTGGCTGATTCCGGGCATCTCGTTTGTCGCGACGCTGCAGACGCTGTCGTTCACCCATCTCGAGGAACTGTCGTACACGTCGGTGATGACGACCGGCAACCTGCGGCGTGCCGCGCAGAAGCTGTTCGTCGGGCTGATTCCGCGTTACGACGCGGGGGCGCTGCACGATTCGGCGCTGCTCGCGACGATCAGCTTCTGTTTCCTGGCCGGCGCCGTGGTCGGCGGGCTCGTGACGCGGCTCGCGCCGGACATCGCGCTGTGGGGCGCCGTGCTGCTGCTCGTCGGTGCATTCGCGGAGATCGTGCGACGTGCATGGCGTCGCGCGGGGAACGGCGGTGCAGGCGACGCGGGCGGCAACGGCGGCGCGGGCAACGGCAGCGACGGGGCGACGCAAACGGTCTGACGGCAGGGCAGGGCAGGCGTGGCAAGCGGCTGGCCGCAGGCCGCCGCACCGAGCGCACCGAGCGCACCGAGCGCACCGAGCGCACCGAGCGCACCGAGCGCACCGAGCGCACCGAGCGCACCGAGCGCACCGAGCGCACCGAGCGCACCGAGCGCACCGAGCGCACCGAGCGCACCGAGCGCACCGAGCGCACCGAGCGCACCGAGCGCACCGACGACACCGACGACACCGACGACACCGACCACACCGACCACACCGACCACACCGACCACACCGACCACACCGACCATTTCGCCACGATCCGCGTGAGCGCGCCGCACCATCGAACCTTACAGCGCCGCGCGTGCCCGCCGACTCCGCCGCGCCCCGTCCCGCCGCCGGGCGAACGAGACCTGGCGCGGGAAACGTTGTTCCCGGACGACAATCGCGCGATTGCCGCGTATTTCAATTTCTTTCAGCGTTCGGACTCGTCTTATGATTCAGCCCACATCGCGCCCGCCATGAACGTTCGCGATCGCCACCCGGCTGCGCACGCGGCCGGTCATGAATGGAGACACCTAAAAAAGGAAAGCTCATGAAGCAGACCACCCGACTCGCAGTCATCGCAGGGGGCGCGGCGCTGGCCTTCGCCAGCCAGTACGCATCGGCACAAAGCTCGGTCACGCTCTGGGGCGTCGCCGACGCCAGCATCCGTTACCTGACCAACGCCAACGCTAAGAACGACGGCCTGCTGTCGATGACCAACGGCGCGATCACGAACAGCCGCTTCGGCATCTACGGCACGGAAGACCTCGGCGGCGGCCTGAAGGCCGTGTTCAACCTCGAGAGCGGCGTGAACCTGCAGAACGGCGCGTTCGCCGACAGCGGCCGCCTGTTCAACCGCGCGGCGTACGTCGGCCTGCAGAGCCCGTACGGCACGGTGACCCTCGGCCGCCAGAAGACGCCGCTGTTCGACCTGCTGTCGGATACCTACGATCCGCTCACCGTCGGCAACTACCTTGAAAACGCATGGCTGCCGGTCGCACTCGGCGCCGGCCTGTATGCGGACAACCAGATCAAGTACACGGGCAAGTTCGAGGGCCTGACGGCGAAGGCGATGTACTCGACCGGCACCAACTACGAATCGACCGGCGCGGGCGGCTTCTCGGGCCAGATCCCGGGCTCGCTCGGCAAGGGCAATGCGTGGGGCGTGTCGCTGTCGTACGTGATGGGCCCGCTCAGCATCGCGGCCGGCGCGCAGCAGAACAGCGACAACTCGGCGCGCAAGCAGACGATCTATCACGCGAACGTCGTGTACGCGTTCAGCAAGGCGAAGATCTACGCGGGCTACCTGCGCTCGAAGGACGATACGGGCTTCGTCGACAGCCTGCTCGCGCAGCAGACGATTCCGGTCGCGAAGGGCACGGGCCGGATCGACGACGGCCCGTTCGCGGGCGTGAGCTGGCAGGTCAGCGCGCCGCTGACGCTGACGGGCGCGTTCTACTACGACCACATGCGCAACGCGATGACCACGAACGGCACGCTCGCGAGCGGCAACCGCTATGCGATCGTCGGCATCGCCGAGTACGCGCTGAGCAAGCGCACCGAGATCTACGGCACCGTCGACTTCAACAAGACGAACGGCGCGGCGAACGTGGAGCTGCCCGGCCGCAGCAACCAGACGGGCATCGCGATCGGCCTGCGCAATATCTTCTGACGAACGCCGGAACGCATGCGCCGGCTTCGTCCGGCGCGCATCGAAGAGGCTCCGCGAGGAGCCTCTTTTTTTTCGTCGCGCGACCTTCATACGCGCACCCGACTATTCGGCAGGCGCTCCATTGCGGAAGTCCCGCACCGTAAGCGATCCGTCGGCAATCCAGAACATACTTTTACAGTGCGCGCGCATGCTTTCCGCTACGCTGCGTGCATCGCTCGTGGCATGCCGTCTGGCGTGCGCGTGCGTCGTTCCGATGGCGCTCGGCGCGCGCGGCCGGCCTGGTGCGTAACTTGTGTATCCGGCGATGACAAACGCGGTCCGCCGGTTTCTTTCGTGGGACGATGCGCTCACGATTTTCTTGAAAGGGGATGACGATGGGTATCCTGAACACCGTGGGTGAAATCGCCGGCGCGATCGCCGCCGTCGAAGGCGCGGAAAAGCTGGATCCGGACGCGGGCCTGCTGACCAAGGCGGCCGCGGCCGTCGCGGGTTTCAAGGGCGCCGAGGCGATCGAGGGCATGCTCGAGAAGAAGGAAGAGAAGCCCGAACAGGCGGCGGACGATACGCAGGCGACGGACGGCAGCGACACGTCGCAGGCATGAGCATGGCGGCCGGTCCGGCCGCGGGTGCGCCCTTCGCGCGCTCGGGTCGACCGGTGCCGCGCAATCGGCAGGTCGGGCATGCGGTCGATCGGTGACGCATGGCACAACCGCCGGCCGGTTTGACCGGCGAGAGGCGTCGTCTCTCGCCGTTTTTTATTGGGCGCGCGACGCGCGCCATGCGCCGCACGAATTCCCGAATCTTGCTATCGTGCCTCCATTCGAACTGCGATGAGGGGATGCGATGGATTTCGACTACGACCTGTTCGTCATCGGCGCCGGCTCGGGCGGCGTGAGGCTCGCGCGCATGTCCGCGTCGTACGGCGCACGCGTCGGCATCGCGGAAGAAGAGCAGATCGGCGGCACCTGCGTGCTGCGCGGCTGCATCCCGAAGAAACTGCTGGTCTACGCATCGCACTACCCGCACGAAGTCGACGACGCGAAGGGCTTCGGCTGGACCTTCGGCGCCGGCAAGCTCGACTGGCCGGCGCTGATCGCCGCGAAGGATCGCGAGATCAACCGGCTGAGCGACATCTACATCAACCTGCTGCTGCAATCGGGCGTCGAGATGCACGCCGGCCGCGCGACGCTCGTCGATGCGCACACGGTCGCGATCGGCGCACGCACGTTCCGCGCGCGCCACATCGCGATCGCGACCGGCTCGCGGCCGTCGCTGCCGCCGCGGCCCGGCATCGAGCATGCGATCACGTCGCGAGAGGCGTTGTCGCTCGCGGCGCTGCCCAGGCGTATCGCGGTGGTCGGCGGCGGCTATATCGCGGTCGAGTTCGCGGGCATCTTCAACGGCTTCGGCAGCCACGTCGACGTGTTCTATCGCGGCGACCAAATCCTGCGCGGTTTCGACGACGACGTGCGCCGGTTCCTGACCGACGAGATGACCAAGCAGGGCGTCGCGATTCATGCACGCGCGGTGATCGGATCGATCGAGCGCGCGAGCGACGGCACGCTGTTCGTGCACGTCGGCGACGTGCGGCACGGGCCGTACGATCAGGTGCTCTATGCGACGGGCCGCGTGCCGAACGTCGACGGGCTCGGGCTCGAGCAGGCGGGCATCCTGCTCGATGCGCGCGGCGCGATTGCCGTCGATGCGTATTCGGCGACGTCGGTGCCGTCGATCCACGCGATCGGCGACGTCACGTCGCGGCCGCAGCTCACGCCGGTCGCGACGCGCGACGCCGGGCTGCTCGCGCGCACGCTGTTCGGCGGATCGCGCGTCGCGGTCGATCACGCGTACGTGCCGTCGGCCGTGTTCAGCCAGCCGGAGGTCGCGACGGTCGGCCTGAGCGAAGCCGATGCGCGGCACGCGCACGGCGACGTCGATATCTACCGCACGTCGTTCAAGGCGCTGCGCCACACGCTGTCGGGCCGCGACGAGCGCACGCTGATGAAGCTCGTCGTCGCGCGCGACAGTCAGCGCGTGGTCGGTGCGCACATGGTCGGCCGCGATGCGGGCGAGATCATCCAGGGCATCGCGATCGCGATCCGCGCGGGCGCGACGAAGGCGCAGTTCGACGACACGATCGGCATTCATCCGACCGCGGCCGAGGAATTCGTGACGATGCGACAGAAAGTGGCCGATTAGCGGAAACCGTATGCGCGTGTGCGGCTGGAATGCCGGACGGCTTATTGTCGGGATATCGGCCGTTCGGATCGACGGCGCGAATGACGTGTGTCGATATCGCCGGATCGATCGTCAATCCGGCGATATCGACACGGAAGACCGGCGCAGACCGGTCGCGTGCCGCGCGAGCCCACGCGTGCAACGCTTCGCGCACGAATAAGCGGCGTATTTAATATAAGTGCGAAAATCGTCAATTATTATCAAGATACTCCGTCTTGATAAACAGGCTTGATATGATCGCGAAAAATCATATACGGGGCCGACCATGCGCAATCAACAGTGCAGTAACCAGAATAACGAAATCATTCGTGTGCGCGATCCAGGCGCGCATCGCATTTCCCTCCGTCTTTTGCCGTAACGCACCCGTTGCGCGCCCCCTTCCCTGACTTGCCGCGATCGCCGAACCGGCGATGAGCGCGTGCATGAGCCTCGCGCAGCGGCATCTTTTCCAGCAAGGAGACCAGCAGTGAACATTCAGACACGACGCACCGTCCTCGTGGCGGCAGCGGTCGTCGCGGCGCTGTCCGGCTGCGCGACCGAATCGTCGCGCACGCTCGACGTGCCGGCCGTCAGCAGCGCGCAGAAGCCGTACGCGGGCAAGCCCGTCGCGATCGCCGTCGGCAAGTTCGACAACCGCTCGAGCTACATGCGCGGCATCTTCTCCGACGGCATCGACCGCCTCGGCGGACAGGCGAAGACGATCCTCGTCACGCGCCTGCAGCAGAGCCGCCGCTTCAACGTGCTCGATCGCGAGAACCTCGACGAGATCAAGCAGGAAGCCGGCTTCATGAAGAAGGCGCAGGCCGTGAAGGGCGCGAACTACGTGGTGACGGGCGACGTGACCGAGTTCGGCCGCAAGGACGTCGGCGATCATCAATTGTTCGGCATTCTCGGCCGCGGCAAGACACAGGTCGCGTACGCGAAGGTCAACCTGAACATCGTCGACACGACCACGTCGGAAGTCGTCGCATCGAGCCAGGGCGCAGGCGAGTTCAGCCTGTCGAACCGCGAGGTGATCGGCTTCGGCGGCACGGCCGGCTACGACTCGACGCTCAACGGCAAGGTGCTGGACCTCGCGATCCAGGAGGCCGTGAACCATCTCGTCGACCAGGTCGACGCCGGCGCGCTGAAGGCGGCGCAGTAAATGCCGCGCGCGATACGACACGCACGAATCATTTCACCCACCAGAAGAGACAAGACCATGAAACGGGGAATCTGGCTGCCGGCGACGGCGGCTGCATTGCTGCTCGCGGGCTGCGCGGCGCCGACCACGCCGCCGCTGTATCAGTGGACCGGCTATCAGCCGCAGGTGTACGAATACTTCAAGGGGCAGCAAGCGCCGCAGCAGCAGATCGATGCGCTCGAAAAAGCGCTGCAGGAGATCCGCGCGAAGGGCCATACGCCGCCGCCGGGTTTCCATGCGCATCTCGGGATGCTGTATGCGAGCGTCGGCAACGAGCAGCAGGCCGAGCAGGAACTGCAGGCCGAGAAGCAACTGTTCCCGGAATCCACGGCGTTTATGGATTTCCTGATGAAGAAGAAGGCCGGTGCATCGAAAACCGCGAATCCGGCGGCCGCCGGCCAGACCGTTGCCGGTCAGAAGAATGCCGATTCGAATTCCGCCAAACAGTGACACGCCTGCCATGTTCAAGACACTTTCATTCAAGCTGCTGTCCGTACTGTCGATCGCCGCGCTGCTGAGCGCGTGTGCGCAGCCGGTACAACGTCCCGACTACACGGCGTTCAAGAAGAGCCAGCCGCGTTCGATTCTCGTGCTGCCGCCGGTCAACGAAACCACCGACGTCGGCGCAACCTACGGCGTGCTGTCGCAAATGACGCTGCCGCTCGCCGAGTCCGGCTACTACGTGGTGCCCGTTGCGGTGATGGACGAGACGTTCAAGCAGAACGGCCTGACGAACGCGACCGATATCCAGGCTACGTCGCCGGCGAAACTGCGCGAGATCTTCGGCGCGGACGCCGCGCTGTATTCGAAGGTCACGCAGTACGGCTCCGTCTATCAACTGATCGACAGCACGACGATCGTTTCCGCGTCGGCAAAGCTCGTCGACCTGAAGAGCGGCGACGTGCTGTGGCAGGGCGAGGGCCG
Source organism: Burkholderia sp. MSMB1078WGS (assembly GCF_001528895.1). Taxonomy (NCBI): domain Bacteria; kingdom Pseudomonadati; phylum Pseudomonadota; class Betaproteobacteria; order Burkholderiales; family Burkholderiaceae; genus Burkholderia; species Burkholderia sp. MSMB1078WGS. Next base: position 9,470 of record NZ_LPDI01000032.1, on the reverse strand, counting down.
GGCGACCGGCAAGGAAGTCGGCAACAACATGAGCGTCAATACGTTCGGGATCGTCGGGGCGCTCGTGCAGGCGGCCGTCAAGCAGGTCGCGCATTCGCTGACCGACGAAGCGCATGACGTCGCCGGGCTGACGAGCACGCGGCTGCTGTCGGCCGGCCCGCCGAACGGGCTGCTGTACGGGCCGCGCTCGCCGAAGTACGGTACCGACTGACGCGCTGCGGCGTCACGCCACGCCTGTCGTCCGGACGGCCGCTCGAAACGAGCGGCCGTTTTGCTTCTGCGCGGCAATGCCGCGCGCCGCTCAATGCACGCCGAACGCGTCCAGCAGCCGGTACCAGCTCATCGCGAGCACCAGCGCCGGCGTGCGCAGCGCCTCGCCGCCGGGGAAGTCGCGATGCCGGATCTTGTCGAACACGTCGAAGCGGCTCGCCTGGCCGTCGATCGCCTCGGCGATGAGCTTGCCCGCCAGCGCGGTCGTGTTCACGCCGTGCCCCGAAAACCCCTGCGCGAAGTACGTCGTCGGCGCGATGCGGCCGAAATGCGGCGCGCGGTTCATCGTGATGTCGACGAAGCCGCCCCACGCATAGTCGACCTTCACGTCCGCGAGCTGCGGGAACGTCTTCAGCATGTCGGCGCGCATCGCCGCCGCGAGGTCGCGCGGCTCGCGCGTCGAATAGCTGACCTTGCCGCCCCAGACGAGCCGCGTGTCGGGCGCCGGCCGGAAATAGTCGAGCACGAAGCGGCTGTCGCAGATCGCCGCGCGCGCGGGCATCAGCGCGGCGGCGCGCGCTTCGCCGAGCGGCTCGGTGGCGATCACGTAGGTGCCGACCGGCATGATCTTCCTCGCCAGCGCAGGCGCGAGCGTGCCGACGTAGGTGTTGCAGGCGAGCACCACGAAGCGCGCCCGCACGTTGCCGCCGCTCGTCTCGACGACGTGGCCGCCGGACACGTCGCGCACGCGCGTCACGCAACTGTCCTCGTGGATGCGCACGCCGGCAGCGGTGGCCGCCCGCGCGAGGCCGAGCGTGTAGTTGAGCGGATGGAGGTGGCCGCTGTCGGGGTCGTACAGGCCGCCGCAATAGCGGGCCGACTGCACGTAGTCGCCGAGTTCGTCGGCTTCGACGAAGTGGAAGCGGTCGTAGCCGAAGCGCTTCGCGGCTTCGTCGCGCCACCGTTTCAGCGCATCGGCGTCGCGTTCGGTGTTGGCCGCGGTCAGGTAGCCGGGCACCAGCGCGCAGTCGATGTCGTGTTGCGCGATGCGCGACTTCACGAGCGACAGCGTTTCGAGCCCCATGTCCCAGATCCGCTTCACGTCGGCTTCCGGCATGAACTGCGCAAACGTGTCGATGTCGCACGCGAAGCCGCCGATCAACTGGCCGCCGTTGCGGCCGCTCGCCGCCCAGCCGACGCGCGACGCTTCGAGCACGACCACCGAATGGCCGCGCTCGGCGAGATTGAGCGCGGCGGACAGGCCCGTGAGGCCCGCACCGATCACACACACGTCGGCGTCGGTCGTGCCGGCGAGCGGTGCGTGGCGGGTCGTGTCGTTGGCGGTCGCCGCGTAGTACGACGCGACGTGCGGCTGGTTGGCGAATGTCTGCATGGGGAACACGTATCAAGAGGGTTCAGAACAGCTCGCGCACGCGGTGGTACAGCATCCCGAGTTCGAGCGCGGGTTGCCGCCATGCGTCGCTGCCGGGAAAGCGCCGGTGGCGCAAACGGGCGAACAGGTCGAACGCGCGCGTGTCGCCCGCGATCGCGCCGGCGACCGCGCGCCCGGCGATTCCCGTGAGCGCGACGCCGTGTCCGCTGAAGCCCTGGACGTAGAAGAAGTTCGGATCGATCGCGCCGAAGTCCGGCGCGCGGTTGCGCGTGACGTCGACGAAGCCGCCCCACGCGTGCTCGACGCGCACGTCGCCGAGCTGCGGGAACACGCCGACCATGCGCTGCCGGATCGCTTCGGCGAGCGCGGCGGGCGACGCGCCGGCCGAATTCGCGCGGCCGCCGAACAGCATCCGGTGGTCGGCCGACAGCCGGAAGTAGTCGAGAAAGAAGTTGTTGTCGCACACGGCCTCGCGCCGCGCGATCAGCGCGTCGGCGCGCGCGCGGCCGAGCGGCTCGGTCGCGATGATGTACGACGCGATCGGCGCGATGCGTGCGGCGGTGGCGGCGGGCAGCACGCCGCCGGGCCCGGCGTTGCAGCACGACACGACGAAACGGCAGCGCACTTCGCCCGACGGCGTGCGCACGACGGGCCGCGCGCCGCGCACGACGTCGAGTGCCGGCGTGTGCGCGTACAGCGCGACGCCTTCGCGGCGCGCGGCATCCGCGAGGCCGAGGCAGTACTTGAGCGGATGCAGATGGCCCGACAGCGGATCGTGCACGCCGGCCAGGTACCGCGTCGATGCAATGCGCGCCTGGATCTCGCCGGTATCGAGCCACGCGAGCGACGGATGGCCCCAGCGCGACGTCGCGGCGTTCATCCATGCGCGCAGGTCGTCGATGCGGCGCGGCTTCGTCGCCACCGTCAGGTAGCCGCGCGTGAAGTCGCAATCGATCCCGTAGCGCGCGATGCGATCGGCGATCAGCGCGACGCCGTCGAGCGACAGCGACCACGCGGCGCGCGCGCCGTCGGCGCCGAGCTGTTTCTCGATCACCTCGTCTTTCGCGAAGCCGGTGATCGCCTGGCCGCCGTTGCGGCCCGATGCGCCCCAGCCGGGCCGGTGTGCATCGAGCACGGCGACGGACAGCCCGTGCGCGCGACAGTCGAGCGCCGTCGACAGGCCCGCGAAGCCGGCGCCGATCACGCAGACCTCGACGTCGATCGCCGCGTCGAGCATCGGATCGTCGGCGACGGGCCGCGTGGCCGTGGCTTCGTAGTACGAGTCGCGCGCGAGCGCATCGGCGCGGCGGGTGAAAGACTGCGTCATGAAACCGACTCCCTCGACAAGGCTGCAACGGCGCGCAGCCATTCGCAATACGGCGCGGGACGCCGTGCGTGCGGCACGGCGCCCCGCGCGTCCTGCATCAGAACGAATAGATGAACTGCGTCGCGAGCAGATCGTTGGACTTGCCGTACGAGCCGTCGTTGCGCAGGAACACCTTGTTGTTCGCCCAGTCGTGCCGATATTCGACCTTCACGGTGATCTGCTGGGTCGGATAGAACAGCAGGTCGAGCGCGACGTCCTGGCGCACCGCGCCCTTGCACTCGAAGCCCAGGCCGCCGCCGGCCTTCGACATCGCGAGGCAGTCCGCATCGACGCCGAAGCCGTTGCTCGGGTCCATCCCGTTGCCGTTCAGCGCGATGCCGCCGCCGCCGCCGCCGTTCTTCGAGTTCGCGAGCAGGTCGTAGCGCAGCGTCACGCCCATGCGGCCGACCACCGGCGCGTTGAACTTGCGGTGCGCGAGCAGCGACAGCCCGTACCACTGCGCGAGCCCGCCGTTGAACGCCGCATGCTGCTGCCGGCCGTAGTCGACTTCGGCGTTGTACTGCACGTCGGCGAGCGTGTAGGTCGCATCGAGTTCGCCGAAGAAGAACGAGCCGTAGCCGCTCGGCGCCGCGCCGCCCGGGCCGTAGTGGACGACGCCGTTCTCGTCGATCGCGCTCGACAGCGTCTGGCGGCCGATGTTGAACGAGCCGCCGAGATCGAGCGCGCTCGACCACGTGTAGTCCGCACGCGCGGTGAAGGTCGGCACCTTGTTGCTGGTGGTGATCGGGTCGCCGAGCGCATTGGTGCCCGTCTGCGTGACCGAACCGTACGTGCGGTACTGCTCGTTGCCGAGGAAGAACTTCCACGCCCAGTTGCCCTTCGTGTAGTTTGCGCCGACACCGACGTAGCTGCCCGGATCGGAGAAATCGTACAGCAGGTTGTGCGTGAGCGTGAGCATCTGGTTCGACTGCTGCACTTCGTAGCCGCCGAAGCTCGGGATCAGGCCGGCGACCAGCGTCGTTTCCGCGGTGATCGGCACGTTGACGACCGCCGTGTTCAGCAGGTTGTCGGTGATCGAGCCGCGCGAGTTCTGCAGCAGCGTGATGCCGTTGCCGCGGTTCGGCATCAACGTGATTTCGGCCGACGGCGCCATCGGGCCGACGCCGAACGTCTTCTTGATGTCGAGGTAGAGATCGCCGAACGTGCTGTTGAAATAGTTGTACGCGTTCTCGTGGTTCGCGAACAGGAACGACGAAGTGCCGGCCGCGCGGTTGTAGATGTAGGTCGGATCGATGTAGCCGGTGACCGACAGGCCGGCGAGCGGGCCCGTGGTGGCCGCGTCGGTCAGCGAGTCGACCTTCAGTTGCTGGTTCGCGATCTGCTGCTTCATTTCGCTGACCTCGTCGTTGGTCAGTGTCGCACGTGCCTTGCCGTAATCCGGCGAACCCGGGTCGGCGGTGACCGCGACGGCGCCGCCGCCGGCCATGCCGCCGCTCGCGCCGGACGTCGCGACCGCCGTGCCGCCCGGCTTCGCGGCGAGTTGCGCCTGCATGGCCTTCATCTGTTTCTGCAGTGCCGCGACCTGCGCCTGCAGCGCCTTGATTTCGGCGGAGGTGGAACCGGCCAGCGCGATGCCCGGCAACGCGCCGGCCACCAGCAGGCAGATCAGTTTCTTCTTCATTGCGGATTCTCCTAGTCGTGCGCCTGTCAAATCGGGATCGAATCGCGCGCCCCCCTGAGGCCGCGCGTCATGCTTGTCTGCAGTGCTTGTTGTCTTCGAAGCGGAGGCGGCCCGTCACGCCGCCGCAAACGCCGCCTTCAAGTCGGCCATCCGGCGCCGCTCGCGCGCGATCATCGTCCGGTTCACGACGATCACGCCGATCGTCACGGCGGTGATGAACAGCGTCGCCAGCGCATTCATCTCCGGGTTCAGCCCCAGCCGCACGCGCGAGAACACCACCAGCGGCAGCGTCGTCGACCCCGGCCCGGACAGGAACGCCGACAGCACCAGATCGTCGATCGACAGCGTGAACGACAGCAGCCACCCCGACAGCAGCGCCTGCGAGATCAGCGGCAGCGTCACCACGAAGAACACCTTCAGCGGCGTCGCGCCCAGGTCGAGCGCGGCCTCCTCGAGCGACTTGTTCATCTCCTTCACGCGCGACTGCACGATGATCGCCACGTACGACACGCACAGCATCACGTGGCCGATCCAGATCGTCGCCATCCCGCGCCCCTTCGGCCAGCCGAACATCTGTTCCAGCGCGACGAACAGCAAGAGCAGCGAGATCCCCTGGATCACCTCCGGAATCACCAGTGGCGCGTTGATCATCCCCGTGTACAGCGTGAAGCCCTTGAAGCGGCCGAAACGCGCGAGCACGAAGCCCGCCCACGTGCCGATCACGACCGACGCGGTGGCCGTCAACAGGCCGATCTTCAGCGACAGCCAGGCGGCGGTCAGCAGCTCGTCGTCGTCCAGCAGCGCCGCGTACCACTTCAGCGAGAAGCCCGACCACACCGTCACCAGCTTCGACTCGTTGAACGAGTACACGACGAGGCTGACGATCGGGATGTACAGAAACAGGAAGCCGAAGGCGAGAACGCCCGTCGACAGCGGTTTGCTCGGCTTGATCATTTCGCGTCCTCCAGTTCCTTGACCTGGTAGTACTGGAACAGCGCCATCGGCACCAGCAGCAACAGCACCATTGCGACCGTCACCGCGGACGCCATCGGCCAGTCCATGTTGTTGAAGAATTCATCCCACATCACGCGGCCGATCATCAGCGTGTCGGCGCCGCCGAGCAGCTCCGGGATCACGTACTCGCCCACCGCCGGGATGAACACCAGCAGGCTGCCGGCGATGATCCCGTTCTTCGACAGCGGCAGCGTGATGCGCGTGAACGCGACCCACGGCTTGGCACCCAGGTCGTACGCGGCTTCGAGCAGCGTCAGGTCCATCTTCACGAGGTGCGCATAGAGCGGCATCACCATGAACGGCAGGTACGAATAGACCATCCCGATGTAGACGCCCGCATCGCTGTGATAGAGCCGCAGCGGCGTGTGGATGATGCCGAGCGCGATCAGCGTGTGGTTCAGGAGGCCGTCGTCCTTCAGGATGCCGATCCATGCGTACACGCGGATCAGGAACGACGTCCAGAACGGCAGCATCACGGCCATCATCAGCACGTTGCGGCGGTTCGGCTCCGAACGCGCGATGTAGTACGCCATCGGATAGCCGATCAGCAGGCACAGCACCGTCGACACGGCGGCCATCTTCAGCGAGCTGAGATAGGTCGCGATGTACAGGTCGTCCTGCAGCAGGAACGCGTAGTGCGACAGTTGCAGCGCGAAGTGCACGACGCCGTCCTTGATCTCGACGAGCGACGTGTACGGCGGGATGCCCATCACCTGGTCGGCGAAGCTGATCTTCAGCACCAGCACGAACGGCAGCGCGAAGAATACGGCGAGCCACAGGAACGGCACGCCGATCGCGACGCTGCGGCCCGACGGCAGGAAGCGCGACAGCGCGGCGAAGCGGTTGCCGCGCCGGGTGGCCGGCGTGGCGGCGGGCGCGCCGGTCGACACCGGCGCGGAAGGCGTGGAAGCGGAGGTTCTCATCGCGGCGTCCTCACTGCGTCAGCACGACGCCGCTGGCCGGCGACCACGACACGAACACGTCGTCGTTCCATGCCGGCGCGCCGTCGTTCATCAGGTGCGAGCTCGACAGGTTCGACACCACCGTCTTGCCGCTCGGCAGACGCACGTGGTACAGCGAATAGCTGCCCATGTACGCGATGTCGGTGACGACGCCGCGCGCCCAGTTGTGCTTCGAGCCCGGCTTCTCGCGCGACACGTGCACGCGCTCCGGGCGCACCGAGATGCCGACCGGCATCCCGAGCGGGCCGGTCACGCCGTGGCTCACGTACATGCGGGCTTCGAGGTCGTCGCTTTCGACGAAGATGTGATCGGGCTCGTCCTCGACGACGCGGCCCTCGAACAGGTTGGTCGAGCCGATGAATTCGGCCGAGAAGCGGCTGTTCGGGTATTCGTAGACTTCGCCGGGCGAGCCGATCTGCACGATCTTGCCTTCGCTCATCACCGCGAGGCGGCTCGCCATCGTCATCGCCTCTTCCTGGTCGTGCGTGACCATCACGCAGGTCACGTCGACCTTCTCGATGATGTTCACGAGTTCGAGCTGGGTCCTCTGGCGAATCTTCTTGTCGAGCGCGGACATCGGCTCGTCGAGCAGCAGCAGCTTCGGGCGCTTCACGAGCGAGCGGGCCAGCGCGACGCGCTGCTGCTGGCCGCCCGAGAGCTGATGCGGCTTGCGCTTCGCGTACTTGCTCATCTGCACGAGCGCGAGCGCGTCGGCCACGCGCTCCCTGATCTCGTGCTTCGGCGTGCCTTCCTGCTTCAGCCCGAATGCGACGTTCGATTCGACCGTCATGTGCGGGAACAGCGCGTACGACTGGAACATCATGTTGACGGGGCGGCGGTACGGCGGCAGCGACGCGAGATCCTCGCCGTCGACGAAGATCTTGCCGGAGGTGGCCGTTTCCAGCCCGGCAAGCATGCGCAGCAGCGTGGACTTGCCGCAGCCCGAGCTGCCGAGCAGCGCGAACAGCTCGTTCTTCGCGATCGTCAGGTTCACGTTGTCGACGGCCGTGCTGTCGCCGAATTTCTTCACGACGTTTTCGATGCGCACGAACGCGTCGTTTTGCGTACGGGGCGCCGTGGCCGGTTGGGTCTGTCGTGCGGCAGCGGAAGAGGGTATCGATTGCATGGGAGTCACCATTCGTTCTTCACGGATTGCAGGCGTGAGCGTCCCCGCGCAAGGCGCGCAACGCGACTCGCGGACGACGGCTCGTGCCGGATGGAACAGCGCGCGCGGCGCGCGGGCGGACGGAGGTCCGCGAATGTCAGGCGGGCAGGCGTACCGCGATGCCTGCGCCGCCGCGATGCACGGCGATCAGTGGCCCGTCTTCAACTGAGCCCACAGACGGTTCTCGAGGCGCAGGATGTCGGCCGGCATCGGCTTCATCAGCACCATCTTCTTCAGCACGTCTTCGGGCGGGTAGACGGTCGGGTCCTGCGCGACGGCCGGCGTGACGAATTGATGCGCGGCCTTGTTCGCGGTCGGGTAGAACACCGTGTTGGTGATCGCCGCGTTGACCTTCGGATCGGACACGTAGTTGATCCACTTCATCGCGGCTTCCGGGTGCGGCGCATCCTTCGGGATCACCATCACGTCGAACCACAGCAGCCCGCCTTCCTTCGGGTTCGCGAACTTGATGTCGTACGAGCGCTTCGCTTCGGCCGAACGACGGTGTGCGATGCCGACGTCGCCGGACCAGCCGAGCACGACGCACACGTCGTTGTTCGCGAGGTCGTTGATGTAGCCGGACGAGTTGAACTGGGTGATGTACGGGCGGACTTTCTTCAGGACTTCGAATGCAGCCTGGTAATCGCCCGGGTTCTTGCTGTTCGGATCCTTGCCCATGTATTGCAGCGTGGCGGCGAACACGTCGACGGCCTGGTCGAGGAACGACACGCCGCAGCTCTTCAGCTTCTCCATGTTGGCCGGATCGAACACCAGCGCCCAGCTGTCGACGGGCGCCTTGTCGCCGAGCACCTTCTTCACCGCCTGGGCGTTGTAGCCGATGCCGTCCGTGCCGTACGCCCAGGGTACGCCGTACTGGTTGCCAGGATCGGCGTCGGCGATCATCTTCATCAGCAGCGGGTCGAGGTTCGCGAGGTTCGGAATCTTCGACTTGTCGAGCTTCTGGTACACGCCGGCCTGGATCTGCTTGGCCATGTAGTTCGACGTCGGCACGACGATGTCGTAGCCGGAGCTGCCGGCCAGCAGCTTCGCCTGAAGCGTGTCGTCGCTGTCGTAGTTGTCGTACTTGACGTGAATGCCCGTCTGCTTCTGGAAGTTCGGGATCGTGTCCGGCGCGATGTAGTCGGACCAGTTGTAGACGTTCAGCTCGTCGGCATGCGCCGACGGGCTGGCGACCGACGTGAGCGCGGCCGCGGCGGCGAGGGCGGCGACGGAGCAGGCTTGGCGAAGAATACAGGCACGCATGGTGGAGTTCCCCTGGTTGTGGCGGCGTGCGGCGCCCGCCGCACGCCCGTAGGCAAGGCCGTTACGAAATACCCAGTTGCTGGGCGGTTGCATCGACGGCCTTCTTCGCCTTCGACACGAGTTCATCGATTTCCTGACGCGAGATCACGAGCGGCGGCGACAGCAGCATTCGGTCGCCGGTCGCGCGCATGATCAGGTTGCCGTTGAAGCAGAAGTCGCGGCAGATCGTGCCGACGTCGCCGCCGTTCGCGAAGCGGCGGCGTTCGGCCGGCGCTTCGGCCAGTTGCAGGCTCGCGACCATCCCGTGGCCGTGCACTTCGCCGACGATCGGATGACGCGCGAATGTTTCGCGCATCAGCGCCTGGAAGTACGGGCCGGTGTCGGTCTTCACGCGCTCGACGATGCCTTCGTCGCGCAGCAGCTTCAGGTTCGCGACCGCGACGGCCGCCGCCACC
>NZ_LPDI01000031.1:0-88266 GCF_001528895.1 Burkholderia sp. MSMB1078WGS | reverse complement strand
TTCATTTGCCGTGATCAGCTTATGGCGGGACTTCCACCCGCAGGAATGCGCCCATGCTGGGCGCACACGAAAAAAAAGCAGCCCGAAGGCTGCTTTCTTTCGCGGGATACGCGGCGCGGCTCAGTGCCGGCTGCGGATCTTCGCCAGACGCTGGATCGCCTCGAGCTGCGCCATCGCGGTCGCGAGCTCGGATTGCGCTTTCGCGAGGTCGAGATCCGACTTCGCGTTCTGCAGCGTTTCCTCGGCACGCTTGCGCGCTTCCTCGGCTTTCGCCGCATCGAGGTCCTTGCCGCGGATCGCGGTATCGGCGAGCACCGTCACGGCGCCCGGCTGCACTTCGAGAATGCCGCCCGCGACGAACACGAATTCGTCGTTGCCGCCCTCGACTTCGATGCGCACCGCACCCGGACGAATCCGGGTGATGAGCGGCGTGTGGCCCGGCAGAATGCCCAGCTCACCCGTTTCGCCCGGCAGCGCGACGAATTTCGCCTCGCCCGAGAAGATCTGCTCTTCCGCGCTGACGACGTCTACTTTGATGGTTGCCATATCGACTCCAATCTCATCCACGGGTTGAGCGTATTGCGGCCGACGGTGGCGGCCGGTATGTAAGTCATCGCTGACTTATTGCTCCGGCCGGCACACGCCGGCTTGCGACTCACTCAAGCCGTTACTGGATCTTCTTGGCCTTTTCGAAGGCTTCGTCGATCGTGCCGACCATGTAGAACGCCTGTTCCGGCAGGTGGTCGCACTCGCCGTCGACGATCATCTTGAAGCCGCGGATCGTTTCCTTCAGCGGCACGTACTTGCCCGGCGAGCCCGTGAACACTTCAGCGACGTGGAACGGCTGCGACAGGAAACGCTGGATCTTACGCGCACGCGCGACCGACAGCTTGTCTTCCGGCGACAGTTCGTCCATGCCCAGAATCGCGATGATGTCGCGCAGTTCCTTGTAGCGCTGCAGCGTCTGCTGAACGCGGCGGGTGATCGTGTAGTGCTCTTCGCCGATCACGTTCGGGTCGATCTGGCGCGACGTCGAGTCGAGCGGGTCGACCGCCGGGTAGATACCCAGCGAAGCGATGTCACGCGACAGAACGACGGTTGCGTCCAGGTGGCCGAAGGTGGTCGCCGGCGACGGGTCGGTCAAGTCGTCCGCAGGGACGTACACGGCCTGAACCGACGTAATCGAGCCCTTCTTGGTCGACGTGATGCGCTCTTGCAGCTTGCCCATTTCTTCAGCCAGCGTCGGCTGATAGCCCACTGCCGACGGCATACGGCCGAGCAGTGCCGACACTTCGGTACCGGCCAGCGTGAAACGGTAGATGTTGTCGACGAAGAACAGCACGTCGAGGCCTTCGTCACGGAAGTGCTCGGCCATCGTCAGGCCGGTCAGCGCGACGCGCAGACGGTTGCCCGGCGGCTCGTTCATCTGGCCGTACACCAGCGCGACCTTGTCGAGAACGTTCGAGTCCTTCATTTCGTGGTAGAAGTCGTTCCCTTCACGGGTACGCTCGCCCACGCCCGCGAACACGGAATAACCGCCGTGCTCCTTCGCGATGTTGTTGATGAGCTCCATCATGTTGACGGTCTTGCCCACGCCTGCACCACCGAACAGGCCAACCTTGCCGCCCTTCGCGAACGGGCAGATCAGGTCGATGACCTTGATACCCGTTTCGAGCAGTTCGGTCGACGGCGACAGTTCGTCGAACGCCGGTGCCTTCTGGTGGATCGAACGCGTATGTTCGCTTTCGATCGGGCCGGCTTCGTCGATCGGACGGCCGAGCACGTCCATGATTCGGCCGAGGGTCGGCTTGCCGACCGGCACCGAGATCGGCTTCGCCGTGTTCTTCACGGTCAGGCCGCGGCGCAGGCCGTCGGATGCACCCAGACAGATGGTACGGACCACGCCGTCGCCCAGCTGCTGCTGGACTTCGAGCGTCAGTTCCGAGCCATCGAGAATGAGCGCGTCGTAGATCTTCGGCATGCTGTCGCGCGGGAATTCCACGTCGATAACGGCGCCGATGCACTGTACGATCTTGCCTTCTACCAAAGCAGCAGTACTCATCGCTTTTCCTTTAAATACCTGATTCTTTACTCGCGCAAAGGCGCAGTTGTCGTCCCGGGCGCGCGCTTAAACAGCGGCTGCGCCGCCGACGATCTCCGACAGTTCTTTCGTGATCGCGGCCTGACGGCTCTTGTTGTATACGAGCTGCAGTTCGCTGATCACCGTCTTCGCGTTGTCGGACGCGGCCTTCATCGCGACCATGCGCGCCGATTGCTCGGACGCCATGTTTTCCGCGACGGCCTGGTACACCAGCGCCTCGACGTAGCGCACGAGCAGTTCGTCGACCACTGCCTGCGCGTCCGGCTCGTAGATGTAGTCCCACGACGTCGCCGGCGTACCGTCATCGGCTTCGAAGTGTTCCGACGACAGCGGCAGCAGCTGCTCGATCACGGCTTCCTGCTTCATCGTGTTGACGAAGCGCGTGTAAGCGATATAAACCGCCGACAGCTTGCCTTCCGAGTACAGATCGAGCTGCGTCTTCACGGCGCCGATCAGCTTGTCCAGGTGCGGGGTGTCGCCGAGGTGCACGACCTGCGACATCACCTTCGCGCCGAAGCGGTTCAGGAACCCGAGGCCCTTGCCGCCGATCGCGGTGGCTTCGACCTTCTGGCCCTTCTCTTCCAGCTCCTTGAACTTCTGCACCGTCGCACGCAGCACGTTGGTGTTCAGACCGCCGCACAGCCCCTTGTCCGTCGTGACGAGGATGATGCCGGCCGTCTGCGCGCCGTCGTTCGCCACCATGAACGGGTGGCGGTACTCCGGGTTCGCACGGCTCATGTGCGCGGCGATGGCACGGACCTTGTCTGCATACGGACGAGCGGCGCGCATGCGTTCCTGCGCGCGACGCATCTTCGATGCAGCCACCATCTCCATCGCCTTCGTGATCTTGCGCGTGTTCTGCACGCTCTTGATCTTGCCGCGAATTTCCTTCATTCCAGCCATAGCTTGCTCCTTTGCGCCCCGAGTGAGCGCTTCAGCGCTTTACTCGGGGCTCATGCATCGCTCACCGAAGCGGCGCGGGCGCATCGGCACCCGCGCGGCCTCGGTGTGTCACTCGCGGATCAATAGGCACCGGACTTCTTGAAGGATTCGATCGCCGCGCGCAGCGCGCCTTCGTCGTCCTTCGAGAGATCCTTGGTGTCTTCGATGCGCTTGATGAGGTCAGCGTGGCTGGTCTTCAGGTTGTCGCGCAGGCCCTTCTCGAACGGCAGCACTTGCTTGACGTCGAGATCGTCGAGGTAGCCGTTGTTCGCGGCGTACAGCGACACGGCCAGTTCCCACACCTGCAGCGGCTGGTACTGCGGCTGCTTCAGCAGTTCCGTCACGCGGCGGCCGCGCTCGAGCTGCTTGCGGGTCGCTTCGTCGAGATCCGATGCGAACTGCGCGAATGCGGCCAGTTCACGGTACTGCGCGAGGTCGGTACGGATACCGCCCGACAGCTTCTTCACGACCTTCGTCTGAGCGGCGCCGCCGACGCGCGACACCGACACGCCGGCGTTGATTGCCGGGCGGATGCCTGCGTTGAACAGGTCGGTTTCCAGGAAGATCTGGCCGTCGGTAATCGAGATCACGTTCGTCGGAACGAACGCGGTCACGTCGCCAGCCTGCGTTTCGATGACCGGCAGTGCCGTCAGCGAGCCGCTCTTGCCCTTCACTTCGCCGTTCGTGAACTTCTCGACGTACTCTTCCGACACGCGAGCCGCACGCTCGAGCAGACGCGAGTGCAGATAGAACACGTCGCCCGGGTACGCTTCGCGGCCCGGCGGGCGGCGCAGCAGCAGCGAGATCTGACGGTATGCCCAAGCCTGCTTGGTCAAGTCGTCATAGATGATCAGCGCGTCTTGGCCGCGGTCGCGGAAGTACTCGCCCATCGTGCAGCCGGCGTACGGCGCCAGGTACTGCATCGCGGCGGAATCCGATGCCGAAGCGGCGACGACGATCGTGTATTCCAGCGCGCCCGTTTCTTCGAGCTTGCGCACCACGTTCATGATCGACGAAGCCTTCTGGCCGATCGCGACGTAGATACAGATCAGGTCCTTGCCCTTCTGGTTGATGATCGCGTCGAGCGCCACCGCGGTCTTGCCGCACTGACGGTCGCCGATGATCAGCTCACGCTGGCCACGGCCGATCGGCACCATTGCGTCGATCGACTTGATGCCCGTCTGCACCGGCTGCGACACCGACTTGCGCCAGATCACGCCCGGGGCGATCTTTTCGATCGCGTCGGTCAGCTTCGCGTTGACCGGGCCCTTGCCGTCGATCGGGTTGCCGAGCGCGTCGACCACGCGGCCGACGAGTTCCGGGCCAACCGGGACTTCGAGAATGCGGCCCGTCGTCTTGACGACGTCGCCTTCCGAGATGTGTTCGTATTCGCCGAGAATCACCGCGCCGACCGAGTCGCGCTCGAGGTTCAGCGCGAGACCGAACGTGTTGCCCGGAAACTCGAGCATTTCGCCCTGCATCACGTCCGACAGGCCGTGGATACGCACGATACCGTCGGTCACGGAGATCACGGTGCCCTGGTTGCGAACGTCTGCGCTCGCTTCAAGGCCCTGGATCCGGCTCTTGATCAGCTCGCTGATCTCAGAGGGATTGAGTTGCATTATTCGCTCCTGATAGTCAATTCTGTTGCGTGCCGGCGTGGCGCTCAGGCGGTCAAGGCAGCCTGCATCGATGCGAGGCGCGCGCGAACCGAGGTGTCGAGCACTTCGTCGCCGACCGTCACGCGCACGCCGCCGATCAGCGACGAATCGACTTCGACCGTCGGTTTCAGCTTGCGCTTGAACTTGCGTTCGAGGCCCGAGACGAGACTGTCGAGATCCGCGCCGTTCAGCGGGAACGCGCTCACGATCTCGGCGTCGGCTGCGCCTTCACGTTCGTTCTTGAGCGCCTCGAACTGCTCGGCGATTTCCGGCAGCAGCGCGATGCGATGATTGTCGACCAGCATCTGCACGAAGTTCTTCGCTTCGGCGCCGGCCGCGAGCGGCGACTTCACGGCAGCAAGCAGCAACTCGGCTACTTGCGTGCGCGTCACCTTCGGGCTCGACGCGACCGACAGCACTTCCGGCAGACGCGCAACCTGGGCCAGCTCTTGCACGAGCGTGGACCAGGCGGCGATGTCACCGCCCTCGGCCACGCGGAACAGCGCTTCTGCGTAAGGGCGGGCGATGGTTGCAAGTTCGGCCATGATCAGAGCTCGGCTTTCAGTTGATTCAGCAGTTGGGCGTGGGCCGTTTGATCGACTTCGCGCTTCAGGATCTGCTCGGCGCCCTTCACGGCCAGCGCGGCGACTTCACCACGCAGCGCTTCGCGCGCCTTCACGATTTGCTGTTCTGCTTCCGCCTTCGCCTGGGCGACGATGCGGGCGGCTTCAGCCTGGGCGTTGGCCTTGATTTCCTCGGCGACCGCCTGTGCACGCTTTTCGGCGTCGGCGATGCGCTGCTGGCCGTCGTTGCGGGCCTGCGCGAGTTCCTGGTCCACGCGCTTGTGCGCTGCGTCGAGTTCCGCCTTGCCCTTCTCGGCGGCGGCGAGGCCGTCGGCGATCTTCTTCGAACGTTCGTCGAGGGCGTTGATCAACGGCGGCCACACGAATTTCATCGTGAACCACGCGAGGACCAGGAACACGACCATTTGCGCAAACAGAGTTGCGTTGAGATTCACGGTGTTTCCTTATCTGCTATTCCGGAAAAATGAAACGGTAAGGCGCTCATCGAGTTGCATTCGATCAGCGCCCCAAGTCTCCGTTCCGCCCTGCGCCGGCTCGCGCCGGACGCATATTTCCGAGGAACCTTAGCCTGCGAGCTTCGACAGGAGCGGGTTCGCGAACGCGAACAGCATTGCGACACCAACGCCGATCAGGAATGCAGCGTCGATCAGACCAGCCAGCAGGAACATCTTCGTTTGCAGCGGGTTGATGAGTTCCGGCTGACGTGCGCAGGCTTCGATGTACTTGCCACCCATCAGCGCGATACCGATACAGGCGCCGATTGCACCCAGGCCGATGATGATGCCGATACCGATGGCGGTCAGACCCTGGATGTTGGCGATGTAAGCTTGCATGATCACTCCTTTGTGAAAAGACTTGGAACTGAGATTTAAAAAACTAAAACGAAGACTCTTTCTTGCACGCCGCGCTTAGTGCTTGTCGTGCGCCTGGCCGAGATACACCAGCGTCAGCATCATGAAAATGAATGCCTGCAACAGAACAATCAGAATGTGGAAGATTGCCCAGACGCTACCCGCGATCACATGACCAACGAAGCCGAGGAACGTTGCGTCGCCACCGAAGCTCCACATGCTGCCGAGCAGGGCGATCAACAGGAACAACAGCTCACCCGCGTACATGTTGCCGAACAGCCGCATGCCGAGCGAAACGGTCTTTGCAACGTATTCGACGATGTTGAGCGCGAGGTTCGGGATCCACAGCAGCGGGTGGCCGCCGAACGGGGCCGACAGCAGCTCATGCGCAAAGCCGCCCGCGCCCTTGATCTTGATGCTGTAGTAGATCATCAGGACGAACACGCCGAGCGCGATGCCGAGCGTGCCGTTCAGGTCGGCCGTCGGGACGATGCGATGGTGGGAAATCACGTCCGACAGACCGAGCAGGCCGATCACGCGGCCCGGCAGGTCGACCGGGAGGAAGTCGAGGGAGTTCATCAGCGCGACCCACACGAACACCGTGAGGGCGAGCGGCGCGATGAAGGTACGATTGCCGTGGACGATGGCCTTCGACTGGTCTTCGACCATTTCGACGAGCATCTCGATCGCGCATTGGAAACGGCCCGGCACGCCCGACGTCGCCTTGCGGGCGGCCAGACGCAGCAGGATGATCGTCACGATGCCGCAAACGATCGACCAGAACAGCGTGTCGAGATTCCAGACGTGGATGTCGAAAATCGACGTCTGATGCGAGGTGGAGAAATTCTGCAAGTGGTGCGCAATGTACTCGGACGGATCCGGACCGCGCGTGCCTTCGCTAGCTGCCATATCGTTAATGCCACCCAAATTGTCGAAAATCGTTTTGCCCGTTCCGCAACACGCTATTGCGGGAACGAGCCGGTGCGGTTCGTTGTCGAAACCGCACGCTGCTTGTTCCTTACCGCCAGGCCAGCGCGATCCAGTACGTCTTCAGCACGACGAGGTACGTGACGAGGAACGGCACCCAGTGCACGCCGGCCCAGCCGAACGCCACTGCGGTGAACATCCCGATCGTCAGGGCTAGCTTCAGGGCTTCGCCCATCACCCAGCTCATCACGGTGGCCGAGCCACCGGCCTTCAGTCGCGCCACGAATACCGCACTTGGCACCCAGCCGATCGCTCCGCCCAGAAACGCGGATTGCGCAGCGGCGCCCGGCGACTTCGAAAACAGCCACCACGCCAGCGTTGCAACCAGGGACAGGGCCACTTGCGCGAACACCACCTTGTAGGGGGTCACGCGCGAGGGCTTGCTCACGTTCGGGCCGAACAGCCTTTCGGCCTCGGCCCGCGTCAGCGGAACGATGTTGTTATCTTGTTGCTCGACATCCCAGTCATCGTCGGATTCACGCCGCTCGCCGGCCGCCGAAGCGGTGCGTTGCGTGCGCTGATCATCGTGCCTGTCGTCCGGCGCCTGACCCGCCATCGCAATCTTCCGCAGAATCCCTGAACCCGACCCCAAGCTTTCTGAAAGCTTTCAGGGGTGCCTAGCTAACAAATCCGGGCGATTGTAAGCGATAGTTGCAAGTGATTCAAGGCTTTAGACGCGACAAAAACCTGCATAAAACGACGCCTCATGATGTGAAAAAACACCCGATTCGACGACGTACGATGACAGTTGTAAGGTCGATTTTTTGCACCGGTATTTCTTGCGCGAAAAAGTCCGGCGACGGCGGAAATGACGGGAAGCGATGCCCGGCGCAGGCCGGGAGGAAGCGGCGCGATCGCCGCCGCGAATGCGCTGCAATGCAGCCGTCGGGAACAGCTCGGTGCGACGCTGCGGAAGGAACACGACATCGTGACCGAACCGCCGCACGCGACGCGCGAAATTCGACCGGATGTTCGCGCATCGATTCATCCAATCAGTTGTCGCGCCGCCACAGAGGTTCGATTGTAGGTTGCAGCACTTATCAACAGCCGTCGATCACCCCGAACGCTGTGCGCCCTGCCACTGCCCGAACGATACGCCTGTGCCGCACACACCGGCCTCGCTCAACCGTGCATGAGCAGCCATGCGCCGAGCGCCGCGCTCACCAGCGCGAACGGAATCGAAACGAGGTGGAACGGCAGCCACATGCGTGGCTCCTTCGCGAGACGCACCGCGATCAGGTTCGCGAGCGAGCCGATCGCGAAGCCGAAGCCACCGACCGATACGCCGAATGCAAGCGCGCGCCAGTCATGCGTGAATTCCGACAGCAGGATCGCGGCCGGCACGTTGCTGATCGCCTGTGACAGCACGGCGCCGGCGACATAGACGCGCAGCGGCGAATCGAGCTGCGCGTGCGCAATCGCGTCGTGCACGACGGGCAGCGCAGCCGCGCTGCGCAATACGACGAACATCAGCACGAAGATCAGCAGGAGCAGCCAGTCGATCTTCAGGACTGCGTCGCGTTTGACGGCCAGCAGCACGATCGCGACGCCGACGAGGCCCGGCAGCGGATGATGCGCATCGGCGAGCAGCACGAACGCGGCGAACAGCACCGCCGCGATCAGCGCGTGCATGCGTTGTACGGGGAAGGCGGCAGCATCGCCGGACAGGTCGAGCGGCTTCGCGCGAAACATCAGTGCAGTCAGCACGAGCAGCAGCGCCATCGTCGCGACGGCGAGCGGCCCGAGCGTGACCACGAAGCGGCCGAACGACACGCCGCTCAATTGCCACAGGAAAAGATTCTGCGGATTGCCGAGCGGTGTCGCAACGGACCCCGCGTTGACAGCCAGCGCGACGACGATCACGAGCCGCCGGAACGGCAGCGGTGTCAGCGCGCGCAGCGACACCATCAACGGCACGACGACGAACAGCGCGACGTCGTTGGTGAGCCACATCGACAACACCGCGGCGAAGCCGACGAGCAGCATCGCGAGCCCGCGCTCGGAGTGCACGTGATGCACGATGCGATGTGCGAGCCACATCAGGCAGCCGGACAGCTCGAGCGCCTTGGTCAGCATCAGCAGGCCAGCGAGCGTCGCGACCGTCTGCCAGTCGACGCGATCGGCGAGCACCCAAAATGGTTGCGGACGCACCCATTGCAGCACGATCAGGCCAAGCGCGAGCACCGACAGTACCGGTTCCTGCGCAAGCCAGCCGAGCCACCGGCGCGGCGCCGGTGTGCCCATCTGTTCCATGGATTGCCCGTTACTCTTCGGTCGCGACGTTGCCGCGCAGTCGCGCGAGAATGCCCTCGAGCGCGTCGAGGTTGCCGAAGTCGATCAGCACCTGCCCTCGCCCGCGGCGGCCGAGCTTGATCTTCACCGTCGATGCGAGCAGGTCGGACAACTCCTCTTCGAGGCGACGCGTATCGCGGCCGCCATCGTCCTTCGCACGCGCCTTCACGGCCGGCGCTTCCTTCGTCGTGTGCGCGACGAGCTTCTCGGTCTCGCGCACCGACATGCGCTTGTTGACCACCTGATGCGCGAGCGTGATCTGCGTGGCCGCATCGACCGCGAGCAGCGCGCGTGCGTGCCCCATGTCGAGATCGCCGGCCAGCAGCATCGTCTGCACCGGCGACGCGAGGTTCAGCAGGCGCAGCAGGTTCGACACCGCGCTGCGCGAACGGCCGACCGATTCGGCGGCCTGCTCGTGCGTGAAACCGAACTCGTCGAGCAGGCGCTGGATACCATGCGCCTCTTCGAGCGGATTCAGATCCTCGCGCTGGATGTTCTCGATCAGCGCCATCGCGGCGGCAGCCTGATCGGATACGTCCTTCACGAGCACCGGCACTTCATCGAGGCCGGCCAGACGCGCGGCACGGAAACGCCGCTCGCCCGCGATGATCTCGTATTTGTCTGATGAAATGGGCCGTACCAGGATCGGCTGCATCACGCCCTGCGCGCGAATGCTTGCCGCGAGCTCCTGCAGGCTGCCCTCGTCCATCCGCGTGCGCGGCTGGTACTTGCCGGCTTGCAGCTTGCCGAGCGCGAGCGTGTTCGGCGCCCCTTCGATCTTCACCGCTTCGGTGATATCGGCACTGCCGCCGAGCAGCGCTTCGAGGCCACGTCCCAAGCCCTTCTTCTTTGGTACCGCGTTCATGTCTTTCTTCCTCGCTTCGCTCATGTCCGGATCACGACACCTCGAACGCGCGCACGCGCTCGATCATCTCGGCACCGAACTGGATATACGCCTGCGCGCCGCGCGAACTGCGGTCGAACACGACGCCCGGCAACCCGTAGCTCGGCGCTTCGGCCAGGCGCACGTTGCGCGGAATCACCGCGTCGAACACCTTGTCGCCAAAGTGCGCCTTCAGTTGATCGGAGACTTGCTGCTGCAGTGTGATGCGCGGATCGAACATCACGCGCAGCAGGCCGATGATCTTCAGGTCGCGGTTCATGTTCGCGTGAACCTGCTTGATCGTGTTGACGAGGTCCGACAGCCCTTCCAGTGCGAAGTACTCGCACTGCATCGGGATCACGACGCCATGCGCCGCGCACAGCCCGTTCAGCGTCAGCAGCGACAGCGTCGGCGGGCAATCGATCAGCACGAAATCGTAGTCGTCGGCCACGCGCTCGAGCGCGGCCTTCAGGCGGCGCTCGCGGTTGTCGATGCTAATCAGTTCGATCTCGGCACCGGACAGCTCGCGGTTCGCGGGAAGCACGTCGTAAGTGACGCCTTCCGGACGCACACGCGCATCGGCCACCGACACGCCGTCGACTAGCACTTCGTACACGGTCGCTTCGCAGGCGGCCTTGTCGATCCCGCTGCCCATCGTCGCGTTGCCCTGCGGGTCGAGATCGATCAACAGGACTCGTTGCTTCTGCGCTGCAAGGCTTGCGGCGAGATTGACCGATGTCGTCGTCTTGCCGACGCCCCCCTTCTGGTTCGCAACGCAGAAGATCTTTGCCATCGTTGGTGTGTTCCCTTTACCTTCAAACAAACGGCGCGCTACCGCGCGCCTTCAATTCGCGTCGTCGACGGCCACTTCGAACAGATGCCGCTCCGCATCGAGCATCGGCACCGCCAGCCGGATCGTCTGCTTCACGCGGCTGCCTTCCGGCAACCGCGCAATCTCGTCATCCGGATGAACGCCCTTCATCGCCCAGATCGCCCCGCCCGGCGCGACCAGATGTCGAGCAAGTTTAACGAAGTCGGACAGGTCCGCGAAGGCGCGGGATACGATCATGTCGAATTTTTCCGGCACTTCGACACCCGGCTGCAACGACTCGACCCGCCCGGTGACGACCGACAGGTTCGCGAGTTTCAGCTCCGCGCGCATCTGCGTCTGGAACGCAGACTTCTTCTGCACGATATCGTTCAGCGTGACCTGCCAGCCCGGCTCGACGATCGCCAGCACGATACCGGGCAGCCCGCCGCCCGAGCCGACGTCGAGCACGCGTGCCGACGTACGACCGCGCAGATGCGGGACGATGGAAAGCGAATCGAGGATGTGCTGGATTAGCATCTGCTTCGGGTCGCGGATCGCGGTCAGGTTGTAGACCGCGTTCCACTTGCCGAGCAGCGCAACATAGTCGAGCAGCTGGTTGCGTTGTGTATCCGTCAGCGTGAGGTCGAGTGCTGCCGTACCTTCGACGAGCATCTGTTCCAGTACGTCCCGATTAACCGCCGGCGCGCGACGCGCCGTCATTGTTGCGTCGGGACGCTGCCGTCCCCCTGCTCCGCGGCTTCCGCGACCGTGCCGTTACGGCGGCCCAGGCCGCGACGCTTCAGATGCACCATCAGCAGCGAGATTGCCGCCGGCGTGACGCCGGAAATGCGCGACGCCTGCCCGATCGTTTCCGGCCGGAACTCGTTGAGCTTCTGGCTCACCTCGAACGACAGGCCGCGAACGTCGCGGTAATCGATACCGTCCGGTAGGCGCGTGTTCTCATTCGCGTCGTTGCGCTCGATCTCGGATGCCTGGCGCTCGATATAGCCCTGATACTTGATGCCGATTTCGACCTGCTCCTTGATCTGCTCGAGCAGCACCGGATCGTCGGTCAACGGCTCCGCAGGGCCGCACTCGCCGCCCTTCAGCCCGCACACACCGTCGTAGCTCACGCCCGGCCGGCGCAGTAGCTCGGCGAGGCTGTATTCGTGATCGATCGCCTTGCCGAGGAGCGCGGTCGCCTCTTCCGCCGGCAGTGTCTTCGGCGTCACCCACGTCGATTTCAGGCGTTCGGTTTCACGTGAAACAGCGTCACGCTTCCGGCTGAAGGCGTCCCAGCGTGCGTCGTCGACCAGTCCAAGCTCGCGGCCGATCTCGGTCAGGCGCATGTCGGCGTTGTCTTCGCGCAGGCTCAGACGATACTCGGCCCGGCTCGTGAACATCCGGTACGGCTCGGCAACGCCACGCGTGACGAGATCGTCGACCAGCACACCCAGATAGGCTTGATCGCGGCGCGGGCACCACGCGTCCTTTTCCTGCACGTAGCGGCCCGCATTGAGGCCGGCCAGCAGACCCTGCGCAGCCGCTTCCTCGTAGCCGGTCGTACCGTTGATCTGGCCCGCAAAGAACAGCCCGTTGATCGCCTTCGTCTCGAGCGACGCCTTCAGCGCGCGCGGGTCGAAATAGTCGTATTCGATCGCGTAACCGGGGCGCAGGATATGCGCGTTCTCGAGGCCGCGCATCGAATGCACGAGCTCGAGCTGGACGTCGAACGGCAGGCTGGTCGAGATCCCGTTCGGATAGAACTCGTTGGTCGTCAGCCCTTCCGGCTCCAGGAAGATCTGGTGCGATTCCTTCGACGCGAACCGGTGGATCTTGTCCTCGATCGACGGGCAATAGCGCGGCCCGACCCCTTCGATCACGCCCGTATACATAGGCGAACGATCGAGACCGCCGCGAATGATGTCGTGCGTGCGCTCGTTCGTATGCGTCACCCAGCACGGCAGCTGTTGCGGATGCTGCTCCGCGCGGCCCAGGAACGAGAATACGGGGATCGGATCGAGGTCGCCCGGCTGCTCGTCGAGCTTCGAGAAGTCGATCGTGCGACCGTCGATACGCGGCGGCGTACCGGTCTTCAGCCGGCCCTGCGGCAGCTTCAGCTCCTTCAGGCGCGACGACAGCGACACGGCCGCCGGATCGCCCGCGCGGCCGCCCGTGTAGTTGTTCAGGCCAACGTGGATCTTGCCGTCGAGGAACGTACCAGCCGTCAGCACGACTGCGCGAGCGCGGAAGCGGATGCCGATCTGCGTGACGGCGCCCACCACGCGGTCGCCTTCGACCATCAGGTCGTCGACGGCCTGCTGGAACAGCCACAGGTTCGGCTGATTTTCGAGCCGATGGCGGATCGCGGCCTTGTACAGGATACGATCGGCCTGCGCACGTGTCGCGCGCACGGCTGGGCCTTTCGACGAATTGAGGATCCGGAACTGAATACCGCTTTCGTCCGTCGCGGCGGCCATTGCGCCGCCCAACGCGTCGACTTCCTTGACCAGATGGCCCTTGCCAATGCCGCCGATCGACGGATTGCAGCTCATCTGCCCGAGCGTTTCGATGTTGTGGGTCAGCAGCAGTGTCTTTGCGCCCATACGGGCGGACGCCAGCGCGGCTTCCGTGCCGGCATGACCGCCACCGACGACGATGACGTCAAATTCTGTGGGAAAAAGCATGGTGGATTCCGTACGCAGAGCAGCGCACGAACCTATCTGAGAAATGTATGGGCCGAATTATAGCGGGTTCGCTTTTCACTCGAAGGCCGTCCGAATGGTAGGGTCTGTGCATTTCGGCGATTTTTTGCTGGGGGCGGGCGAATTTGGTGTGCCGGGCCGACTTCGGCGGCACTCACAACCGGTTAAACGCGCGTCATCTTGCCTGTGCCAAGCCGGTTAATCGCCACGCCAGCATGCGCGGAACCTCTGACTTCACCGATGTCTGTGCCCAGCGCGACATCCTGTTCCCCTCTTCTACACAGCATTTCTGAAGGTCGTCCGGTGACTTGTCCCCTGAAGCGCAACACATCGTCGACCTGTGGAGCAAGCCTGCGCGGCATCTGCACAGAGCTTCCGACTATTCCTGCTCGACTTATCCTCCGGTTCCGAACCAGCGATGCATCGAAACCTCGCGATCTCGCAAAACAAAAACGGCGTGTTTCACGTGAAACACGCCGCTCGTTCCCCACCACCCCCTCGACGATCAAGCCGTCTTTTTCGCCAGCCCGAGATATGTCTCGATCACACGCGGATTCCGGGCGAGCTCGGCCGCAGGCCCTTCCAGTGCAAATTCGCCCGTCTCCAGCACGTAACCGTAGTCAGAAATCTGCAGCGCCGCCCGTGCATTCTGCTCGATCAGCAGCGTCGCCACGCCGGTACCGCGCAACGCGCTGATGATATGAAAGATCTCCTTCACGATCAGCGGCGCCAGCCCAAGGCTCGGCTCGTCGAGCATCAGCAGGTCGGGCTTGCCCATCAGCGCACGTCCGACCGCCAACATTTGCCGCTCGCCGCCCGACAGCGTACCGGCCGCCTGCCTGCGGCGCTCCTTCAGCCGCGGAAACAGCGCGAATACGTGATCGAGCTGGTCGAGGAAGTTCGCTTCCCCTGCCTGCTTGCGCCGATATGCGCCCAATATGAGGTTGTCCTCGACCGTCATCGTGCCGAACAGCTCGCGCTTCTCCGGTACGAGACACATCCCGCGCGCGACGCGCTGCTCGACCGGCAGCGCACCGACATCGCTGCCGCGATACACGACCGCGCCCGACGCGTGCCCCGTTATCGGCAGCGCGCCCATGATCGCGTTCAGCAGCGTCGATTTACCGGCCCCGTTCGGACCGATCACGCTGACGATCTGCCCCGCTCCGACCTTGATGGCGGCACCATGCAGCGCCTCTACCTTCCCGTACCGCACCGCCAGGCCGCGTACTTCGAGAATCGGCATCGTCGTGTCCGTCATCACTCCACCCCGCCCAGGTACGCTTCGAGCACGGCCGGATCCTGCTGCACATCCTGCGGCAGCCCTTCCGCGATCCGCGTACCGAACTCCATCACCACCAGCCGGTCGGTGAGGTTCATCACGAAATCCATGTCATGTTCCACGAGCAACACGCTCATGCCTTCGGCCTTCAGCCGCCGCAGCAGGTCGGCGAGTTGCTGCTTCTCCTGGTAACGCAGGCCGGCAGCGGGCTCGTCGAGCAGCAGCAATGTCGGATCGCAGCACAGCGCCCGTGCGATTTCGAGAATCCGCTGCTGACCGAGCGCAAGGCTGCCCGCTTCGTCGTACATGTGCTTCTCGAGCCCGACGCGGCAGATCTGGCGTGC
Source organism: Burkholderia sp. MSMB1078WGS (assembly GCF_001528895.1). Classification (NCBI taxonomy): domain Bacteria; kingdom Pseudomonadati; phylum Pseudomonadota; class Betaproteobacteria; order Burkholderiales; family Burkholderiaceae; genus Burkholderia; species Burkholderia sp. MSMB1078WGS. The sequence goes on along the minus strand of NZ_LPDI01000031.1, from coordinate 72,823 downwards.
GGCTTCGGCCAGCAACTGCGCTTCCTCGTGCGCATTGAGCCGCGCGATGCTGCGCCACACGCCCGTATGACCGCGCAGATGGGCGCCGATCGCGACGTTCTCGAGCACCGTCATCGCCGGCAACAGCTTCACGTGCTGGAACGTGCGACCGATGCCGCGACGGACCACCTGACGCGACGTCAGCCCGTCGATGCGCTCGCCGCGAAACGTGATCGCACCGCCGGTCGGCTTCAGCACGCCGGTCACGAGATTGAACGTGGTCGATTTGCCCGCGCCGTTCGGGCCGATCAGCCCGACGATCTGCCCCGCTTTCACGTCGAAGCTGACGTCGTTGACGGCCACGAGCCCGCCGAACTGCTTGCGCGCGCCGTCGACGACGAGCAGCGGTTCGCCGGGCACGGGCTTCGCGCGCTGCGGCAGCGGGTCGGCCTGCTCCGGCACATGCGCGCGCGGCCCGCGCGGGAACAGCCTCGCGACGAACGGCCATACGCCCTGGCGCGCGTACTGCAGCAGCAGCACCATCAGTACGCCGAACACGATGATCTCGAAGTTGCCTTCCGAACCGAGCAGCTTCGGCAGCAGCGTCTGCAGGTAGTCCTGCAGCACGGTGAGGATCGCCGCGCCCAGCACCGCGCCCCATACGTGCGACACGCCGCCCACCACCGCCATGAACAGGAATTCGATCCCGTGGTTCAGGCCGAACGGCGTCGGGTTCACCGCGCGCTGCAGGTGCGCGTACAGGAAGCCCGATACCGCCGCGAGCACGGCGGCGTAGACGAAGATCACCACGCGCATCCACGCGGTGTTCACGCCCATCGCCTCGGCCATCACGCCGCCGCCGCGCAGCGCGCGGATCGCGCGGCCGGGTCGGCTGTTGAGCAGGTTCTGCACCGACACGATTGCGGCCAGCACCACGGCCCAGATGAGGAAATACAAGCTGCGGCCGCTGTCGAGCCGGATGCCGAACAGGTTCAGCGCCGGAATCCCGTTGATCCCGTCGTACTTGCCGAGCAGTTCGAGGTTGCCGAACAGATAGAACAGCGCGAGGCCCCACGCGATCGTGCCGAGCGGCAGGAAGTGCCCGGACAGCCGCATCGTCACGGCGCCGAGCATGAGCGCGACGAGCGCCGTCAGCACGACGCCGACGATCAGTGCGAGCCACGGCGACACGCCGTACCGCGTCGTCAGGAACGCGGTCGCATACGCGCCGATGCCGACGAACGCGGCCTGCCCGAAGCTCGTCATCCCGCCGACGCCCGTCAGCAGCACGAGCCCGATCGCGACGATCGCATACAGGCCGATGTAGTTCAGCAGCGTGATCCAGTACTCGGGCACCTGTAGCGCACCGGGCAGCACCGGCAGCGCGAACAGCACGACGAGAAACAGCCAGAAGGTCTTGTTGCGTACCATCGTCTTCATCGCGTCACTCCTCTTCCTCTTCCGCATGCGGCGTCACGAAGCTCCGCCACAGCAGCACCGGAATGATCAGCGTGAACACGATCACCTCCTTGTATGCGCTCGCCCAGAACGACGAATACGATTCGAGCACGCCGACGAGCAGCGAGCCGGCGGCCGCGAGCGGGTAGCTGACGAGCCCGCCGATGATCGCGCCGACGAAGCCCTTCAAGCCGATCAGGAAGCCCGAGTCGTAGTAGATCGTCGTCAGCGGGCCGACGAGGATCCCCGACAGCACGCCGAGCCCTGCCGCGAACGTGAACGCGAGCCGCCCGGCTTCGGTCGTGCCGATGCCGACGAGCCGCGCACCGAGCCGGTTCACCGACGTCGCGCGCAGCGCCTTGCCGGCGATCGTGCGGCCGAAGTACACGTAGAGCGCGCCGATCAGCACGAGCGCCGTGACGACGACCAGGATGCTCTGCACCGATACCGTCATGCTGCCGATCGCGAGCGACGCGTCCGAAAATCCGGCGGTGCGCGAGCCCTCCGCACCGAACATCACGAGGCCGAGGCCGACCATCGCGAAATGGACGGCGACCGACACGATCAGCAGCAGCAGCGTCGTACCTTCGGCGATCGGCTGGTACACGAGCCGGTAGACGAACGGCCCCATCGGCACGACGATCGCGAGCGTCAGCGCGATCTGCGCGAGCATCGGCAACGGCTGCGCGGCAAAGCTGCGCGTGAGCGCGAACACCGCGAGCGGCAGCAGCACGTAGCGGCTCGCCAGCGTCGCGAGCGTGCGGCCGAGCGGGTGACGACGTTCGCGATGGCGGATCAGGCCGCCGACTTCCAGCAGGAAGCACGCAATGCCCATCACGAACAGCAGCCAGCAGGTGGCGGGGAATTTCTGCGCCTGCAACGCGGCCAGCGTCAGCGCACCGTAGGCGACGAATTCGCCCTGGGGAATGAAGATCACCCGCGTGACGGAAAACACCAGCACGAGCGCCAGCGACAACAATGCGTAAATGGCGCCGGTCGTGATGCCGTCTTGCGCGAGGATCGCCGCAATCGAGAGATCCATACGTTTCGTGTATCGAGAGAATGCTGCGGAGAAACGAAAAGCGAAAACGCTCGGGACGCGCGCGAAGCGATCGGCACCTCGCGCGCCATGCGGCGAGCCCCGGCGGTTCCAGGCGGCACGGGTGCGGCCGTCTCAGGCGCGCCACCCCGCCGACGGCACGCGCGGCGCCGTTCGCGCCGCGTGCGCCGGTTTCACGTGATGCTTACTCGGCCTGCAACTTCCACTTGCCGTCGACGATCTGCACCATCACGCGCGCACGCGTGTCGAAGCCGTTGTGATCGGTCGCCGTCATGTTGATCACGCCGTGAGAGACGGGCAGATCCTTCACGCTTTCGAGCGACGCGCGCAGCGCTTCGCGGAACGCCTCGGTGCCCGGCTGGCCCTTCTTCAGCGCTTCCGGGATCGCCCGCTGCAGCAGCAAGCCCGCATCCCACGCATGGCCGCCGAACGTCGACAGCGAACCCGCGCCGTAGGCCTTCTCGTACGCGGCCTTGTAGCCGAGCGCCGGCTTCTTCACCGGATTCGAATCGGGCAATTGGTCGGTCACGAGCACGGGGCCGGCCGGCAGGATCTCGCCTTCGCAATCCTTGCCGCACACGCGCAGGAAATCGTTGTTCGCGACGCCGTGCGTCTGATACACCTTACCCTTGTAGCCGCGCTCCTTCAGCGTCTTGGCCGGCAGCGCCGCCGGCGTGCCCGAGCCCGCGATCAGCACCGCATCCGGGTTCGAGCCCAGCAGCTTCAGCACCTGCCCCATCACCGATGCATCGGTCCGGTTGTAGCGCTCGTTCGACACCAGCTTCAGCCCGTTCTTCGCGGCCGCCGCGTCGAACGTCTTGTACCAGCTGTCGCCATAGGCATCGGCGAAGCCAATGAAACCGACTGTCTTCACGCCGTGCTTCGCCATGTAGCCGGCGATCGCGTCGGCCATCAGCTGATCGTTCTGCGGCACCTTGAACATCCACGCGCGCTTCGCGTCCATCGGCGCGATGATCTGCGCGCTCGCCGCGAGCGAAATCGCCGGCGTCTTGCCCTGCGACACGGGATCGAGCATCGCGAGCGAGTTCGGCGTGACGGAAGAGCCGATGATCGCGTCGACGTGGTCCTCGTCGATCAGCTTGCGCACGTTCTGCACCGCGCGGCTCGTGTCGGAGGCGTCGTCGAGCACGATGTACTGCACGCTCTTGCCCGCGATTTCCTTCGGCAGCAGCGCGATCGTGTTCTTTTCCGGAATCCCGAGCGAGGCGGCCGGGCCCGTAGCCGACAGCGTCACGCCGATCTTGACCTGCGCCGACGCCGTGGCCGCCGCACACACGAGGCCCGCGGCAAGCATGGCCTCCATCCATCGATTCATCTTCATTTACGTTGTCTCCAAACGCTGCTCGAAAAAACCACGGGTCGCTCGGGCGGCTCCCGGTCCCCATAAACAAGTTAATATCTTAATTATCTAGTCCATCCGCGCCCATGCTCGTTTTCCCGTGACGCCGCCCCCATGGGCCGCATGCCGGCCGAAACGGTCATTCGGCCATCACGATGCGCAGCAGCAATGTCGTCAGGATGAAGAAAGCGAATAAAGGCGGGATCGCGCGGAAAATCGGTGCGTGCGCAACGATGGCGGAAACGGCCGCCGTACCGGCCCGATGCGGCCCGGTACGCACGCGATGAAACGTCGGAAAACCGGCGGCTCATGACGATGCGGATACGGATGCGAGCACAACGACCCGCGCTGGCGCCGGGGCGCGCATACAGGCCGCAGGACGGCTCGGGAATGCCGCGACGACCCATCGCGCACCCGATGACGAACGAGCGGCGCCCGCCGCCTCTCCTGCCCCGATCCACCGCGCTGCGCTGCTCATCCAACCGTACTCCCTCTTCTGCATTGTGCGTGTAGGAGAACTGCCGACCGATTTTCCCGACCGCACGGTCGGCGAAAGCCGAGTGTAACGGACGCCTTTCGCGCACGCCAACCGGGTAAGCCCGAAGCGCCTGTGCGGGATTGCGCATCGTGTGTTAACGATCGCGGAAAGGGAAAAACGGGGGGACGCGGCGAAGCGCGGAAAAGACGCGGTGCGAATGCAAACGCGGAAGATGGCCGTCACGCGGGCCGATGCACCATCGATGGAATCCGTGCACGGAAATGAAAAAGCGCTGTTGGATTCCGTCCAACAGCGCTTTGGGGTCCGGGCACTTTGTGCCTCGATTGTCTCCTCGTTCTCCACCTGCAAATTCGTTTCGCGGTGCATCAGAACTAAGGCGAATCTTAAAGAGGCTTAAGCACCACGACAACTTAGCATTTACCCCTATGGTGCATCGCCGCACGAAAATGGGGCACCAGCCTGCCGCGCGGCGCCTGCCCGAACCCGCCGCAACGCCCTTGCCGGACGCGCCGGATGGTGCTTCGCATCAACGCGCGGCGTTGCGCACGGCCTGCTCACGACGAGGCTCTCAACGGCTTGATCCGCGCGACCATCTCGCCGACGATGCCGCGCCGGAAGGCCAGCACGCATGCGATGAAGATCAGCCCGGTGACGATCGTCGCCGATTCGCCGAGCGAATGGAACCACGCGACGCCCGTCGTCGACGCGAGCCATTCGCCGATGTCGCCGAGCCGGTCCTCCAGCGCCACGATCAGCGCGGCGCCCAGCAGCGGCCCGAACAGCGTGCCCATCCCGCCGACGAGCGTCATCAGCACGACGAGGCCCGACATCGTCCAGTACGCGTCCGACAGCGTCTCGAAGCCGAGCACGAGCACCTTCAGCGAGCCGGCCAGCCCCGCGAGCGCGGCCGACAGGATGAACGCGAGCAGCTTGAAGCGGTCGGTGTCGTAGCCGAGCGAGATCGCGCGCGCTTCGTTCTCCTTGATGGCGACGAGCACCTGGCCGAACGGAGAATGGACGACCCGCACGATGAACGCGCACGCGGCGACGACCACCGCCAGCACGACGTAGTACAGCGCGACGTCGTTCGACAGGTCGAGCAGCCCGAACAGGCGGCCGCGCGGCACGCCCTGCAGGCCGTCCTCGCCGTGCGTGAACGGCGCCTGCAGATAGATGAAGTAGACCATCTGCGCGAACGCGAGCGTGATCATCGCGAAGTAGATGCCCTGCCGGCGGATCGCGAACAGCCCGACGACGAGCCCGAGCAGCGTCGCGACGACGGTGCCGGCCAGCACGCCGAGCTCCGGCGTGAAACCGAACGTCTGCATCGAATAGCCGGTCACATAACCGGCCGTCGCGAGGAACATCGCATGGCCGAACGACAGCAGCCCCGTATAGCCGATCAGCAGGTTGAACGCGGCCGCGAACAGCGCGAAGGCGAGCACCTTCATCACGAACACCGGATACGCGCCGATGAATGGCGCGGCGAGCAGTGCGGCGAGCAGCACGCCGTAGAGCACTTTTCTCTGCATCATTTTTCCTTGCCGAAGAGGCCCGCCGGGCGGAACAGCAGCACGATCGCCATGATCACGAACACGACGGTGGCCGACGCTTCGGGATAGAACACGCGCGTGAAGCCCTCGATCACGCCGAGCATCAGGCCCGTGACGATCGAGCCGAGGATCGAGCCCATCCCGCCGATCACGACCACCGCGAACACGGTGATGATCATCGGCTGGCCCATCAGCGGCGACACCTGGATCACCGGCGCGGCCAGCACGCCCGCGAACGCGGCGAGCGCGACGCCGAAGCCGTAGGTGAGCGTGATCATCATCGGCACGTTCACACCGAACGCCTCGACGAGCTTCGGGTTCTCGGTGCCCGCGCGCAGGTACGCGCCGAGCCGCGTCTTCTCGATCACGAACCACGTCGCGAGGCACACCGCGAGCGACGCGACGACGACCCACGCGCGATAGTTCGGCAGGAACATGAAGCCGAGGTTGGTCGCGCCGGACAACTGCGACGGCACGTCGTACGGCTGGCCGGACGATCCGTAGATCGACCGGAACACGCCTTCGACCACCAGCGTGAGGCCGAACGTGAGCAGCAGCCCGTACAGGTGATCGAGCTTGTACAGCCAGCGCAGCATCGAGCGCTCGATCGCGATCCCGAACGCGCCGACGAGCACCGGCGCGAGCACGAGCATCGCCCAGTACGGCAGCCCGAAATACGACAGGCCCATCCACGCGAGCATCGCGCCCAGCATGAACAGTGCGCCGTGCGCGAAGTTGATCACGTTGAGCAGCCCGAAGATCACCGCGAGCCCGAGGCTCAGGATCGCGTAGAACGAGCCGTTGACGAGGCCGAGCAGCAACTGGCTCAGCATCGCCGGCAACGGAATGCCAAAGATTTCCATCGACTTAGCCGTCAGAATGAGTGTCGTTGCGTGCGCAACCTTCATGCGTCGCGCACGCGGGCGGCGCAGCGGGCACCTCGCCGCAGCCGCCACCGTGCGGCGCGCCCGGGCGCGCCGCTACGCGATGCTTACTTCCACAACGCGCAGCGCGTTTCCTGCTTGGTGCCGAACGCCTGCTCGCCCGGAATCGTCGCGAGCACCTTGTAGTAGTCCCACGGCTCCTTCGATTCCGACGGCTTCTTGACTTCCATCAGGTACATGTCGTGGATCATGCTGCCGTCCTGGCGGATATAGCCCTTCGCGTAGAAGTCGCTGATCTTGATCTTCTTCAGCTCGGCCATCACCTTGTCGGAGTCGGTCGTACCGGCGGCCTGCACGGCCTTCAGGTACGTCGTCACCGACGAGTAGTCGGCCGCCTGAAGGCTCGACGGCATCTTCTTCATCTTGCCGAAGTAGCGCTGCGCCCACTGGCGCGACGCCGCGTCGCGATTCCAGTACCAGCTGTCGGTCAGCACGAGGCCCTGCGTCGTTTCGAGGCCGAGGCTGTGCACGTCGTCGATGAACATCAGCAGCGCGGCGAGCTTCATCGTCTTCGTGATGCCGAACTCCTTCGCGGCCTTGATCGAGTTGATCGTGTCGCCGCCCGCGTTCGCGAGGCCGAGGATCTGCGCCTTCGACGCCTGCGCCTGCAGCAGGAACGACGAGAAATCCGACGCGGACAGCGGGTGACGCACCGCGCCGAGCACCTGGCCGCCGTTCGCCTTCACGACGTCCGACGTGTTCTTCTCGAGCGCCTTGCCGAACGCGTAGTCGGCCGTCAGGAAGAACCAGCTCTTGCCGCCCTGCTTCACCACCGCCGAACCGGTGCCCTTCGCGAGCGCCATCGTGTCGTACGCGTAGTGGACCGTGTACGGCGTGCACTGCTCGTTGGTCAGCGTGTCGGCGCCTGCGCCGATGTTGATGTAGACCTTCTTCTTCTCGGCCGCGACCTGGTTCATCGACAGCGCGGTGGCCGAGTTCGTGCCGCCGACCAGCAGGTCGAGCCCGCCACGGTCCATCCATTCGCGCGCCTTCGACGCGGCGATGTCGGCCTTGTTCTGGTGGTCGGCGTAGACGACCTCGATCGGCTTGCCGAGCACCTTGCCGCCGAAGTCCGCGACCGCCATGCGGATCGCCTCGAGACCGCCCTGCCCGTCGATATCCGCGTAAAGCCCCGACATGTCGGTGATGAAGCCGATCTTCACGGTATCCGCCGCGTGGGCGGCGCCGGCGGTGAACGCGGCGGCCGCGAGCGCGAGACAGGCCTGTGCGAGGGTCTTCATTTTCATTGACGTCTCCTGTTGTTCTGATGCGTTGTGGTTGTTCGAGAGCCGCCACGGCTAGCGGCAACGGAAACGGAGCGGCGTCACACGCCGAGCAGGTCGTGCAGGATCGGCATCTTGCCTTCCAGTTCGGATGCACGGAAATGCTCGACGATGCGGCCGTGCTCCATCACGTAGAAGCGGTCGGCGAGCGGTGCGGCGAAGCGGAAATTCTGTTCGACCATCACGATCGTGTAGCCGCGCGCCTTCAGCGCGACGATCATCCGTGCGAGCGCCTGCACGATCACCGGCGCCAGGCCTTCGGAGATCTCGTCGAGCAGCAGCAGGTTCGCGCCGGTGCGCAGGATCCGCGCGACCGCGAGCATCTGCTGCTCGCCGCCCGACAGCCGCGTGCCCTGGCTCTGCCGGCGCGACGCGAGGTTCGGGAACATCGCGTAGATCTCGTCGAGCGACATCGCGTGCTCGTGCGGCCCGATCAGCGGCGGCAGCATCAGGTTCTCCTCGCACGACAGGCTCGAGAAGATCCCGCGCTCCTCCGGGCAGTAGCCGATGCCGTAATGGGCGATGCGGTGCGTCGCGAGGCCGATCGTCTCGTGGCCCGCGACCTTGATCGATCCGGCGCGGCGGCCCGTGAGGCCCATGATCGCGCGCAACGTCGTCGTGCGGCCCGCGCCGTTGCGGCCGAGCAGCGTGACGACCTCGCCGCGATGCACGGTCAGATCGACGCCGTGCAAGATGTGGGATTCCCCGTACCAGGCCTCCAGGCCCGTGATCTCCAGCGCAGGCGTACCGCTCTCGACGCCGCTCAATTCGCGTTCCTCCCGTTCGCTGTGCTTCATGCGTGCGCCCCCGCGAGCGCTGCATCGGCGCTGCCCATGTAGGCCTCGATGACGAGCGGATTCTTCGACACTTCCGCATACGAGCCTTCGGCCAGCACCTCGCCGCGTTGCAGGACGGTGATCGTGTCGGAGATCCCCGCGATCACGTTCATGTTGTGTTCCACCATCAGGATCGTGCGGCCGCTCGCGACCTTCTTGATCAGCGCGGTCACGCGGTCGACGTCCTCGTGGCCCATCCCCTGCGTGGGCTCGTCGAGCAGCATCAGCTCGGGCTCCATCGCGAGCGTCGTCGCGATCTCGAGCGCGCGCTTGCGGCCGTAGGCGAGCTCGACGGTCGGCACGTGTGCGAAATCGGTGAGGCCGACCTGCGTGAGCAGATCCATCGCGCGATCGTCGAGCCGCTTCAGCGTGCGTTCGCTGCGCCAGAAATGGAATTCGGTGCCGAGTGCCCGCTGCAGGCCGATGCGCACGTTCTGCAGCGCGCTCAGGTGCGGAAACACGGCCGAGATCTGGAACGAGCGGATGATGCCGCGCCGCGCGACCTGCGCGGGCCGCTCGTCGGTGATGTCGATGCCGTTGAAGACGATCTGGCCGGCTGTCGGCGTCAGAAATTTGGTGAGGAGGTTGAAACAGGTGGTCTTGCCCGCGCCGTTCGGCCCGATCAATGCGTGGATCGCACCGCGCCGCACACGCAGGTTGACGCCATTCACGGCGGTGAAGCCCCTGAATTCCTTCGTCAGTCCGCGTGTTTCCAGAATCGTGTCGCCGAGAATCATGTTCCCTTCCGTACGAAGTCAGGCGAAGCACCGGGAAGCCTGGCGCGAGCGGCCGCGAACGGGTCAGCGGATCAGCGGGCTGCCCCCGGGCGCCGTGGTACGCCTCGAGGGTTGGTCTCCCGCGCCGACGCGTATGCACATTGCGCAACATTGTCGCGCCGTTGGTGCAGTGCAATCATCGGGATTTGCACTTATAGGGGTGGCCGCCTTGTCGGACGCGGCTGCGCACGGTTTTTCACCGCGTTTTTTTGATACGTGCATCATCACGCGTTGACCTGTTGCAAGACGTGGCACCCACACGCCGAAAAAAACCGCGCGACGGCGCGGCTTGCACGGATCTTGCCGTTCGAGCGAAAGCGACGGCAGCTTGTTTCGCATATCGAATCAGCGAGCGGGTATTCGCATGACGGCCGCTGGCGCGCGTGTCAGCGGGCCGTCATGCAGCCGTCACCGCGGCCTCGGTGCGCACCGGCGTCGTTTCGCGCGCCGCACGGCGGTCGGCACGAATCATGTCGCTCGCGCGCTCGGCGATCATCAGCGTCGGCGAATTGGTGTTGCCCGACGTGATGAACGGCATCACCGACGCATCGACGATCCGCAACCCGGCGATGCCGCGCACGCGCAGCCGGCTGTCGACTACCGCGCGCGCGTCGTCGGCGCGCCCCATCCGGCAGGTGCCGACCGGGTGGAAGATCGTCGTGCCGACGGCGCCGGCCGCATCGATCAGTTCGGCCTCGGTCCGGTACTGCGGGCCCGGCAGGACTTCCTCGGGACGATAGCGCGCGAGCGCCGGCGCGGACGCGATCCGGCGCGTGAGGCGCAGCGCGTTCGCGGCGACGTGCCGATCGTGATCGGTCGACAGATAGTTCGGCGCGATCGCCGGTGCGCAGCCCGGATCGGCGCTCGTGACGTGCACGCTGCCGCGCGACGTCGGCCGCAAATGGCAGACCGACGCCGTAAAGGCGTTGAAGCCGTGCAGCGGCTCGCCGAAACGTTCGAGCGACAGCGGCTGCACGTGGTACTGGAGATCGGGGCGCGTGAGTGCGGGATCGTCCGGGTCCGATTTCGCGAATGCGCCCAGTTGCGACGGCGCCATCGACATCGGCCCGCGCTGCAGCAGCGCGTATTCGGCGCCGATCATCAGCTTGCCCCACCAGTGCGCGGACAGCGTGTTGAGCGTGCGCACGCCGTCGACGCGAAACGCCATCCGCAATTGCAGGTGGTCCTGCAGGTTTTCGCCGACGCCCGGCAGATCCTGCACGACGTCGATGCCGAGCGCCTGCAGCCGCCGGCCGTCGCCGATGCCCGACAGTTCGAGCAGTTGCGGCGAATTCACCGCGCCCGACGTCAGCAGCACTTCCGCCCGCGCCCGCGCGACGTAATCGGTGCCGCCGCCGCGGTATTCGACGCCGACTGCGCGCCGCCCGTCGAAGATCACGCGCTGCGCGTGCGCGCCGGTGATCACGGTCAGGTTCGGGCGCGCCATCGCGGGCCGCAGGAACGCCTTCGACGTATTCCAGCGCACGCCGCGCTTCTGGTTCACTTCGAAGTAACCGACCCCGGCATTGTCGCCGCGGTTGAAATCGTCGGTGGCGGGGATGCCCGTCTGCTGCGCGGCCTGTGCGAACGATTCGAGGATCTCCCAGCGCAGCCGCTGCTTCTCGACGCGCCAGTAGCCGCCCGCGCCGTGCGCGTCGCTCGCGCCCGCATGGTGATCCTCGCTGCGCTTGAAGATCGGCAGCACGCTGTCCCACGACCAGCCGGCGTCGCCGGTTTCCTGCGCCCAGTTGTCGTAGTCCTCGCGCTGGCCGCGCATGTAGATCATCCCGTTGATCGACGAGCAGCCGCCCAGTACGCGGCCGCGCGGATACGACAGCGCGCGGCCGTTGAGCGCCGCTTCGGGCTGCGTCTTGTACAGCCAGTCGGTGCGCGGGTTGCCGATGCAGTACAGATAGCCGACCGGGATATGAATCCAGTGATAGTCGTCCTTGCCGCCCGCTTCGAGCAGCAGCACGCTGATGTCGGGATCCTCGGTCAGGCGGTTCGCGAGCACGCAGCCCGCGGTGCCCGCGCCGACGATCACGTAGTCGAATTCGCCCTCGAGCGTGCGTTGAGTACTCACGGCGTGTCTCCTTCCTTTTTTTATGCGTCGCGGGCGACGCGATCGACGTAGCGTACTCCGGGCGCCAGCCGCCGATCCAATGAGTTATGCTGAACTGCGTTATAAGCCGCGCTCATATCACGACGATGGATCTCACCCTGCTCCGCGCGTTCGCGACGGTCGCGCGCGAAGGCAACCTGACGCGCGCCGCCGCGCAGCTGCACCTGACGCAGCCGGCCGTCAGCCTGCAGATCAAGCATCTGCAGGAAACGCTCGGCGTCGCGCTGTTCACGCGTACGTCGCGCGGGCTCGCGCTCACGCGCGACGGCCAGACGCTGCTGCCGCATGCGGAACGCGCGCTCGCCGCGGCCGCCGACGTGCAGCGCGCCGCCGCCGCGCTGCGGCACGAGGTGCGCGGCCGGCTGCGGATCGGCACGATTCTCGACCCGGAGTTCCTGCGGCTCGGCGGCTTTCTCCGCGCGCTGGTCGAGACCCATCCGCAAATCGAGACCGCGCTGCGGCACGGAATGTCCGGCTGGGTGATCGAACAGGTGCGCGCGCAGGCGCTCGACGTCGGCTACTACATCGGCCGGCCGGGCGAGGACGATCCGCTCGACGGCGCGCTGTTCCACACCCTCGCGCTCACCCATTTCCAGTACCGCGTGCTCGCGCCGGCCGGCTGGAAGGAGCGCGTGCAGCGCGCGCACGACTGGCGCGCGCTCGCCGCGCTGCCGTGGATCTGGACGCCGCCGGCGTCCGCGCACCACCGGCTGTTGTCGCGGCGTTTCGCGGACGCCGGTGCGCAGCCGGTGAAGGTCGCCGAGGTCGACCAGGAGCAATCGATGCTCGACCTCGTCAAATCGGGGATCGGGTTGACGCTCGCGCGCGATTCGACTGCGCTGGCCGAAGCGCACGCGCATGCGCTGACGATCGTCGAGCGCGTGACGGTGCCGACCGAACTGACGTTCGTGACGCTCGCCGAGCGGCGCGACGAACCCGCGATCGCGGCCGCGCTGCGGCTGATCGAAGCACAGTGGGCGATATGAGCGTTGCTGATGTCGACGCGGCCGCTCGCGCAGCGGGTTTCGGTGCCCGACGCATTCCGCGGGTCGCCGTTACGGATCGATCGCCCGCCCCGCGTCGTGTCGCCGCGTGCCGTCCGCTCGTCACGCCGCCATCGCAGGCTTTTTGCTAGATTGTGCGTTCGCACACCGCGAGACCCCGATTGAAGGAGACCCGCATGGCCCGCAACATCGAGATCAAAGCCCGCGCCCGTGAATTCGACCGGCTGCGCGAACAGGCGGCTCAGTTCGCGACCGAAGCGCCGTTGTTCTACCGCCAGCAGGATTTCTTCTACGACGTACCGCGCGGCCGACTGAAGCTGCGCCGCTTCGAGGACGGCACGCCGGCCGAGCTGATCTTCTATCAGCGCGACGACCGCGACGGCCCGAAGGCGTCGTACTACACGCGCAGCCCGGTGACGAACCCCGATGCGATGCATTCGCTGCTCGCAACCGCGCTGACCACGCGCGGGATCGTGACGAAGGAGCGGCACGTGTACCTCGCGGGCCGCACGCGCATCCACCTCGACCGCGTCGACGGGCTCGGCGATTTCATCGAGCTCGAAGTCGTGCTCGGCCCGGACGACGACGAAGCCGGCGGCGAAGCCGAAGCGCACGAGGTGTTCGCGAAGCTCGGCGTGGCGCAGGACGATCTCGTCGCGGTCGCGTACGTCGATCTGCTGAACGCCGACACCCGCCCCGAAACGGCCTGATCCGGCCCCACCGAGGGCGCCCCGCGCGGGCCGCCCTCGGCGCCGGCGCCGCGGCTCCTCCCCGTCACGCGGCGCCAGGCGCCAGATGCGCGAGCGGCAGCGCGCCGTTGCGCTTGAAGGTCGTCAGCACGATGTTCGAGCGCACGCTGTCGACGCCCGGTACGCGCATCAGCTTCTTCATCACGAACTGCGACAGCGCGTTGAGATCCGGCGCGACGATCCGCAGCAGGTAGTCGGCATCGCCGACCACCGCATGGCATTCGAGCACTTCCGGCAGCACGTCGATCTGCTGCTGGAACTGCTCGATGATCGAATCGCCGTGATGCTTGAGCTTCAGGCTCGTGAACGCGGTCACGCCGAGGCCGAGCTTTTCGGGCCGCAGCATCACGCGGTAGCCTTCGATCACGCCGGCCGCCTCGAGCCGCTGCAACCGCCGGCCGATCTGCGACGGCGACAGCGGCACCTCCTCGCCCAGCTGCTGATGGGTCGCGCGACCGAAGCGCTGCAGCACGTCCAGCAGCGCGAGATCGAAGTGATCGAGTTCCAGCATGAGTATTCTCCGCATCGATTCCTGATTTGATGCGCGATTATCGCATTATCAAGCAATTCAACGCCAACTATGCGCCCAATCCGCGCACAGCCCGCTCTACACTTGCATGATCCCAACCACAGCGTGCAGAGCCTGATCATGTCCACCGTCGTCACCGCGAAACTGCAGGAGCAGTTCGACGCGGGCCTCGAAACCCGCGCCGATTTCACCATCGACCAGCCGCTTCAGCGCTACGGCCGGGTCGACCACGCGGTGTGGAAGCAGCTCTATGCGCGCCAGTCAGCGCTGCTGCGCGGCCGCGCGTGCGATGCATTCGTCGCCGGGCTCGGCAAGATCGAGCTGCCGGCCGATCGCGTGCCGTCGTTCGCCGACGTGAACCGCCAGTTGAAGCCCGCGACCGGCTGGGAAATCGTGGCGGTGCCGGGCCTCGTGCCCGACCGCGTGTTCTTCGAGCACCTCGCGAACCGGCGTTTTCCCGTCACCTGGTGGATGCGCCGTCCCGACCAGCTCGACTACCTGCAGGAACCCGACTGCTTCCACGACCTGTTCGGCCACGTGCCGCTGCTGATCGATCCGGTGTTCGCCGACTACATGCAGGCGTATGGCCGCACGGCGCTCGCGGTTGCCGACGACGAAGCGGCGCTGGCGCGGCTCGCGCGCCTCTATTGGTATACGGTCGAATTCGGGCTGATCCGCGACCCGCGCGCGGTCGACGGGCTGTCGATCTACGGCGCCGGGATCGTATCGAGCAAGGGCGAAAGCCTGTACAGCCTCGAAAGCGCGGCGCCGAACCGGCTCGGGTTCGACCTCGAGCGCGTGATGCGCACGAAGTACCGGATCGACACGTTCCAGAAGACTTACTTCGTGATCGACGATTTCGCGCAACTGTTCGCGCTCGCCGACGTCGACGGCCGCGCACTGGCTGGCCGGCTCGCGGCATTGCCCGAATTCGCGGCCGGCGCGGTGCTCGAGACCGACCGCGTGCTGCATCGCGGCACGGGCGAAGGCTGGTCGGACGACGACGACGCGTGATGCGCTGGGCGCGCGGCACCTGCCGGCTGCCCGTCGCCGGCTACCCGTCGCCCTTCCCGCAACTATGAAACAATGAACGATGCCGGCTTCGCCGCGCGGCGCAGCCGCGGGCGGACACCGTTACCGAACGAGAGGTGCAAGATGATCCACAAGCTCACATCCGAAGAACGCAAGACCCGGCTCGAAGGCCTGCCGCTCTGGACGGCCGTGCCGGGCCGCGACGCGATCCAGCGCCGCCTGCGCTTCGCCGATTTCAACGAGGCATTCGGCTTCATGACGCGTGTCGCGATCAAGGCGCAGGAGATGAATCACCATCCGGAATGGTTCAACGTGTACAACCGTGTCGACGTCACGCTGTCGACCCACGATGCCGACGGGCTGACCGAACGCGACATCGAACTCGCGCGGTTCATCGACGGTGCCGCCGCACACGCGCAACCGGGCGCCTGAGTATCGCCTCTACCGCCGCGCCTCCTTTCGATGCGCGGCGCGTCAACTTTTCATTTTGCTAAACGTTTTCTAGGATGTACTCAGCGAAAGCCTTCAGCTTTCCAAGCCATCCTTAAGGCGCACGTAAGTCTCGTACGCTTTCCGCGCCTTGGGATCCAATCCTTCCAGTTGCAGCGCGCTTTCGCGCTGTACAATCAGCAGCGCATACGGCTTGGAGAGCGCGCTGGCCTCTTCGCAGAGTTTGAGTTCGTCGCCGCTCGACGGCGAGCGGGCGCGCCAGAAATTGATCGCGGCTTCTAGGTCGTGGATCGAAATATCGGACATGATTGGATCTAATCGTTCGCTGGCCGCCATGCTTGATGTCAGGCGATGCGGCGTCCCTGTGGAAACGGCTTCGTGCTGTCCGCGTGCCTGAACCGCCAACCCATTGTACTTGAGCGAACTTCATGCGACTCCTTCTGATCGAAGACGACCGCCCCATCGCACGCGGTATCCAGAGCAGCCTCGAGCAGGCTGGCTTCACCGTCGACATGGTGCATGACGGCATTTTTGCCGAACAGGCGCTGGCACAGAACCGCCACGAACTCGTGATCCTCGACCTCGGCCTGCCGGGCATCGACGGGATGACCCTGCTCACGCGCTTCCGCCAGACCAACCGCCACACGCCCGTGATCGTGCTGACCGCGCGCGACGAGCTGAACGACCGGATCCAGGGCCTGAACTCCGGCGCCGACGACTACATGCTCAAGCCGTTCGAGCCGGCCGAGCTCGAAGCGCGCATCCGCGCGGTGATGCGCCGCAGCGGCCCGCACAGCGACATGCCGCGTCCGGAAGTGTCGCTCGGCGGCGTCCGGCTGTCGGGCGTCGACCGCCGCATCTTCAACGACGACAAGCCGCTCGAACTGTCGCCGCGCGAATTCGCGGTGCTCGAGATGCTGCTGCTGCGTCACGGCCGCGTCGTCAGCAAGGCCCAGTTGCAGGATCACCTCACGCACTTCGGCGGCGATCTCGGCGACACCGCGATCGAAGTCTACGTGCACCGCGTACGCAAGAAGCTCGAACAGTGCCGGGTCGAAATCGTCACGGTGCGCGGTTTCGGCTACCTGCTGCAGGAAATCCGCCAGACGGCGAGCGTCTGAGCGACGCCGCGCGCCGGCCGGGCCGCGTGCCGCCGGCGCATGCGTGCTGCTCCGCGTCGCCGCTCCCGGCGCACGACCGCGCCGCTCCCCGTGAGCGGCGCCCATCCATTTGCCCGTCGAAATGTCTTCTGATCCGGCTGTGACCACCAGCCTGCGCCGCTCGCTGCTCCGGCGCCTCGCCGCTCCGCTGTCGATGCTCGCGCTGATGAGCGGCCTGATCGCCTACTGGCTCGCGTGGCAATACACGCAGCACGTGATCGACCGCTCGCTCGCCGATCTCGCGACCGCCATCTCCAAACAGATCCAGATCGCCGGCCCCGACGCGCCGTTCACGGTGCCGCCGCTCGCGCAGGCGATGTTCTCCGATCCGGCCGAAGCGCTGATCTACCGGATCAGCGACGGCGAGCAGGAACTCGCCGGCGATCCGAAGCTGCCGCTGCAGGGCATCAACGTGCGCCGCATGCATCACGCGTACGTGTTCGAGGCCGAGTACGACAACCGCGCGGTGCGGGTCGCGCAGGTGCGCGTCGACAACGTCGAAGGCGGTCGGCCGATGGTCGTCGAAGTCGCGCAGCCGGTGCGGCACCGCTACCGGATCGCGGCCGAATTCCTCGTCGCGATCATGATGCCGCTGCTGCTGCTGCTGCTCGCGGGCTGGGGCATCGTGTGGCGCGTCGTGAACCAGCAACTGGGCCCGCTCACGCATCTGGCCGATTCGCTGAACCGGCAGACCCACACGTCGCTGGAACCGGTCGACGAAACCGACGTGCCGCTGGAGATCCGGCCGCTGACGAGCGCGATGAACGCGCTGCTCGGCCGTCTGAAGACCGCGCTCGACGCGCAGCGCAAGTTCATCGCCGATGCCGCCCACCAGTTGCGCACGCCGCTCACCGCGGTGAAGCTGCATGCCGAGCAGGCGGCCGTCGCGCGCGACCCGCACCAGACCTTCGCCGCGGTGCGCGAGCTGCGCGCGGCCGCGGATCGCGCGGTGCGGCTGTCCAACCAGTTGCTGTCGCTCGCGCGTGCCGAGCCGGGCGAACAGGCCGCGCGCTTCGTCGATGTCGATCTCGCGGCGATGGCGTTCGAGACGGGCGCCGAATGGGTGCCGCGCGCGCTCGCGTCGCATGTCGACCTCGGCTTCCAGCGCAGCGACGACGCGGGCGACGACGAGACGCTGATCGTGCGCGGCAACCCCGTGCTGCTGCGCGAGGTGATCGCGAACCTGCTCGACAATGCGCTGAAGTACGTGCCGCTCGCGCGGCCGGACGGCGCGCGGATCACGGTGAACGTCGCGCGCGCCGCGCTCGAGGACAGCCAGCCTGCCGCCGAGATCGTCGTCGAGGACAACGGCCCCGGCGTGCCCGCGAACCAGCAGGCCGACCTGTTCAAGCGCTTCTTCCGCGGCGACGCGCAAAGCGGCAACGGCGTCGAAACGGGCGCCGGGCTGGGGCTCGCGATCGTGCACGACATCATTGCGATGCACGGCGGCACCGTGTCGTACGAGGATGCACCGGAAGGCGGCTCGCGCTTCGTGGTGAGGGTGCCGCTCGCCGCGCGCACGGAGAAGCCGGCCGGCGAAATGCCGGCTGCGGCGCCGACGCACTGAGCGATTCGCGGCGGGAGGCCGTCGGCCCGTTTCGACCGGGCGGCCCGCCGGAGAAGGAAAGCGAACGACGGCCCGCTACGACGCGCCACCCGTCGGCCGAAACGACAGCGGCAGCGCGAAATGCGCTGCCGCCTGCATCACTTCCGGTTCTTCTTGTCCTTCGAACCGGACGCGGATTTGCCGTCCTTCTTGTCCTTCTTCTTTTTCTTCTTCCCGCTTTCGTCGGACGTCGCGAGCAACGTGCCGCGGCACGACTCCGCACCGCAGTGGCACGCGTATTCGCGCTTGAGCTTCTTCGTCAGCTTCGCGTCGATCACGAGGCCGTAGTCGTAGAACAGTTCCTCTTCCGGGCCGATGTCGCGCAGCGCGTGGATGAATACGCGGCCCTTGACCTCCTCGGCTTCGCAGTTCGGCGCGCACGAATGGTTGATCCAGCGCGCACTGTTGCCGTCGATCTTGCCGTCGATCACGCCGCCTTCGTCGAGTGCGAAGTAGAACGTATGATTCGGCTCGCTCGGGTCGTGCGGATGACGACGCAGCGCTTCCTTCCACGAGATTCGCTCGCCCTTGTATTCCACTACGCGCTCGCCGGCCTTGATCGGCGCCACGGCGAACACGCCCTTGCCGTGTACTCCCGAGCGGCGCACCGCGATCCTGCGTGAACTCATCGAACGAATCCTTGTGAAGACGACTTGAATGGAAGCGACCGCGAACGCGGCCGGGCGCCGCGCCAAACGAAAACGCGGCACCGGTCGGTGCCGCGTCGGGGCATGCGGCGAATCACCCGCATCCTACACGTTCACGATTGCTTCGTTCAACATCGCGCGCAATATTGCGCGATGGGCTCAGCGCTGGCCGAATGCGACGTCGCCGAACAGCGCCTTGTGCTCGCGCGGTTGCGAGCGCCAGTATTGCGGCGGCGCCGTCACCTGCGCGCCGAGTTCGGCCGCCGCGTGCCACGGCCAGCGCGGGTCGTACAGCATCGCGCGCGCCATCGCGACGAGATCGGCATCGCCGGCCTCGATCAGCCGGTCCGCATGCCCGGGTTCGTTGATCAGGCCGACCGCGATCGTCGGCATGCCGACCGCCCGCTTCACGGCCTGCGCGAACGGCACCTGGTAACCGGGCGACAGCGGAATCTTCTGGAGCGGCGACACGCCGCCGGACGACACGTCGATCCAGTCGCAGCCGCGGCGCTTCAGTTCGTGCGCGAACGCGATCGTATCGTCGAGCTCCCAGCCGCCTTCGACCCAGTCGGTCGCGGACACGCGCACGCCGACCGGCCGGTCTTCCGGAAACGCGGCGCGCACGATCTCGAAGATCTCGAGCGGAAACCGCATCCGGTTTTCGCGCGAGCCGCCGTATTCGTCGGTGCGCCGGTTCGCGAGCGGAGACAGGAACTGATGCAGCAAGTAGCCGTGCGCCGCATGCACTTCGATCGCATCGATGCCGAGCCGAGCAGCCCGCCTGGCCGACGCCGCGAAGGCTTCCCGGATACGGTTCAGGCCCGCGGCATCGAGTGCGAGCGGCGGCGTCTCGCCGTCCTTGTGCGGCACGGCCGACGGCCCGTGCGGCAACCAGCCGCCGTCGGCGACCGGCACGAGCTGGCCGCCTTCCCACGGCGCCGCGCTCGACGCCTTGCGCCCCGCATGCGACAACTGCATCGCGACGCGAACCGGCGAATGCTTGCGGATCGCGGCCAGCACCGGCTTCAGCGCGGCTTCGGTCACGTCGTCCCACAGGCCGAGGTCGCCATGCGTGATGCGCCCGTCGGGTTCCACCGCGGTCGCTTCGATGCACAGCAGCCCCGCGCCCGACAGCGCGAGATGGCCGAGGTGAATCATGTGCCAGTCGGTCGCTTCCCCGCGTTCGGCCGAGTACTGGCACATCGGGGAAATCACGATCCGGTTCGGAAGGGTCACGCCGCGCAGCGTGAACGGGGAAAACAGCGCAGTCATGGAAGCCGCTCGCCAGGAAAGG
The DNA here is from genome assembly GCF_001528895.1 of Burkholderia sp. MSMB1078WGS. Lineage (NCBI taxonomy): Bacteria > Pseudomonadati > Pseudomonadota > Betaproteobacteria > Burkholderiales > Burkholderiaceae > Burkholderia > Burkholderia sp. MSMB1078WGS. The sequence goes on along the minus strand of NZ_LPDI01000031.1, from coordinate 52,482 downwards.
GAAAGAGCGGACGAGCGTAGCACGCACGCCCGAAGCGTGCAGACGGCGCGATCGACAGTAAGCGGATGGTCAGGTACGGCCGGCCGGGATGCCGGCGGTGCGCGGAATGTGCGGTGTACGGCGATGCGCCGGCCCCACAACGGATGCAGGCCAGTTCCGACCGTTGCAGCGGACGGGACTGCCCGCGACGTCAGAGCCCGACGCTGCCGAGCCACTCCGCGAACATGCGCCGTGCAGCCGTCTCGAGCGCGGGGCCGTGCTGCGCGGTATCGGCACGCAACTGGCGCGCGTCGACGCCGGGCGTCGCGGCGATTTCGCCGGCGTTCGCGATCAGCCACGGTTCGAAGCGATCGGTACGGATCTCGGGATGACATTGCAACGCCAGCACGTGCTGCCCCCATGCGAATGCCTGGTGGCGGCAAGCCGGCGTCGACGCGAGATGGATCGCACCGCCCGGCAGGTCGAACGTATCGCCATGCCAGTGCAGCATCGACGTCGTCGCGCCGTCGAGATGGCGCAACGGCGACGCGCGGCCGGCATCGGTGAGCGTCAGCGGCGCCCAGCCGAGTTCGTGCCGGGCGGCCGGATAGACGTGCGCCCCGAGCGCCCGCGCGATGAACTGCGCGCCGAGGCAGATGCCGAGGATCGGCAGCCCCGCGTCGATGCGCTGGCGCACGAGCGCCAGCAGCGGCGCGATCGTCGGATACTGCGCATCGTCGTACACGCTGAGCGGCCCGCCGAGCACGACGAGCAGCGACGGCTCGAGCACGTCGAGCACCTCGACCCGCGACGATCCGACATCGACATAGCGCACCCGTCGACCGCGTTCGCCGAGCACCTGCTCGAAGCTCCCGAGATCCTCGAAATGCACGTGGCGGATCGCCACGACTTCAGCGTTCATCATCGGCCTCCCGGTCGATCGACGGACGTCAGCCAGCGAAAATCTTCCAGGTCTTCTTCTGCGTCGCCGCGTCGGCTTCTTCCTGCACCGGGCAGTCGAGACGCAGATCGCTGTCGGACATCGAGATGTCGAGCGCCGCGCAGTGATGCACGGTCTTCTTCGACAGCTTGCCCGGCTGGAAATGCGTGCACGTGAGGCACATGCGTTGCGGCGGCGTCGCGCCGGCCACCTGCAGCTCGCGCAGCGTCTTCAGCAGCGCGCGATACAGCGTGCCCTGCTCGTCCGCGCCGAGCTTGCCCACCGCTTTCGTCAGGAATTCAGGCCATTGCAGCGCCTTCTTCGCGGCCGTGCGGCCACGCGCCGACAGGCGCACGGCCAGTGCCCGGCCGTCGTCCAGCGCACGGCGCTTCTCGACGAGCCCCTTCGTCTCGAGCGTGCTGACCGCATCGCTCGTCGTGGCCGCGGTGAGCTGCGTCTCGCGCGCGATCTCGCCGAGCCGCATCGGGCCCTTGCGCTGCAACAGCAGCACGAGAATCTCGCCCTGCGTCGGCGTGAGGCCAGCGCCTTCCGCCCAATCCCATGCCTCGCTCCGCATGGCCGTGCTCAACCGCAGCAGGCTGTGGGTCACACGTCCCGCAGCCTGGTTCCCGTAAACGCCTTCGCTCATAGTCTTTTCGCTTTGCCGCCGCCCGGTTGGCCGAGCGGCCGTAGTGTGGAGATCGAATCCCGTCTCAAAACAGACGCACTCTTTCGAGTGCGTCAGCACGGCCGTCGCGAGGCACACGCGGCGGTCGCGTTCGCGGCGACCGGAGAGACACGCATCGTTTCCGGTGTCCGCAAAGCCGACATTCTAAGCGAGAGCGGAAAATCGCACAGCTAAGTTATCCCCTGCACTCTGTGGAAAATCGCTGGATAACCGCAATTTTTCGTTGTGCGCGCAATGTCACGAGCCCGCGAAGCCGGACGCGCCGGTATTTTCCTGTTCGGATCGGCCACCGGCCGCACGTTGATGATCCACCGGGTTATCCCGCCCGCAGAGCGTTGACTTTGCAGTGGAATATCGGGTTATCCACAGATTTTCAGGACGACTGGCGACGCGTTCGGCCGGACGCGGCGGCGAGCGCCATTCAGCGAATCGCGCCGCGGTCGATCCCGCAATCTGCAAAACATTTTTTCACTCGCGCCAACGTAAGCACTGCTGCCGGACCGTCTCGTTCAGCGATTTTTCCTGTTTGAAAACGGTTCTCAACCACGATGCGTCGTTCACGCGCGCCTTCGCGAGCGCACCGATCTCGTCGAGCGCCGCGCGCGAACCGAGCGCAGCCGCATGCGGCGCGATTCGGTCGAGCGTGTCGAGGATGTCTTCCGCGATCGTGCGGCGCTCGCCCGTCTGAGGATTCACGCAGGTGCCTTCGAGCCCGAAACGGCACGCTTCGAAACGGTTGAACGTGTAGACGAGGTAATCGTCCTCCGACAGCTTCAGCGGCCGGTCGGTCAGCAGGTAGCGTGCGAGCGTCTGGATGTAGCAGGCGATCGCCGCCGCGCGGTCGACCGACAGCGGCGTGTCCATCACGCGCACCTCGATCGTGCCGTAGCCGGGCTTCGGCCGGATATCCCAGTAGAAGTCCTTCATCGAATTGACGACGCCCGTGTTCACCATCTTCGTGAAGTACTCCTCGAAGCTGTCCCAGGTCAGCACGAACGGCGCGCGGCCCGACAGCGGGAACGCGAACACCGAATTCAGGCGTGCCGAATGGAAGCCCGTATCGACGTTCTGCACGAATGGCGACGACGCGGACAGCGCGATGAAGTGCGGAATGAAGCGCGACATCGAGTGCAGCAGGAACAGCGCGCTGTCGGGATCGGGGCAACCGATGTGCACGTGCTGGCCGAACACGGTGAACTGCTTCGCGAGATAGCCGTACAGCTCGGAGATGTACTGGAAGCGCGGCGCATCGTAGATCTGCCGGTCGCTCCATTGCTGGAACGCATGCGTGCCGCCGCCGGCCAGCCCGACGTTGAGCTGGTCGGCTGCCTTCACGAGCACGTCGCGGATCGCATGCAGCTCGCTGACGGCCTGCTCGTGCGAATGGCAGATGCCGGTCGACAGCTCGATCATGCTTTCGGTGATTTCCGGCGTGATGTTGCCCGGAAAGGTCTCGCCCTGGATCAGGCGCATCAGGTCGGATGCCGCTTTGGTCAGGTCGTAATTGTGCGTATTGACGACCTGGATCTCCAGTTCGACGCCGAACGTGAACGGTTCGGAATTGACGAAGGTTTCGAGTGCCATGGCAGGTTCCGGAATCAGTTGCCGTCGCTGCGTTCGCCGACCGCCGACAGGCAGCGGTAGACGACGAACGGGCTGACGAGCTGCAGGATCACGATCGAGCACATCACGATCGCGCGCAGGTGCGGGTCGAAATTCGGGTAGAGCTGGTAGGTGTCGTCGACGAGCAGGTACGACAGCGCGGACATCGGCGTGAGCGCGATGCCGAGTGCGACGCCCTGCTTCATCCCGAGACCGCTCGGCTTCGCGAACGCGACGACGCCGGCCAGCTTCGCGGCGAGCCGCGTGACGATCAGCACGATCGCGAGCAACCCGCCGAGCGCGATGTCGCCCCACGTGAACGACGTGAGCGTCAGCACGAACAGCACCACCGTCAGCAGCCAGCCGGCCGTGCCGAAATGCTCGGGCCACAGCTGCGGCCGCGCTTCGAGGTTCTTCACGATGATGCCGGCGAGCAGCAGCGTGAGCAGCGTCGACAGCTTCAACGCCTGCGCGACGGCAATCGCGAGCATCACGAGCCCGAACAGCGCGACGAACGAATGCTCGTCGCGCATCGTCGCGGTCATGTGACGGAACAGGTAATTGCACGAACGCGCGACGAGATACGCGACGATGAAAGAACCGGCGAGCAGGTAAAGCGGTTGCAGGATCGTCGCGAAAACGTTGCCGTACGCTTCCTGGTGCAGCCAGCTCGTCACGAGCTTGGTCAGCACGATCGCGTACACGCTGTTCAGCGCGGTGAGCGTGATGAGGCGTTGCGACACCTGCCCTTCCGCGCGCAGTTCGGTCTTGAGCTGGATCACCATCGACGGCGACGTCGCGATCGCGATCGCCGACAGCACCAACGCGACCATCCCCGATACGCCGAGCGCGAGCATCACGAACAGTACGAGCACGAACGTGAGCGTGGCTTCCGCGAGGCTCGACGCGACGAGCCACGGATTGCGCCGAATCCAGCGCAGGTCGAGGCGGCTGCCGAGTTCGAACAGCAGCAGGCCGAGCGCGACGTCCATCAGCAGCCGCGAGGTTTCGTCGGTGCTCGCGTCGATCACGCCGAATCCGAACGAACCGGCGATCAGGCCGATCACGGCATAGCCGGTGATGCGCGGCAGACGCCACGCGCGATAGCACAGCTCGCCGCACAGGCCGGCGGCGAACAGCGCGAGCCCGGCCCAGAACACGGCATCCGGCGCGAGCGGCCAGTTGGGCAGGAATGAGAACGCCGACTTCATCGTGGTGACTTCTCCTTTGGAAGCAACCGCCAGCGACACGGGTCAAGCGACAGGAATGGATGCGCGCCGGCTGGGTATTGCCCCGAATGTGATTGTTGTGCTCGACGACGGCGGTACATGGGATCCGCCTGTTCCGCCACAGGGTGGAACGTCGTTCAGGTTGCCGATCTGGATTGTCGGCCTGGTGTGTGAACGGACTGGCGGACTCGAAGATTCAGATTCGAAATCATGCCGACCGTTCCATTGAAGCATGTCCGGCGCCTGGCCGAACGAACGCGAAGGAAACCGATTGTGCCACAGCTTTTTCGCTCCGGAACCGATCGAATCGACTCGCGGCGCTGTGCGGCACCGCAGGTCTTTGGTTTCAAAGGTTTACTTGTATATATACGTAGTAGAAGTTAACAAAGGACGCACAGTTCTGTGGATAACTCCGGTTTACGCTGCCGGATCAAGGCGTTGGCGAAACCATAACCGGTTGCACAGGCTGTTCGTGCACAGACGTTTGAGTTGAGCAACTTTCGGGCCGCTTCACAGCTGTGCGGAGTTGCCCAGTTTACGTCCACTGTGATTGCACACGAAGTACGCGCGGATTCCGCGTGGTTATCCACAGCATCGCGTGGATAACCTTGCGCGGGAAAATCGGGAAACTGTGAGAAAGGCGCGGCCGATCAGCCCGTCGAGCCGACGCGGCGTGCGCGCAGCGCGCGGATCAGGAAGCGGGCGGGATCGACCGCGTCGGCGAGTTCGCGCTCGAGCGGCCACGGCTCGCCTTCGAGTTGCGAGGCGATCAGCTCGGCGCCGAGCGTAGCCCACACGAGGCCGCGCGAACCGAAGCCGAATGCGCCGTAGAGGCCGGGCAGGCGCGGCAGGTCGCGCGCCTGCGCACCGCCGAGCGCGCGTGCGTTCGCGGTGGCCTGCGCTTCGTCGGCCAGCGGGCCGAGGAGCGGCAGGCGGTCGCCGACCACCCAGCGCAACGCCACGCGCCCGCGCAGCGTGGCGGGGTCCGGCGGGTCGCCGATCAGGCCCGGCAGCAGGTGCCGCACGCGCTCGAGGTTTTCGACGTGGCCGGCCGTACGCATCGCGGGATCGGTGTCGTCGGGCTCGAACGTTGCGCCGATCAGCAGCGTGCCGTCGGCGAGCGGGACCGCGTAACCGTCGCCGATCGCCGGGCACGGCAGCGGCGCCGTCGTACCCGGTGGCAGCAGCGTGAGTTGGCCGCGCACCGGTTGCAGCGCGACATGCCGCAGCCCGGCAAGACGCGCGGCGTCGCCCGCGTTCGCGAGCACGACGACGGGCGCATCGGCCAGCGTGGCGCCGGTATCGTCGAGCGCATGCCAGGTGTCGCCCCGTCGTTCGAGCCGCGCGACGCAGGTGGACGCAAGCAGGCGCACGCGCTCGCCCGCCGCCGCATATTGCGCGGCGCACAGCCCGGCCGGCCAGACGGCGCCGCCGTGCGGAAACAGCAGGCCGCCATGCTCGACCGGCAGATTCAGGTGCGCACGCGCGGCATCGGCATCGAGCAGGGTTGCGTAGTCCGACGGCGCGCCGAACGCATCGAACGCGTCGCGCATCCGCGCGAAATCGTCGGCCGATTCGGCGAGATGGATCATCCCGTGCGTGCTGCGCGCGAACGCATGCCCTGCGCGTTCGAGGGCGTGCCAGCGTGCGATCGCGTGCAGGAAGCCGCCGCGCGTGAGCCGGCTCGCGACGTTGTCGTCGCGCGTCATCAACGGATGAAAAACCCCGGCCGGGTTGCCCGACGCTTCGCTGGCGATCCGTTCGTGCCGCTCGATCAGCGTCACGTCCCAGCCGCGTGCAGCCACGCGTTCGACCACTGCGCAGCCGGCGAGGCCCGCACCGATCACGATCGCCCGGCGCGCTGCAACGGGCAGTGCACGCGGCGGCTCGTGTCGGCGCGCGCGCCAGCGCGGCGCATATTCGCCGACGAGACGATCGTCGACTTCGCGGAACGTGAAACCTGTTTCGCCGAGCGCGTGTTTCACGTCGGCGGACTTTGCATGGGTCGCAAACGTCGCGTGTTCGCCGGCGATTTTCGCGAGTGCGCGGATTCCGTCGGCCGATGCCGCGGCGCCGTCGAGAAAAAACGCATCGGCGCGCGCGACGAGCTTCTTCGACAGGTCGATCGCATCGCCGAACGCGAGCGTGAGCACCACGCGTCCTTCGTCGAATTCGAGCCGGTGCAGGCCCGGCACGAGGATCGGCCATGCATCGATCAATGCATCGGCGTCCGCCGATATGGTTGTGTCTGCAACCATATGCGAAACCGCTCGACGCAGGTCGTCGCGCGAGAACGGGTGCGGCTCGAGCGCGACGACATGCAGCCGTTCGCAGCGCGCAGGATCGTCGCGCCACGCGGCCCAGGCCGCAAGGAAGCCGGCGCCCGCGCCGAATTCGGTCGTGACGATCGTGAACGTTCGACGGCGCTGCCAGCGCGCGGGCAGCCCGTTGCCCGCGACGAATGCGCGATGCGCGTGCGCGAGCGTGCCGGATGCGCCGCGATGAAGCTCGCCGAACTCGGGCGAGACGAGCGTGCCGTCGTCGCGAAGCGCGAGCGTGGCGTAAACAAGTCGGTCGGGCATGCGAAGCAAAAAACGTGGCAGCCAAGCCTGGCAAGGGATTGCGGGAGGCCGTCCGACCGGCCGTTGGAAAAGGGCAACGGGGCGACGAACGGGCGGACCACGCTGCGTATCCTGTCCGGTTGGCGCAGGTCAAAAAACGGGCAATCGACGATTCATTCGGCGAAATACCGATGAAAATCTTTGAAACCCTTGTCGTTATTGGGTTTGCGCTGCGCTATCATAGCAACGCCGTACCGCGGGGTGGCCGCCGGCAAGCCGGAGGGCGCGTCGCGCGGGCCAGGATTCGGCGCTGTGTCGTCGGAGTCTGACTCTCGACGGCACGGTTCGCGCACGTATAATCGGCGCGTTCGCGCTGTTCGTGTCAACCTAACCTGATAAAGGAACCTTAATGAACAAACAGGAACTGATCGACGCCGTCGCCGCCCAAACGGGCGCCAGCAAGGCTCAAACCGGCGAAACGCTGGACACGCTGCTCGAAGTCATCAAGAAGGCCGTGTCGAAGGGTGATGCGGTTCAGCTGATCGGCTTCGGCAGCTTCGGTTCGGGCAAGCGCGCAGCACGTACGGGCCGCAACCCGAAGACGGGCGAAACCATCAAGATCCCGGCAGCCAAGACGGTCAAGTTCACGGCCGGCAAGGCGTTCAAGGACGCCGTCAACAAGCGTTAAACCCGCGCCTGTTCCAGAAAAAAACCCGCCTCTCGGCGGGTTTTTTGTTGGGCGCGCGCGGCATTTTCGCCACAGTCTGCGTCGCTCTTGCAAAAATTAACGGTTATTTTTACGAGCCGTTACCACGCGCTTCACGCGTGCACGATTTGTGTGTCGCCGTGATCGTCGTCGTGCGAATCGACGTCCCACGCCGGGAACGGATCGTCGAACGCCGCCCATCCCGTCGCGCCGAGCGCGAACTCCGCATCGGTCAGCAGGCACGCGTTGAGTTTCGCGCGCCACGCGTCGGCGTCGAGTGCAATGCCGATCAGCACGAGTTCCTGCCGGCGATCGCCGACCGTGCGATCGTCGAGATCGCCCAGCCATTCGGCGCGGATTTCGGCGAGCAGCTCGTCGTCGTCCGGCCATTCCGCGCGATCCTGCGCCGCCCACCACGAACCGGCCGGCCCGTGCCGGCATACGCCGCCCGCCTGCGACAGCGAACCCGCGATGTCGTTGCGCGTCGCGAGCCAGAAGAAACCCTTGCTGCGCAGCACGCCCGGCCACTCCTGATGCAGCAGCGCCCAGAGCCGTGCCGGGTGAAACGGCCGGCGCGCGCGGTAAACGAAATTGCCGATCCCGAATTCGTCGGCTTCGCCGTGCACGTGCGCATGATGGTCGTCCTGGCAGTCGGGATCGTCGCAATGCGCGTGATCGCGGTCGAGCGACGCGAGCCAGCCCGGCGCATTCGCGGCTTCGTCGAAATCGAAGCGGCCGGTGTTCAGCACTTCGTCGAGCGGCACGTTGCCGAACGTCGACACGACCTGGTGCGCGCGCGGATTGAGGCGCGCGAGGATGTGCTGCAGGCGCGCGAGATCGTCCGCGCCGACCAGGTCGGCCTTGTTGATCACCAGCACGTCGCAGAATTCGATCTGCTCGATCAGCAGCTCGACGAGCGTGCGGTCGTCGTCTTCCGACGCGGCGATGCCGCGCGTCGCGAGCGCGTCGTCGGAGCCGTAGTCGCGCAGGAAGTTGTACGCGTCGACCACGGTGACGAGCGTGTCGAGCCGCGCGATGGCCGACAGCGACGTGCCGTCGTCGTCGACGAACGTGAACGTTTCGGCGATCGGCATCGGCTCCGCGATACCGGTCGATTCGATCATGATCGCGTCGAAGCGGCCTTCGGACGCGAGGTTGCGGATCTCGACGAGCAGGTCGTCGCGCAGCGTGCAACAGATGCAGCCGTTCGACATTTCGACGAGGCGTTCCTCGACGTGCGACAGCGCCTGCGCATCGCGCACGAGCGACGCGTCGATGTTGACCGCCGCGAGATCGTTGACGATCACCGCGACTTTCAGGCCCGCGCGGTTCGCGAGGACGTGGTTGAGCAGCGTGGTCTTGCCGGCGCCGAGGAAGCCGGACAGCACGGTGACGGGCAACGGCTGTTTCATTGCCGGATTCATGATGATATGCACCAACGGAAAAGATGAAAAAGCGGCCGCGGCGCCCTGCCGGGGCGCGATCGGCCCGCACGCGGACGAAACGGCGGCGTCAGCCCGCATTGTGCATCAAACGCGCGCCGGCCGGCCGGCGCGGCGTCAGCCGGCGATGCCGCGCGGCATCACTGCGCGGCCGGAGCAGCCTGAGTGGCCTGAGCGGTCTGCGTAGGCGGCAGCAGCTTCCATTGCGTCAGGATGCCGGCGATCTGCCGCGCGTATTTGTCGCGCAGCGACGGCGTTTCCGAATGATAGGCGCCGACCGCCTGCCACGTGTTGCCGTAGCGGTTCATCTTCTGTCTGAGATGCCACGCGGCGATGTACACGTTCTTGCACGGTTCCATCAGCGTGTCGCGGCCGATCCCGTAGCGCGACAGTGTCGGCAGGTGGATCGAATTGATCTGCATCAGGCCGTAGTCGACCGAGCCGTTCGTATTCTTGTTCAGCGCATCGGGCCGGTTGCGCGACTCCTGCCACGCGATCGCGCGCAGGATCAGCGGATTGACCCGCTGGTATTTGGCCGCTTCGTCGAAACAATCCGCGCGTGCGTTGCCGCTGGCGAACCATGCGCCGGCGGCGATCAACGCGATCGAAGCGAACCGTTTGTCCATCGTGCGGAAACGAAAAGGAATTGCGCGGAGCTCGGGGAAAACCCGTGGCCGTTATTCGTGCGACGAGAAACGCGCCGCCCGTATCATACCGGCAGACAGCCGGATTGCGACAGGCAGGAATACGACAGGCCGGTTATACCGCATTTCCGTGTCGGTTCATCGCGAAATGGAAGCGACGGCGGAGGCGACGGCCGGCATGCGGAGTGTGACATCGATCCTTACATATTGCATACGGTTCGCCGGATACATGTCGTATGTGAGACAGTCTTCGGATCAATGTGATATTTCGGACATGAAAAACTGCTAATGTCGCCTCTTTCGGACCTGGATCCCAGCACTACCGCCGGAAGTGGCCTGAGCCGGCATCGACCCATTCATCCATGACAAGAAATCGCTTCGTTATGCGGCGTATCGCCACGACCCTGCTCGTGGCCGGCATCATCGTCTCGCAGGCCGCCTATGCTCAGGTCACGCTCAACTTCGTGAATGCGGATATCGACCAGGTCGCGAAAGCGATCGGCGCCGCGACCGGCAAGACCATCATCGTCGACCCCCGCGTGAAGGGGCAGCTCAATCTCGTGGCCGAACGGCCGGTGCCGGAAGACCAGGCGTTGAAGACGCTGCAGTCCGCGCTGCGCATGCAGGGCTTCGCGCTCGTGCAGGATCACGGCGTGCTGAAGGTCGTGCCGGAAGCCGACGCGAAGCTGCAGGGCGTGCCGACCTATGTCGGCAATGCGCCGCAGGCGCGCGGCGATCAGGTGATCACGCAGGTGTTCGAGCTGCACAACGAATCGGCGAACAACCTGCTGCCCGTGCTGCGGCCGCTGATCTCGCCGAACAACACGGTGACGGCCTACCCGGCGAACAACACGATCGTCGTGACCGACTATGCAGACAACGTGCGCCGCATCGCGCAGATCATCGCGGGCGTCGACAGCGCCGCGGGCGCGCAGGTGCAGGTCGTACCGCTGCGCAACGCGAACGCGATCGACCTCGCCGCGCAGCTGCAGAAGATGCTCGACCCGGGCGCGATCGGCAACAGCGACGCGACGCTGAAGGTATCGGTCACGGCCGACCCGCGCACCAACTCGCTGATGCTGCGCGCATCGAGCGCATCGCGCCTCGCGGCCGCGAAGCGCCTCGTGCAGCAGCTCGACGCACCGAGCGCGGTGCCCGGCAACATGCACGTCGTGCCGCTGCGCAACGCCGATGCGGTCAAGCTCGCGAAGACGCTGCGCGGGATGCTCGGCAAGGGCGGCAACGACAGCGGCTCGTCGGCTTCGTCCAACGATGCGAACAGCTTCAACCAGAACGGCGGCTCGTCGTCGAGCGGCAACTTCTCGACCGGCACGTCGGGCACCCCGCCGCTGCCGTCGGGCGGCCTCGGCGGTTCGTCGTCTTCGTCGGCGTACGGCGGCGGCTCGTCCGGCGGTGGCGGGCTCGGCACGGGCGGCCTGCTCGGCGGCGACAAGGACAAGAGCGACGACAACCAGCCGGGCGGGATGATCCAGGCCGACTCGGCCACCAACTCGCTGATCATCACCGCGTCCGATCCGGTTTACCGGAACCTGCGCTCGGTGATCGACCAGCTCGACGCACGGCGTGCGCAGGTCTATATCGAAGCGCTGATCGTCGAGCTGAATTCGACGACGCAGGGCAACCTCGGCATCCAGTGGCAGGTCGCGAGCGGCCAGTTCCTCGGCGGTACGAACCTGAACCCCGGGCTGGGCCTGGGCAACAGCATCATCAACTTGACGGCCGGCGGGGTGGCCAACGCGGCCGGCGGGATCACCGGCGGCGGGCTGGCCTCCAATCTCGGGCAGTTGTCGCAAGGGCTCAACATCGGCTGGCTGCACAACATGTTCGGCGTGCAGGGGCTCGGCGCGCTGCTGCAGTACTTTGCGGGCGTGAGCGACGCGAACGTGCTGTCGACGCCGAACCTGATCACGCTCGACAACGAGGAAGCGAAGATCGTGGTCGGCCAGAACGTGCCGATCGCGACCGGCTCGTATTCGAACCTGACGAGCGGCACCACGAGCAATGCGTTCAATACGTACGACCGTCGCGACGTCGGCCTGACGCTGCACGTGAAGCCGCAGATCACCGACGGGGGGATCCTGAAGCTGCAGCTGTATACCGAGGATTCGGCGGTGGTCGCCGGCACGACCAACGCGCAGACCGGCCCGACCTTCACGAAGCGCTCGATCCAGTCGACGATCCTGGCCGACAACGGCGAGATCATCGTGCTCGGCGGCTTGATGCAGGACAACTACCAGGTATCGAATAGCAAGGTGCCGCTGCTTGGCGACATCCCGTGGATCGGCCAGTTGTTCCGTTCGGAATCGAAGGTGCGCGCGAAAACCAACCTAATGGTGTTCCTGCGCCCGGTGATCATTTCCGATCGCGGCACAGCGCAGGAAGTCACGGCCAATCGTTACGACTACATCCAGGGCGTGACGGGCGCGTACAAGTCGGACAACAACGTGATCCGCGACAAGGACGATCCGGTCGTCCCGCCGATGCCGATCGGCCCGAGCCAGGGCGGCACGGCCGCGGGCAACCTGTTCGATCTCGACAAGATGCGTCGCCAGCAGTTGCAGCGCCAGGTGGCGCCGGTACCGGCCCAGCCGTTGCCGGAGGCGACGCCCGCGCAACCGCAGAGCGTGCCGCAGCAGGCGGTGCCGCAACAGCCGCTGACCACCGCGCCGGGAGCCTCGCAGTGAGCGACGTGCTCGCGTCTTCCACTCACGACGGCGCGCCGGGCGAACGCCAGCCGCCGTCGCCGCTCGCCGCGCGCCTGCTGCCGTACGGCTTCGCGAAGAGCGGCCAGGTGCTGATCGCGCATCAGCTCGACGACACGCTCGAGGTGTGGATCAGCGAACGCACGAGCGACGCCGCGCTCGCGGAAATCGCGCGCAACTTCGGCTCGATCGCCGTGCATCGCGTGCCGGCCGACGAGCTCGCGCAGGCGATCAACCAGGCCTATGCGCGCCAGGACGGCAGCGCCGCGCAGGTGGTCGGCGAGGTCGAAGGCGAAGTCGACCTGTCGCGGCTGATGCAGGACATCCCCGAGGTCGAGGATCTGCTCGAATCGGAAGACGACGCGCCGATCATCCGGATGATCAACGCGCTGCTCACGCAAGCGGCGCGCGAACAGGCGTCGGACATTCACATCGAGCCGTTCGAGAACGCGTCGGTCGTGCGCTTTCGCGTCGACGGCACGCTGCGCGACGTCGTGCGCCCGAAGAAGGCGCTGCACGGCGCGCTGATCTCGCGGATCAAGATCATGGCGCAGCTCGACATCGCGGAGAAGCGCCTGCCGCAGGACGGCCGCATCACGCTGCGCGTCGGCGGCCGGCCAGTCGACGTGCGCGTGTCGACGCTGCCGACCGGGCACGGCGAGCGCGCGGTGCTGCGTCTGCTGGAAAAGGATGCGCAGCGCCTGAACCTCGAAGCGCTCGGGATGGGCCGCGACACGCTCGTCCAGTTCGACAAGCTGATCGCGCGCCCGCACGGCATCGTGCTCGTCACCGGCCCGACCGGTTCGGGCAAGACGACCACGCTGTACGCGTCGATGTCGCGGCTCGAAACCGCGACGACCAACATCATGACCGTCGAGGACCCGATCGAATACGACCTGTCCGGCATCGGCCAGACGCAGGTGAACGAGCGGATCGGGATGACCTTTGCCCGCGCGCTGCGCTCGATCCTGCGCCAGGACCCGGACGTGATCATGATCGGCGAAATCCGCGACCTCGAAACCGCGCAGATCGCGGTGCAGGCGTCGCTGACGGGCCACCTCGTGCTCGCGACGCTGCACACGAACGATGCGGCGTCCGCCGTCACGCGCCTGACCGACATGGGCGTCGAGCCGTACCTGCTCGCGTCGTCGCTGCTCGGCGTGCTCGCGCAGCGCCTCGTGCGCCAGCTCTGCCCGGTCTGCAAGGAAGAGCGGCACGAGGACGGCCGCACCGTGTGGCATCCGGTCGGCTGCGACAAGTGCGGGCATTCGGGCTACGCGGGCCGGCGCGGCGTCTACGAACTGCTGCTGGTCGACGAGTCGATCCGCACGCTGATTCACCGCAACGCGGCCGATGCCGAGATCCTGGCCGCCGGCCGCGCGCAAGGCATGCGCACGCTGCGCGACGACGCGGAGCGCTGGCTCGCGGCCGGCGCGACGTCGCTCGAGGAAGTGCTGCGCGTGACGGGAGGCGCATAGCGCGATGCCGGCATTCCGTTTCGAAGCGATCGATGCAGCGGGACGCGCGCAGAAAGGCGTCATCGATGCCGACAGTGCGCGCAGCGCGCGCGGCCAGTTGCGCACGCAGGGGCTCACCCCGCTCGTCGTCGAGCCGGCCGCGAGCGCGACGCGCGGCGCGCGCTCGCAGCGGCTCGCGTTCGGCCGCAAGCTGTCGCAGCGCGAACAGGCGATCCTCACGCGCCAGCTCGCGAGCCTGCTGATTGCGGGGCTGCCGCTCGACGAAGCGCTCGGCGTGCTGACCGAGCAGGCCGAGCGCGACTACATCCGCGAACTGATGGCCGCGATCCGCGCGGAAGTGCTCGGCGGCCATTCGCTCGCGAATGCGCTGGGTCAGCATCCGCGCGATTTTCCGGAAATCTATCGCGCGCTGGTCGCGGCCGGCGAGCACACCGGCAAGCTCGGCATCGTGCTGTCGCGCCTTGCCGACTACATCGAGCAGAGCAATGCGCTGAAGCAGAAGATCCTGCTGGCGTTCACGTATCCGGGCATCGTCACGCTGATCGCGTTCGGCATCGTCACGTTCCTGCTGAGCTACGTCGTGCCGCAGGTCGTCAACGTGTTCGCGAGCACGAAGCAGCAGCTGCCGATCCTCACGGTCGTGATGATGGCGCTGTCGGAATTCGTGCGGCACTGGTGGTGGGCGATCCTGATCGCGGTCGCGCTCGTCGTGTGGTTCGTGAAGGCGACGCTGTCACGCGCCGGGCCCCGGCTCGCATTCGATCGCTGGGTGCTGACCGCGCCGCTCGCGGGCAAGCTCGTGCGCGGCTACAACACGGTGCGCTTCGCGAGCACGCTCGGCATTCTCACCGCGGCCGGCGTGCCGATCCTGCGCGCGTTGCAGGCGGCCGGCGAGACGCTGTCGAACCGCGCGATGCGCGCGAACATCGACGACGCGATCGTGCGCGTGCGCGAAGGCTCCGCGCTGTCGCGCGCGCTGAACAACGTGAAGACGTTTCCGCCGGTGCTCGTGCACCTGATTCGTTCGGGCGAAGCGACGGGCGACGTGACGACGATGCTGGATCGCGCGGCCGAAGGCGAAGCGCGCGAGCTGGAGCGCCGCACGATGTTCCTGACGAGCCTGCTGGAGCCGCTGTTGATCCTCGCGATGGGCGGCATCGTGCTCGTGATCGTGCTGGCCGTGATGCTGCCGATCATCGAGCTGAACAACATGGTGCAGTGACGCGGCGGCCCGCTTGCCGGGCCGCCGCCGTTCAGCGCATGTAGATCGCGGGGGACGGCGTGTTGGCCGGGAGCTGGATTTCGGCGCGGGCGCCGTTGCGGTCGACGACGATCGAGCGCGGGCGCACTTCGGCGAGCTTCGCGCCGGGCGTGACTTCCGCGCCGAGCGACACGGCGCGCGGCGGTTCGCCGCCAATGCCGACGATCGCCGCGCCGCCGTGATCGAGCGCGAGAATGCCGAACAGGTGGATGTCCTGGACGGGATTCTTGTCGAGCTGACCGCCGAAGAGCGCGGCGGCGTCCTCGGTGCGGATCGGCAGCCGCGCGGCGGCGGCGGGCAGCGGCGCTTCGCGGGCCGACAGCGTGACGACCCAGTAGGTGGCCGTCGCGCACAAACCCGCGAAGAGGGCGAGGGATAGGATCCGGATCGAGAGCGCGTTCATGCGCGCTATTGTACGGATGTATATGAAATTTGCGTTGGGTGAAAGCCCTCGGCGATGCGCGCCTTACAATGCGTGCTCCGCGCCCGCCGGTCCGGAAGGTTGCTGTCAGGCGACCGTCCGGTGCGCCGGGTGCGTCACTCAATCGACGACATTTTTTTGGAAAGAGGTAGTCAGTCATGCAAACGTGGATCACTCGCCGCAACGCGGCCGTGCGTCGTCAGCGCGGTTTCACGCTGATCGAGATCATGGTGGTGGTCGCGATCCTCGGGATCCTGGCGGCGCTGATCGTGCCGAAGATCATGAGCCGTCCGGACGAGGCGCGCCGCATCGCCGCGAAGCAGGACATCGGCACGATCATGCAGGCGCTCAAGCTGTACCGTCTGGACAACGGCCGCTATCCGACCCAGGAGCAGGGCCTGAACGCGCTGATCCAGAAGCCGACCACCGATCCGATCCCGAACAACTGGAAGGACGGCGGCTATCTCGAGCGCCTGCCGAACGATCCGTGGGGCAACGGGTACAAGTACCTGAACCCGGGCGTGCACGGCGAGATCGACGTGTTCAGCTACGGCGCCGACGGCAAGGAAGGCGGAGAGAGCAACGACTCCGACATCGGCTCGTGGCAATAAGCCGGCGCTGATCGACCCGACGTTTCATTCCCGCTCTTCATGCTCGCCATTCGCACGACCTCCCGCTGCGGCCGCGATCGCCGTGTGCGTCGCGGTGCGGTGCCGTCCGTACCGGCAGGCGCCGATGGCGGCTTGACGGAGCGCCGCGCGGCGCGGCGTCGCGCGCGCGGCTTCACGCTGCTCGAAATGCTGGTCGTGCTCGTGATCGCGGGGCTGCTCGTGTCGCTCGCGTCGCTGTCGCTGACGCGCAATCCGCGCACCGACCTGCGCGAGGAAGCGCAGCGCATCGCGCTGCTGTTCGAGACGGCCGGCGACGAAGCGCAGGTGCGCGCGCGGCCGATCGCGTGGCAGCCGACCGCGCACGGTTTCCGTTTCGACGTGAGCTCGCCCGACGGCTGGCGCACGCTGCGCGACGACCTGCTGCGCCCGCGCGACTGGGACGGCGGCGTCACCGGCGCCGACATCGATTACCCGGGCTCGGACACGCACGCGAATCGCGTCGTGTTCGGCACCGAGAGCATCGACACGCCGGTGCGCGTGACGCTGCATTCGGCCGCCGGCAGCGCGACGATCGTCGGCACCGGCAACGGCCGCTACGAGGTGCAATGACGATGCGTCGTCGCCTGCCCTCCCCCGTTGCTTCATCCCGCGGCTTCACGATGATCGAGGTGCTGGTCGCGCTCGCGATCATCGCGGTCGCGCTCGCCGCGTCGATCCGCGCGGTCGGCACGATGGCGACCAACGCGTCCGATCTGCATCGCCGGCTGCTCGCCGGCTGGAGCGCCGACAACGCGCTCGCGCAGTTGCGGCTCACGCATGCGTGGCCGGAGGTCGGCGAACAGAGTTTCGACTGCTCGCAAGGCAACGTGCAGCTCGTCTGCACGCAGCGCGTGAGCACCACGCCGAACCCGGTGTTCCGGCGCGTGCGGATTTCGGTGAGCATGCCCGGTCGCGCCGGCGTGCTCGCGCAGATGGTGACGGTGGTCGCGAATGAAACCAGCCGTCCGCTCTGACGCGCCGATGCGCCGCCTGTCCGCTCCCCCGGCCCGGCCCGCCCGCGGCTTCACGCTGATCGAGCTGATGATCGCGATCGCGATTCTCGCGGTGGTCGCGATCCTCGCGTGGCGCGGGCTCGACCAGATCATGCGCGGCCGCGACAAGGTCGCGTCCGCGATGGAAGACGAGCGCGTGTTCGCGCAGATGTTCGACCAGATGCGCATCGACGCACGGCTCGCCGCGACCGACGACGAGGCCGGCCAGCCGGCGATCGGCGTCGCCGGCAATACGCTGCAGATCGTGCGCGAACTCGACGTGCCGGGCGTCGCGCCGCGGCTGCAGGTGGTCCGCTACCGGATCGCCGGCGGCCGGGTCGTGCGCTATGCATCGCCGCCGATCGACGACACGAACCGGCTGCGCACCCTGCTGAAGGACAGCAGCGTCGAAGGCTGGAGCTGGGTCGCGCTGATGGGCGGCGTCGGCGCGATCGACGCGAAGCTGTACGTGCCGCGCGTGGGCTGGACCACCAACCTGCAGACGGCCGACGAAGCGCTCGCGCAGAACAACGACGCGCTCAAGGTGCCGCAGATCGGCAACGCACCGCCCGCGCGTGCGGTGACCGGGCTGCAGGTCAGCATCGGCGCGACGTCGCTGCGCGTGCCGGTCACGCGCATCTTCCTCGTCGGGGAATGACGATGCGTGCGCGCCCTGCCCGCCGAATGCCCGCCCGCCGCCAGCGCGGCGCCGCGATCATCACCGCGCTGCTCGTGGTCGCGCTGTCGGCGATCCTCGTGTCGGGGATGCTGTGGCGCCAGCAGGTGCAGATCCGCCGCATCGAGAACCAGCGCACGATCGCGCAGGCGCAGTGGGTCGCGCGCGGCGCGCTCGACTGGACCCGGATGATCCTGCGCTCCGAAGGCGATACGGCGCCCGGCATCACGTATCTCGGCGGGATCTGGGGCGTGCCGATCGCGAAAACGAAACTGTCGGATTTCCTCGGCCGGATCGGCTCGCCCAACGATGGCGGCGGCGAAGACACCTATATCTCCGGCTCGATCGAGGACGCGCAGGCGAAGTTCAACCTGCGCAACCTCGTGTCGTCGCCGGCGCCCGGCGTGCTGCAGTTGAACGTCACGCAGATGCAGGCGTTCCAGCGCCTGCTGACGACGCTCGGCTACGACAGCGCGTTCGCGAAGCGCATCGCGCTCCAGGTGCGCGCGGGCCTGCTGCATTCGGCCACGCGGTTCCAGATGCCGAACCTGCCCGGCGGCGGCGCGACCGCCGCGAATGCCGCGACCGCACCGGTGACGAGCGGCGACATGCAGGGCAGCGGCTTCACCGACGATCCCGGGATGGCCGGCGGGGACCGCGGGCCCGCGCCGCTGATGATGACGCGCGTGGACAGCCTGCTCGACGTCGACGGCGTGACGCCCGAGATGGTCGCGCGGCTGCGCCCGTTCGTCACCGTGCTGCCGACCACGACGCCCGTGAACATGAACACCGCGCCGGCCGAAGTGATCGCGGCGCTGATGCCGGGCATGAGCGTGTCGTCCGCGCAGGCGCTCGTGTCGCGCCGCGAGACGGTGTTTTTCCGGAACGTCGGCGACGTGCAGCTCGCGCTGCGCGGCGCCGGCGCGCCGCCGAACGTGACGATCGACTCGAGCCTCGTCGACGTCAATTCGAGCTATTTCATCGTGCACGGCCGGATCCAGCACGAACGCGCGGAGGTCGACCGCACCTCGCTCGTGTATCGTGATCCGACCACGCACTCGACGCGGGTCGTGCGCATCCGCGACCAGCTATAACGACGCCAATCGGGAGAGGAGCTCTTGTGAGCACGTTGATTGTTTCTTTGCCGCCGCGCGAGCCTGCCGTGCCGTTGCAGGAATGGCAGTGGCCCGAGCTGCCGTTCATGCTCGTCGACAAGGCCGGCCAGGTGCAGCGCGCCGGCCGCGCCGCGCTGGCGCTGCTGCCGCGGGCGAACGCGACGGTGCTGATCGTCGCCGCGCGCGACGTGCTGCTGCTGGCCGCGACCGTGCCGCCGCTGAAGGGGCCGAAGCTGCGCCAGGCGCTGCCCAACATCGTCGAGGATCAGCTGATCCAGGATCCGCTCGGCTGCCACATCGCGCTCGACCCGGCCGCGCTGCCGGACGGGCGCCGCGTGCTGGCCGTCGTCGATCGCGCGTGGTTCCGCACGATCTGCGATGCGTTCACGGCGGCCGGCCACCGGCACCTGAGCGCGGTGCCCGCGACCCGCTGCCTGCCGGCGCCGCGCGCGCCGGCCGAAACGGCATCCGTCGCGCCGGCGGCCGACGACGAGGCCATCGACACCGCTCCGCTCGCCGCGGCCGAGCCGCCTGTCCGCCCGACGACGGTCGCCGCGGTGCTCGGGCTCGCGACGGCGGTCGAACCGGCGCTCGTCGAAGCCGGCGCGCTGCCGGCGGCGGCCGGTGCGCCGCGCCTCGAGCTGGCCGTCGCGCGCGGCGCGCTCGGCGAAGGCTTCGCGGCGCCCGCGTCGCGCGCGGCCGGCACGCTGGCCGCGCTCGCCGGCGGCGGCGACATCGAACTGTACGAACTCGGCGAACCGGGCGCGGAGCCGCGGCTCGCATCGGTCGGCCGCACCGACGGCCCGCTGCTGCCGGGCGCCGCGCCGCTGTCGTTCGACACGTTCGCGCGCCGGGCGCTGACCGAGCCATTCGATCTGTGCCAGTTCGAATTCGAATCGCAGCCGTGGCGCTTCGACCGCGCGACGCTCAAGCGCCTGCGCGTGCCGATCGCGCTCGCCGCGGCGACGCTCGGCGTCGCGGTGATCGGGATGAACCTGCACTGGTGGAAGCTGTCGCGCGAGCGCGATGCGCTGTCCGCGCAGATCACCGAGACGCTGCTGTCCGCGTTCCCGAAGACGACCACCGTGCTCGATCCGCCCGCGCAGATGCAGCGTCAGCTCGACCAGCTGCGCCTCGCGGCCGGCGAGCTGTCGCCGAACGATTTCCTCGCGCTGTCGAGCGGCTTGTCGCGCTCGATGGGCGCGCTGCCGCTGAACGGCATCGCGTCGCTCGACTATCACGACCGTCGGCTCGACGTCGGCTTCAAGCCGGAGGTCAAGGTCGATCCCGATTTCACGCAACGCCTCGCGCGTAACGGACTGTCCGGCGAAGTCGACAGCAACACGGGCAAATGGACGATCCGGAGCCGCTCATGAAAACCGAACAACTGAACCAGACGCTGACCCAGTTCTGGGGTGAGCGCTCGCCGCGCGAGAAGATGCTGCTCGGCTGGGGCGGCGCCGTGCTGGCGGTCGCGATCGCGTATTCGGTGCTGTGGTCGCCCGCGCAGGAAGGCCGCGCCCGGATCCAGCGCGAATTGCCGACGATGCGTCGCGAACTCGCGCAGATGACCGCGCAGGCGAACGAAGCGAAGTCGCTGACGGCCGCCGCGCAGGGCGTCGCGCCGACCGGCCTCGCGCTGAAGGACGCGCTGACCGCGTCGCTGTCCGATCACGGGTTGCAGGGCGCGCAGGTGCAGATCGTCGGCAACGGCGTGCAGATCCAGATGAAGAACGTGTCGTTCCCGGCATGGACCCAGTGGCTCGACGATGCGCGCCGGCAGTTCAAGGTGCAGGTCGGCGAAGCGCACGCGACGGCGCTGAAGGAAGACGGCCAGGTGGACCTGACGGCCGTGATGCAACCTTCCGTCCAGAAGTAGATGACGGCAGTGGATGAGGCAAACGAAGGCCGGCCGATGCGGCCGTGGGCAAGGTGGCTCGTCGCCGTGTTGCCGTGGGTGCTGGCGGGCGGCCTGGCGACGGCGGTGACGCTCGTCGCGCTCGCGCCGGCCGCGTGGATCGCGCCGCAGTTCGCGCGTGCGACCGGCGGCCACGTGAATCTCGTCGATCCGGACGGATCGCTGTGGCACGGCTCGGGCACGCTGATGCTCGCGCCGGGCGCCGATCAGAGCGCGGCGACGCTGCTGCCGGGCCGGGTCGAATGGACCACGCGCTTCTGGCCGCTGCTGACCGGGCGCGTGCAGATGCGCATGCGGCAGACGGAAGCGATGCCCGATGCGGTCACGCTCGATGCGACGTGGCGCGGCGCGGTGCTGTCGGCGGGCACGATGGCCGTGCCCGCGTCGCTGCTCGCGGGGCTCGGCACGCCGTTCAACACGCTCGACCTGCAGGGCGACGTGCGGCTCGGCTGGAGCGACTGGCGGCTCATCGGCAACAACGCGTTCGGCCAGTTGACGGTGACGATCGATTCGATGAGTTCGCGCGTGTCGCGCGTGAAGCCGCTCGGTTCGTACCGGGCGGTATTGCAGGCGAAGGGCACGGGCGCCGATCTCGATCTGTCGACGACGCAGGGCCCGCTGTTCCTCGACGGGCACGGCAGCTTCGGCCCCGGTCAGGGATCGTTCCGCGGGACCGCGCATGCGGCGCCCGAGCAGCAGGCGAACCTCGCCGGGCTGCTGAACCTGCTCGGGCATCCGATCGGCAACAACCAGGTGTCGCTGATCTTCGGCGACGCGCAGCGCTGAACGCGCGCGTCAGCCGCTTCCCTTCCTACTTCTGCGCGAGCTGCGCGGCCGCCGACGGTGCGGTGGCCGCGGGCGCGGCCGCACCGGACGCCGGCAAAGGCGCCGGCGCCGCCATGTCGCCGTTCTCGCGCGCCATCTCCGCTACGTTCCAGCCGCCGCCGAGCGCCTTCACGAGCCCCACCGACGACACCATCCGCTGCCCGGCGATCGTCGCGAGCTTTTGCTGCGCGGTAAACGCGGTGGTCTGCGCGGTCAGCACGTTCAGGTACGCGACCGTGCCGGCCTTGTACTGGTTCGTGACGATCGCGAGCGCGTGCTCGGCGCTGTCGACGGCCTGCCGCTGCACGTCGATTTCCTGCGCGAGGATGCGCTGCGACGCGAGGTTGTCCTCGACGTCCTGGAACGCGGTGAGCACCGCGAGGCGATAGGCGGCGACGTCCTGGTCGTAGGTCGCGCGCGCGGCGTCGGTCTGCGCGGCGCGCAGGCCCGCATCGAACAGCGTGGCCGCGAGCTGCGGGCCGACTGTCCAGAAGCGCGCCGGCAGCGTGAACAGCTGCGACCACACCGAGCTCTGGAAGCCGCCGCTGGCCGACAGCGTCAGGGTGGGGAAGAATGCAGCGATCGCGACGCCGATCTGCTCGTTCGCGGCCGCCGCGCGGCGCTCGGCCGCCGCGACGTCGGGCCGGCGCTCGAGGATCGCGGACGGCACGTCGACCGGCGTGATCGGCGGCTCGGCGGCGAGCGGGGCCGCCGGCAGCGAGAAAGTCGACGCCGGCTCGCCGATCAGCGTCGCGATCGCATGCTCGTACTGCGCGCGGGCGACGCCGTTGTCGATCTGCGCGGCCTGCGCGCTCTGCAACTGCGTCTGCGCCTGGATCACGTCCGCGCGCGCGGCGACACCCTGCGCGTACTGGTTCTGCGTGAGCTGCAGCGACCGTTCGTACGACTTCACGGTGTCGTCGAGCAGCTTTTGCAGCGCATCGGACGTGCGCAACTGGAAATAGGTCTGCGCGAGCAGCGCCTGCTGCGACAGCCGCGCGTTCGCGAGATCGGCCGCGGCGGCCGCTTCGCCGGCGCGCTGCGCGCTGACGGTGCGGCTCACCTTGCCCCACAGGTCGGGTTCCCAGCTGGCGTCGAGGCCGATGCTGTAGCTGTTGTTGATCGACCCCGTCGATCCGCTGCCGAAATTCGACGACGAGCCCGACGACAGCGACGTGCGCGGCGTCCGCGCACGCGAGCCCGATGCGCTTAGCCCGACGGTCGGGAAATACGCGGCGCGCGCCTCGGTGACGAGCGCGCGCGCCTGCCGGTAGGCGGCCGCCGATTGCGCGATGGTCTGGTTCGACGCGTTGAGCTTGCCGATCAGCGCATCGAGCTGCGGATCGTTGTAGACCGTCCACCACGCGCCGCGGTCGGCGCGATCGGCGGGCTGCGCGACTTTCCAGCCGGCCGGCGCTTCCTTGAAGGCGGCGGGGATCGACGTGTCGGGCCGGTGATAGTCGGGCCCGACGGCGCAGCCGGCGAGCAGCACGGCCGTCGCAATGGCGACGGCGGCGCTCAGCGGGCGAACGGCGCGCGGGAGGGAAGCGTACGGCATGGTGGTTTTCCTGTCTGGGCGTGGCGGCCGGCGAGCGGCGCCGCGCGATGCGGTCGTCATGCCGCTGGCGGACAAATGGTAACTGACGGCGAGAAAGCTGCGCAGCCCTAAGGGTACGGTGCGCGGCGGCCCGGATGTGTTACCGGCGCGGCCTGCCGGGTTACCGGCTATTACGGCTTGCTTGCGGGACGGCAGGTGGGCAAATGGGCGTACGACGCCGGCCGCGCGTGACGCGGCCGGCGATCAGACAGACCGGAATCGGGCGGGATAGGGTGGCGCGCGGAAGCGGTGCGGCGTCAGTGGCAGCGCACGGGCGCCGGGACGGGTTCGGCGGCGGCCCGCCATGTCGACGGCTCCGTCGCGGCCGGCTGGCTCGTGCGGCGGGCACCGCCCTTCGCGTTGCGCTGCCGGCGATGATCGAACCACGCGAACCCGAGCGCCGCGAGCGAGCCGCCAGGCACGACCAGCATCGTCACGTACAGCGCGATTTTCCAGCCGCGGTGCGGCCCGGAAAACACATGATGAGCGGTATCGGTCAGGTTGCGGCGCAGCGCGCCGGCGGCATTTTTCAGGAACAGCATCGCGAACATCCTCGGGTGCCCGGCAGCGCGGGCCAATCGGTCAGAACATAGTCTCCGGCAGTGCAACATGCACGTCGTAACTGGTTGACTCAAATAATATTGACTAAGCAATCATTTTTCAAGATACTGGACGCGTTTTAACCCGAAACGCACTATTGCTGCGCGCGCAATCGTATGACCGGCGGCCTCTACGATCCCGAGAACATCGCGCTGGAAACGAGCCTCGGCTATTACCTGTCGAAGGCGAAGCAGGCGCTCGTCGAGCGGATGGATCGTGCGCTCGAGCCGCTCGACCTCACCGCGCAGCAGATCGGCGTGATCCTGCTGCTGTCGCGCGGCTACGCACGCACGCCGTTCGAACTGTCGCGCAAGATGTCGTACGACAGCGGGTCGATGACGCGCATGCTCGACCGGCTCGAACGCAAGGGGTTGATCGCACGCACGCGCAGCGAGCAGGATCGCCGGATGATCGAGCTGACGCTGACCGAGCGCGGCATCGAAGCCGCCCGCGCGCTGCCGTCGCTGGTCGCGACCGTGCTCAACGCGCAGCTCGAAGGCTTCTCGGCCGACGAACTCGCGACGCTCACCGGCCTGCTGCAGCGCTTCATCGCCAACGGGCTCGGCTCGACCGGCTGCCCGAAGCCTGACGAAGCCGACTGCTGATGCGTGCGGAGCCTCTCATGTCTCAGTTAAACGTTCGCTTATTTCTCTGTCTGGGCAGAAGATGACGAGGCACGCGCTCCGCTTTTCCCCTTTTTCATTCCACCCGGCCGGGCCGCGCTGCGTCGCGCGTCCGTGCGTTGTGCCGGCGCGTCACGCGCGCCGCGTCTAGGAGATTCCGATGTCCGCCACCACGGCATCCGCCCCCTCCCCCGCTGCCGAACCGGCACCGCTGACCGGCGGCGCGCTCGCGCTGCTGACCGTCGGGCTCGCGCTCGGCACCTTCATGGAAGTGCTCGACACGTCGATCGCGAACGTCGCGGTGCCGACCATCTCGGGCAGCCTCGGCGTCGCGACGAGCGAGGGCACGTGGGTGATTTCGTCGTACTCGGTCGCGTCCGCGATCGCGGTGCCGCTCACCGGCTGGCTCGCGCGGCGGGTCGGCGAAGTGCGGCTGTTCACGCTGTCCGTGCTCGCGTTCACGATCGCGTCGGCGCTGTGCGGCCTCGCGACCAACTTCGAGACGCTGATCGCGTTCCGGCTGGTGCAGGGCCTCGTGTCGGGGCCGATGGTGCCGCTGTCGCAGACGATCCTGATGCGCAGCTACCCGCCCGCGAAACGCGGGCTCGCGCTCGGGCTATGGGCGATGACGGTGATCGTCGCGCCGATCTTCGGCCCGTTGTTGGGCGGCTGGATCAGCGACAACTACACGTGGCCGTGGATCTTCTACATCAACCTGCCGATCGGCGTGTTCTCGGCGACCTGCGCGTACTTCCTGCTGCGCGGCCGCGAAACGAAGACGTCGAAGCAGCGGATCGACGCGATCGGCCTCGCGCTGCTCGTGATCGGCGTGTCGTGTCTGCAGATGATGCTCGACCTCGGCAAGGACCGCGACTGGTTCAACTCGTCGTTCATCGTCGCGCTCGCGCTGATCGCGGTCGTGTCGCTCGCGTTCATGCTCGTGTGGGAGGCGACCGAGAAGGAGCCGGTGGTCGACCTCACGCTCTTCAAGGACCGCAACTTCGCGCTCGGCGCGCTGATCATCTCGTTCGGCTTCATGGCGTTCTTCGGCTCGGTCGTGATCTTCCCGCTGTGGCTGCAGACGGTGATGGGCTACACGGCCGGCAAGGCCGGCCTCGCGACCGCGCCGGTCGGGCTGCTCGCGCTCGTGCTGTCGCCGCTGATCGGCCGCAACATGCACCGGCTCGACCTGCGGATGGTCGCGAGCTTCGCGTTCATCGTGTTCGCGGGCGTGTCGATGTGGAACGCGACGTTCACGCTCGACGTGCCGTTCAACCACGTGATCCTGCCGCGGCTCGTGCAGGGTATCGGCGTCGCGTGTTTCTTCGTGCCGATGACGACGATCACGCTGTCGAGCATCTCCGACGAACGGCTCGCGAGCGCGTCGGGGCTGTCGAACTTCCTGCGCACGCTGTCCGGCGCGATCGGCACCGCGGCCAGCTCGACGTTCTGGGAGAACGACGCGATCTACCATCATGCGCGGCTGTCGGAATCGGTGAGCGTCTACGCGCAGAACACGACCGACTACCAGGGCGCGCTCGCGCAGCTCGGCATCGTCGGGCAGACGGCCAATGCGCAACTCAACCAGCTCGTCACGCAGCAGGGCTTCATGATGGCGACCAACGACTTCTTCCATCTGTCGGCGGTGATGTTCATCGCGCTCGCGGCACTCGTGTGGATCACGAAGCCGAAGAAGGGCGCGGGGCCGGCGATGGGGCATTGACGGCCAGTCCTGTATGCAGGCGACCGCGGTCTTGCGGGCAGACCCCATATAAACTAAGCTAATATATCAATTGAACTTAGTTTATTTGAGGGATGCCATGCAGACCTACAACATGCATGACGCGAAGACGAACCTGTCGCGTCTGATTGACGAGGCAGTTCATGCGGGTGAACCATTCGTGATCGCTAAGGCCGGCAAGCCGCTCGTCAAGGTCGTGCCGATCGATGCGCCCGAGGCGCCCCAGCCGGCGCGGATCGGCTTCATGAAGGGGCAGATCGTCGTGCCGCCCGACTTCGACACGATGGGCGACGAGGCCATCCCGAAGCTGTTCGAGGGCGACGCGTGAAACTGTTGCTCGATACACACCTGATCCTTTGGGCGGCGGCGGACGCGACCGAATTGCCGGATCGTGCCCGCACGCTCATCGAGGATCCCGCCTATACCCTGTTGTTCAGCGTCGCAAGTCTGTGGGAGATCGTGATCAAGCGCAGGCTCGACCGCAATGATTTTCAAGTCGATCCGCACGTGCTGCGTCGCAATCTGCTCGACGCCGGCTACGTCGAATTGCCGATCACGAGCGAGCATGTTCTCGCCGTGGAACAACTGCCGGCAGTGCATCGTGATCCTTTTGATCGGGTCCTGATTGCTCAGGCGATTTCGGAAGGCGTCACGTTGCTCACGCACGACCATACGCTTGCCCGGTATCCGGGCCCGATTCGGCACGTCTGATCGCGCCGAGCCTGAGCGCGACCCTCAATCCCTCGCCCGCAACCCCCCGAACGCCAGATCGTCGCCCGCCGCGAGCGGCAGCGTCGCCCGCGCGACGTCGAGCCATGCCCGCGCCGCGTGCGACAGATAGCCTTTCTTCAGCCAGCCGAGCGCGATCGCCCACGTGATTTCCGGCTCGACGATCGGCCGGCACGTGAACTGGCCCGCGTCGAGCCGCCGGCAATACGGCTCGGGCAGCAGCGCGATACCGACGCCCGCATGCACGAGCGCGGCCATGAAATCCCAGTGGCCGCTGCGGCTCACGATCGACGGCGTGAAGCCGGCCTGCCGGCACGCATCGAGCACCGCATCGTGCAGCGCGAGGCTTTCCGCATAGAACACGAACGATTCGCGTGCGAGATCGGCGAGCGGCACGGCCGCGTGCTCCTCCCAGCGCGATTCGCGCGGCGCGACGAGCCACAGCGGCGCGCGCACCATCGGCAGCCGCTCGAACGTGCCGGGATCGACCGGCTCGAGCAGCCCGCCGAGTTCCAGCTCGCCCGACGTCAGCGCGGCTTCGATCATCCGCGCGCCTTGCTCGAACAGCTTCAGCTCGATGTTCGGATAGCGCTGCTTGTATGCGGCGATGATCGGCGTGAACAGCGAACCGCCGAGCGGCGGAATGCCGATGGTCAGCTCGCCGCGTCCGAGCGTGCCGAGATCGTTCAGCTCCGATTGCAGCTGCGCCTGCGCGGCGAGCACGTCCTGGCCGCGCTGGAACACGATCCGCCCGGCGTCGGTCAGCACCATCTGCCGGCCGTCGCGCAGCAGGAGCGGCGAACCGATCTCGTCTTCCAGCGCCTTCACCATCTTGCTGATGGTCGGCTGCGTGACGAACAGCTTGTCGGCCGCCGCGGTGAAGCTCTGCTGGCGAACCACCTCGACGAAGTACCGCAGCGCGCGCAATTCCATCGATCACTCCCCAGATTGGTGCGGCAACATCAAAACGAATTCCGAATTGGAATGATAAGGATAGAGACAAGTCATTTTATTTATGGTTAGGGGAAACCCTATACTGACGCCATCGACAGAAACATCCGTATGGAGCCCGTCATGAACAAGCCGACCGCCACTGCTGCCGCCCGCCCCGCCGCTTCGGGCAGCCTCGCGCACACGGGCCGGATCGTGCTGCAGGCCGCCGCGCTCGGCGTGCTGTGGATGGCGGTCGATTGGGCCGTGCGCAAGGTCGGGCTGCCGATTCCGTCCGGCGTGATCGGCCTCGCGGTGCTGCTCGTGCTGCTGTTCTCGGGCCGCGTCGCACCGGCGTGGGTGAAGGACGGCGCGAACTGGCTGCTGTCCGACATGCTGCTGTTCTTCGTGCCGGCCGCCGTCGCGGCGGTGCAGTACGGCGGGCTGTTCCGCGAGGACGGCTGGCGCATCGCGCTGGTGATGCTCGCCGGCACCGCGTTCGTGATGGTCGCGGTGGCCGTGGCGGTCGATCTCGCCGCGAAGCTCGAACGCCGGCTCGCCGCGCAGCGCGTATTCGCCGAGCGCCGCCGTACGCGCCTGAGCGCCGTCGCTCACTGAGCCGGAGCCGCCCATGCTCGCCGCGCTGTCGAACCTGCCCGCCGATCGCGTGAATACCGCGATCTCCGTCGGCTGCTTCGTGCTGACGGTCGTGCTGTATTTCGCGTCGAAGCGGCTCTATGCGTACAAGAAGACGCTGCTGTTCTCGCCGCTCGTGTTCGTGCCCGGCGTGCTGGTGCTGCTCGTGCTGCTGACCGGCATCCCGTATTCGGTCTATTTCCGCGACACGCGCTGGCTGATGTGGCTGCTCGGCCCGGCGACGATCGCGTTCGCGGTGCCGATCTACGAGTATCGCGAGCTGATCCGCCGCCACTGGCTGTCGCTGTCGGTCGGCGTCGCGGTCGGGATCGCCGCGGGCGTATGCGGGTCGCTGCTGCTCGCGAAGCTGCTGCACCTGTCGCCCGAGCTGCAGCGCTCGCTGATGACGCGCTCGGTGTCGACGCCGTTCGCGCTCGCCGTGTCGGACAAGATCCACGCGCCGAAGGATCTCACCGCCCTCTTCGTGATCGCGACCGGCATCTGCGGGATGCTGCTCGGCGAACTGGTACTGGCGCTCGTGCCGATGCGCACCCGGCTCGCGCGCGGCGCGCTGTTCGGCGCGGCCGCCCACGGCGTGGGCACCGCGAAGGCGCGCGAGATCGGCAGCGAGGAAGGCGTCGTGTCGAGCCTGACGATGATGATCGCGGGCGTCGCGATGGTGTTGATCGCGCCGCTGCTCACGCTGCTGCCGATCTGACGATGCACGGGCGGGCGCCGCCGCCCGCCTTGCCGTCGCGCCCGCTCGCTCCGTCCGGCGTGCCCGGTTCCCGCCCGCCGCACTCTACCCTCGCCCCGTTGCTCGTTTTCCCGCCGTTGCTGCCCGGCGTCGAGCCGACACCCGGCCGACCGTCGGGACAATCGGCTGAGATAGCCGCAATTCCCCCCTCTTTTCCGCCCATCGGCTTCGGCCCGGATGCCGAACAATGCATGCTACGAGACATCACGCACGCATTCACATGGCCACGACCGCAACCCCGACCGCCGACAAGCCGGCTTCGTCCGGCAAGATCAAGCGCATCGCGCTCATCGCCGTCATCGCGCTGGGCGCGGCTGCCGCCGCCGCCGGCGGCATGTACGTGTTCCTGAGCAAGGCAGGCGTCGGCCATGCGAGCGCGCCCGCCGAGCCGGCGCCGCTCGCCGCGCCGACGTTTTTCGCGCTCGACCCGCTGACCGTGAACCTGCAGTCCGACGACGGCGCGCAGCACTACCTGCGCGTCGGCCTGTCGCTGAAGCTCACCGACCCGAAGGCGCAGGAACAACTGACCGCGCGGATGCCGGAAATCCGCAGCCGGATCCTGCTCGCACTGTCGAACAAGCATCCCGAGGAACTCGCGACGCCGGACGGCAAACGTTCGCTCGCGAACGAGCTGCGGGATCTGATCGAGCAGCCGACGCAGCCGGGCAACCAGCGCGCGAAGGTCGACGACGTCCTGTTCACCGAGTTCGTCGTCCAGTAACGCGGCCGCGAAAGGAGCGCGTATGGGTCACCAGGAGTTCATGTCCCAGGAGGAGGTCGATGCCCTCCTCAAGGGCGTCACGGGCGAAACCGATGCGGTCGACGAGCAGCGCGACACGTCGGGCGTCCGCCCCTACAACATCGCGACGCAGGAGCGCATCGTCCGCGGCCGGATGCCCGGCCTCGAGATCATCAACGACCGTTTCGCGCGCCTGTTGCGGATCGGCATCTTCAACTTCATGCGGCGCACGGCGGAAATCTCCGTCAGCCAGGTGAAGGTGCAGAAGTACAGCGAATTCACCCGCAACCTGCCGATTCCGACGAACCTGAACCTGGTGCACGTGAAGCCGCTGCGCGGCACGTCGCTGTTCGTGTTCGACCCGAACCTCGTGTTCTTCGTCGTCGACAACCTGTTCGGCGGCGACGGGCGCTTCCACACGCGCGTCGAGGGCCGCGATTTCACGGCCACCGAGCAGCGGATCATCGGCAAGCTGCTGAACCTCGTGTTCGAGCACTACACGACCGCATGGAAAAGCGTGCGGCCGCTGCAGTTCGAATTCGTGCGCTCGGAAATGCACACGCAGTTCGCGAACGTCGCGACGCCGAACGAGATCGTGATCGTCACGCAGTTCTCGATCGAATTCGGGCCGACGGGCGGCACGCTGCACATCTGCATGCCGTACTCGATGATCGAGCCGATCCGCGACGTGCTCAGTTCGCCGATCCAGGGCGAGGCGCTCGAAGTCGACCGCCGCTGGGTGCGCGTGCTGTCGCAGCAGGTGCAGGCCGCCGAGGTCGAGCTGACCGCCAATCTGGCCGAGATCCCGTCGACGTTCGAGAAGATCCTGAATCTGCGCGCGGGCGACGTGCTGCCGCTGGAGATCGAGGACACGATCACCGCGAAGGTCGACGGCGTGCCGGTGATGGAATGCGGCTACGGAATTTTCAATGGTCAATATGCGTTGCGCGTGCAGAAGATGATCGGCGCGAGCGATTCGATGAAGGAAGGTGGATATGAGTGAGCTGAACCAGACGCCCGACGACGACATGCAGGCGATGGCCGATGCGGCCCTCGCGGCGTCGGCCGCCGACGCGCAGGCGCCGGCCGCGGCCGACGAGGATCCGGGCATGGACGACTGGGCGGCCGCGCTTGCCGAGCAGAACCAGCAGCCGGTGCAGGCGGGGGCCACGGGCGCCGGCGTGTTCCAGCCGCTGTCGAAGGCCGCGGCGAACTCGACGCACAACGACATCGAGATGATCCTCGACATCCCGGTCAAGATGACCGTGGAGCTCGGCCGCACGAAGATCGCGATCCGCAACCTGCTGCAGCTCGCGCAGGGCTCGGTCGTCGAGCTCGACGGCATGGCCGGCGAGCCGATGGACGTGCTCGTGAACGGCTGCCTGATCGCGCAGGGCGAGGTCGTGGTCGTCAACGACAAGTTCGGCATCCGCCTGACCGACATCATCACACCGGCCGAACGCATCCGGAAGCTGAATCGATGAACGTCGCGATGCCCGGCCAGCGCGCATGCGGCGCGATTGCGGCGCCGGCGCTGGCCGCCGTCGCGGCGCTCGCGTGCGCGCCGGCCGGCGCCGCCGACATGAACGCGGTGAACCACGCCGGTTCGATCGCGTCGAGCGTGACGGTCGGTTCGGCCGCGCCGTCGCTCGGCATCGGCGCGGTGCTGCAGACGCTCGTCGGGCTCGCGGTCGTGATCGGCCTCGTGTTCGCGTGCGCATGGCTAGCCCGCCGCTTCGGCTTCCAGCCCGCACGGCGCGGCGGCCCGCTGAAGGTCGTGTCGAGCGTCGGGCTCGGCGCGAAGGAAAGCGCGACGATCGTCGAGATCGGCGACACCTGGCTCGTGCTCGGCGTCGCGCCGGGCAACGTGCGCCTGCTGCATACGCTGCCGGCCGGTTCGACGGCGGCCGCCGCGACCGCGGGTTCGGCCCCGGCCGACGCGGCCGCGGGCGGCGATGCGTCCGACGCCGGCCTGCCCGGCACGTTCGGCTCGCGGTTTCGCGACGCGCTCGCGGGCGAAGCCGCGAAACGCCTCGGTCGCGGCAAGGACCGCTGACATGGCGCCGCGCCCTCTTTCCGACCTCGCATTCCGATGAAACACGCATTCCTGCGGCGCGCGGCGCGCGTCGCGCCCGTGCTGATCCTCTGTCTCGCGCCCGCGCTTGCCTGCGCGCAGGCGAACGGCCTGCCCGCGTTCAACGCGAGCCCGGGCCCGCACGGCGGCACCACCTATTCGCTGAGCGTGCAGACGATGCTGCTGCTCACGATGCTGTCGTTCCTGCCGGCGATGCTGCTGATGATGACGAGCTTCACGCGCATCATCATCGTGCTGTCGCTGCTGCGCCAGGCGCTCGGCACCGCGACCACGCCGCCGAACCAGGTGCTCGTCGGCCTCGCGATGTTCCTCACCTTCTTCGTGATGTCGCCGGTGCTCGACCGGGCGTACAACGACGGCTACAAGCCGTTCTCCGACGGCTCGATGCCGATGGAGCAGGCTGTGCAGCGCGGCGTCGCGCCGTTCAAGACCTTCATGCTGAAGCAGACCCGCGAGACCGATCTCGCGCTGTTCGCGAAGATCTCGAAGGCCGCGCCGATGCAGGGCCCCGAGGACGTGCCGCTGTCGCTGCTGGTGCCCGCGTTCGTCACGAGCGAGCTGAAGACCGGCTTCCAGATCGGCTTCACGGTGTTCATCCCGTTCCTGATCATCGACATGGTCGTCGCGAGCGTGCTGATGTCGATGGGGATGATGATGGTGTCGCCGTCCACCGTGTCGCTGCCGTTCAAGCTGATGCTGTTCGTGCTGGTCGACGGCTGGCAACTGCTGATCGGCTCGCTCGCGCAGAGCTTCAGTTAAGCGGAGGAACACGCGCGATGACACCCGAACAAGTGATGACGCTCGCGCACCAGGCGATGATGGTCGGCCTGCTGCTCGCGGCCCCGCTGCTACTGGTCGCGCTCGCGGTCGGCCTCGTCGTGAGCCTGTTCCAGGCCGCGACGCAGATCAACGAAGCGACGCTGTCGTTCATCCCGAAGCTGCTCGCGGTCGCCGCGACACTCGTGATCGCCGGCCCGTGGATGCTGACGACGATGCTCGACTACCTGCGGCAGACGCTGCTGCACGTCGCGACGCTCGGCGCCGGCTGAGCCGCGCACAGCGCCGGCGGCGATGTTCTCGGTTACCTACGCGCAGCTCAACGGCTGGCTCACCGCGTTCCTGTGGCCGTTCGTGCGGATGCTCGCGCTCGTCGCGACGGCGCCCGTCGTCGGCCACGCGGCGGTGCCGGTGCGCGCGAAGATCGGCCTGGCCGCGTTCATGGCGCTGGTCGTCGCGCCGACGCTCGGCGCGATGCCGGACGTCACCGTGTTCTCCGCGCCGGGCATCTGGATCCTCGTCACGCAATTCCTGATCGGCGTCGCGATGGGCTTCACGATGCAGCTCGTGTTCGCGGCCGTCGAGGCGGCCGGCGACTTCATCGGGCTGTCGATGGGCCTCGGCTTCGCGACCTTCTTCGATCCGCACACGAGCGGCGCGACACCGGCGATGGGCCGCTTCCTGAATGCGATCGCGATGCTCGCGTTCCTCGCGGTGGACGGCCACCTGCAGGTGTTCGCGGCGCTCGCCGCGTCGTTCCAGTCGCTGCCGGTGTCGGGCGACCTGCTGCACGCGCCGGGCTGGCGCACGCTCGCCGCGTTCGGCGCGACCGTGGTCGAGATGGGGCTGCTGCTCGCACTGCCGGTGGTCGCGGCGCTGCTGATCGCGAACCTCGCGCTCGGCATCCTGAACCGCGCGGCGCCGCAGATCGGCGTGTTCCAGGTCGGCTTTCCGGTGACGATGCTCGTCGGGCTGTTGCTCGTGCAACTGATGGTGCCCAACCTCGTGCCGTTCGTGTCGCACCTGTTCGACATGGGGCTCGATGCGATGGGGCGCGTGCTGATCGGCTGGCGCTGACGGGCTGCGCGGACTTCAGTCGCCGGGAGACGACTCGGCCGGAATGGTGGCGGCGCACCCAATGGGATAGCGGCAAGCGGCAAGCGCCAGAACCGGCCGGCTACCGAACACGCCGGCGCTTTGCGCCGACCGTGCCCTTTTTTCCTTCTTGCCGGATGGCCGCCGGACGCCTGCGCAACGGCCGTCGGCCGGCCGGGCGGCAACCGGCCCGAACCCGCCCGCGGCCCGTCCGGCGGGCGATCGCGGCCGATGGGCGCACGCTCGACCCATATCGGCGCTTGACCTGCGCCGACCGACTCGCTAGCGTTTCGGGTTTGCCCGGGCGGCCATTGCCGCCGGTGCCGTGAGCGCGCCCGACGTCCTGGCGCGCGCGGCCGGGCTCCGATGGAAAAGACGATGCAGAAACTCGATGCGGCCAGCCCGCAGGCGATGTCGACGGATTTCACCGCGGACAACGTCGCGCGCCTGAAGGCGCTGTTCCCCGAACTCGTGACCGAAGGCCCGGACGGCGCGTCGGTCGACGTCGACGTGCTGAAGGCGCTGGTCGGCGAACGCACGGTCGGCGACGCCGACGAGCGCTACGGCTTCCACTGGCACGGCAAGCGCAGCGCGCGCCAGGCCGCGCTCACGCCGTCGACGGGCACGCTGCGCCCCTGCCCCGACGACAGCGTCGCATGGGACGACACGCGCCATCTCGTGATCGAGGGCGACAACCTCGACGTGATGAAGCTGCTGCACAAGAGCTACGCGGGCAAGGTGAAGCTCGTCTACATCGACCCGCCGTACAACACCGGCAGCGATTTCGTCTATCCGGACGACTTCAGCGACAGCATCCGCCACTACCTGGCGATGACCGGCCAGACCGAAGCCGGCGTGAAGCGCAGCACCAATACCGAGGCGAACGGCCGGTTCCACACCGACTGGCTGAACATGATGTATCCGCGCCTGAAGCTCGCGCACGCGCTGCTGTCCGACGAAGGGCTGATCGCCGTGCACATCGACGAGCACGAAGTGCATGCGCTGGTGCTGATGCTGCGCGAGATCTTCGGCGAGGAAAACGAGCTCGGCGTGGCCGTGTGGGACAAGCGCAACCCGAAGGGCGACGCGCGCGGCGTCGCGTACCAGCACGAATCGCTGGTGCTGTTCGCACGCAACGCCGAGACGCTGCTCGAACGGGCGCCGCTCAAGCGCCCGAAGCGCAACGCGCAGCGCATGCTCGACGCCGCGCACGACGCTGTGTACCGAAGCGGCAACCCGAAGGACGCGCAGAAGGCGTACCGCGCGTGGCTGAAGGCGCAGACCAACCTGTCCGGCGGCGAGGTGATGTACGACCGGCTGTCGGCGGAAGGCCGCGTGTACCGCCTCGTGTCGATGGCGTGGCCGAACAAGAAGAAGGCGCCGGACGAATATTTCACGCCGCTGATCCACCCGGTCACCGGCAAGCCCTGCGCGATGCCGGCGCGCGGCTGGCGCAACCCGCCCGCGACGATGCAGGCATTGCTCGAGCGCGGCCAGATCGAATTCGGCCCGGATGAAACCACGCAGCCGCAGCGGATCTACTACCTCGACGAGAACATGTACGAGAACGTGCCGTCGGTGCTGCCTTTCGCGGGCTCCGACGACGCGCTGCTGAAGTCGCTCGGCATCCCGTTCGACCTGCCGAAGCCGGTCGACTTCGCGGCGGCCGTGATCGGCTGGTGCACGCGCGGCGACGACATCGTGCTCGACTGTTTCGCCGGCTCGGGCTCGACCGGCCACGCGGTGATGCAGGTGAATGCGACCGACGGCGGCGCGCGCCGCTACATCCTCGTGCAACTGCCCGAGGCGCTCGACCGCCGCGACAAGACGCAAGCCGCGGCCGCCGATTTCTGCGCGAAGCTGAAGAAGCCGCTCACGCTCGCGGAAATCACGAAGGAACGCCTGCGCCGCGCCGCGCAGCAGGTCGCGCGCGACTATCCGGAAAGCTATGGCGACCTCGGCTTTCGCGTGTATCGGCTCGACACGACCAACGTGATCGAGTGGGACCCGCGCCGCGACGACTTCGACCATGCGCTGTTCGCGTCCGTCGAACACGTGAAGACCGGCCGCACCGAGGACGACCTGCTCGCCGAGCTGACGCTGAAGCTCGGCCTCGACCTGTGCACGCCGGTCGAGCATCACCCGGTGGCCGGCAAGACGGTGCACCTGATCGGCCGCGCGATCGTCGCGTGCTTCGACGCGCGCATCTCGCGCGACGACGCAGGCCCGCTCGCCGACGGCATCGTCGACCTGCTCGATGCGACCGGCGCGTCGCGCGACGTCACGTGCCTGTTCCGCGACAGCGGCTTCGTCGACGACGTCGCGAAGCTCAATCTCGCCGCGCTGCTCGAACAGCACGGCGTGAAGCGCGTGCGGAGCCTGTGATGCGGCTGCATTTCGAGGCGGATCTCGACTACCAGCGCGAGGCGATCGACGCCGTCTGCGACCTGTTTCGCGGGCAGGAATCGTATCGCGGCGACTTCAGCGTGCTCGCGAACGCCGCGCCCGGCACGACGGCCGCAGCTCAAGGCTCGCTCGGCTTCGCCGTATCGGAGCAAGGCGTCGGCAACCGGCTGTCGCTGACCGACGACGCACTCGCGCGCAATCTCGCCGACGTGCAGTTGCGCGGCGGACTGCCGCCGTCCGGCCTGCCCGGCTCGCGCGACTTCACCGTCGAGATGGAGACGGGCACCGGCAAGACCTACGTGTACCTGCGCACGATCTTCGAGCTGAACCGCCGCTACGGCTTCACGAAATTCGTGATCGTCGTGCCGTCGATCGCGATCAAGGAAGGCGTGCACAAGACTTTGTCGATCACCGAGGAGCACTTCCGCGCGCTGTACGCGGGCGTGCCGTACGACTACTTCCTGTACGACTCCGCGAAGCTCGGCCAGGTGCGCCACTTCGCGGCGAGCGCGGCGATCCAGATCATGGTGATGACGGTCGCCGCGATCAACAAGAAAGAGATCAACAACCTCTACAAGGACAGCGAGAAGACCGGCGGCGAGAAACCGATCGACCTGATCCGCGCGACGCGGCCGATCGTGATCGTCGACGAACCGCAAAGCGTCGACGGCGGCCTCGAGGGGCGCGGTCGCGAAGCGCTCGCCGCGATGGCGCCGCTCTGCACGCTGCGCTATTCGGCCACGCACGTCGACCGCCACCACATGGTGTACCGGCTCGACGCGGTCGACGCGTACGAGCGCAAGCTCGTCAAGCAGATCGAGATCGCGTCGGCGATCGTCGAGGATGCGCACAACAAGCCGTACGTGCGGCTCGTCGGCGTGTCGAACCGGCGCGGCGCGATCAGCGCGCGCCTCGAGCTCGACGTCGCGACGGCCGCGGGCGTGAAACGCCAGATCGTGTCGGCCACCGACGGCGACGATCTCGAGCGCCTGACCAGGCGCGCGCTGTACGCGGGGTTGCGGATCGGCGAAGTGCATGCGGTCAAGGGCGCCGAGTACGTCGAACTGCGTCATCCGGAAGGCGAGGCGTTCCTGTCGCTCGGCGAGGCGTTCGGCGACATCGACACGCTTGCCGTGCAGCGCGAGATGATCCGCCGCACGATCCGCGAGCATCTCGACAAGGAGCTGCGCCTCGCCGAGCGCGGCGTGAAGGTGCTGTCGCTGTTCTTCGTCGATTCGGTCGAGCGCTATCGCCGCTACGACGAAAACGGGATGCCCGTGAAGGGCGACTACGCGCTGATCTTCGAAGAGGAATATGCGCGCGCGGCGCGCGTGCCGGCTTACCGTGCGCTGTTCGACGGCGTCGACGTGGCCGTCGAAGTCGAGCGTGCGCACAACGGCTACTTCTCGATCGACCGCAAGGGCGGCTGGACCGACACGAGCGAGAGCAGCGCGGCGGCCCGCGAGAACGCGGAGCGCGCGTACGGCCTCATCATGCGCGAGAAGGAAGCGCTGCTGTCGTTCGACACGCCGCTGAAGTTCATCTTCTCGCACTCGGCGCTCAAGGAAGGCTGGGACAACCCGAACGTGTTCCAGATCTGCACGCTGCGCGACATCCAGACCGAGCGCGAACGCCGCCAGACGCTCGGCCGCGGGCTGCGCCTCGCCGTCGACCAGGACGGCGAGCGCGTGCGCGACCCGGGCGTGAACACGCTCACCGTGATCGCGACCGAGCGCTACGAGTCGTTCGCGGAGAACCTGCAAAAGGAAATCGAGGCCGATACCGGCATTCGTTTCGGGATCGTCGAGGAGCACCAGTTCGCGGCGCTGCCGGTGCAGGAAGACGGCGGCCCCGCGCATGCGCTCGGCGTCGAGCTGTCGCGCGTGCTGTGGAACCATCTGCACGAACAGGGCTACGTCGACGCGCAGGGCAAGGTGCTCGACCGGCTGAAGGATGCGCTGCGCCAGAGCGCGCTCGTGCTGCCGGACGCGTTCGAGCGACTGCGTGCGCCGATCGTCGCGACGCTGCGCAAGCTGTCGGGCCGCTTCGCGGTGCGCAACGCCGACGAGCGCCGCGCGATCGCGTTGCGGCGCGATGCGTCGGGCAAGGCCGTCGTGTTCGGCGAGGATTTCCGCGCGCTGTGGGATCGCATCCGCCATCGCACCGTGTACCGCGTCGAGTTCGACAACGCGAAGCTGGTGCGCGACTGCACGGCCGCGTTGCGCGCCGCGCCGGACATCGCCCGGGCGCGGCTGCAGTGGCGCAAGGCCGAGATCGACATCGGCAAGGCCGGCATCGAGGCGATCGAGGTGGCCGGCGCCGGCACGGTGCTGCTCGACGAAGGCGAGTTGCCGCTGCCCGACCTGCTCACCGAGTTGCAGGACCGGACGCAGCTCACGCGCCGTTCGCTCGCGACGATCCTCGCCGACAGCGGCCGGCTCGACGATTTCCGCGTGAATCCGCAGCAGTTCATTGCGGTGGCGGCCGACGCGATCAATCGCTGCAAGCGGCTCGCGCTCGTCGCGGGCATCGCGTACCGCAAGCTCGGCGAGCGCCACGTGCATGCGCTCGAATCGTTCGAGAGCGAAGCGCTGACCGGTTACCTGCGCAATCTGCGGCTGGACGCGCGCAAGTCGATCCACGAAGCGGTCGTATGCGAGACGGACGCCGAGCGCGCGTTCGCCGATGCGCTCGAAGCGCACGACGGCGTGAAGCTCTACGCGAAGCTGCCGGCGTGGTTCCGCGTGCAGACGCCGCTCGGCAGCTACCATCCGGACTGGGCCGTGCTCGCGGAACAGGACGGCGGCGAGCGGCTGTACTTCGTCGTCGATACGCCGAATGCCGACGGCCACGTGCCGAGCGAGCACGAGCGCGCGAAGCTCGCGTGCGGCGAAGCGCATTTCCGTGCGCTGACCGATGGCGACGGCGCGGCGCGCTTCGTGCGCGTCGGGCAGCCGGATGCGCTGTTCGAACCTGCGGCGCCGCCGGCGGGCGCGGGGCGGTGACACGAAGGGCGGCGACGAGCCGCCCTTTTTATCGGCATGGCCCGGCCGTTATCGATCGTGCCGGGTACCCGCGCATCGCCCCCTCCGTCATCCGCATGAAAGCATTCGCATTACTCGTGTGCGGGCGACGCCGTTACGGCTGGTTGCAAATCGGGTCGACATGATGTTTTCGCTCGCCCGACACGTTACGTTTTCGCCATGAAAGAAGGGCGCCGAAGCGCCCTTCCCGTGCATTCGCAGGCTGCGCTTACAGCGTACGGCCGAATGCGTTGCGATGCGAATGATGCGTGGACGTCGACGCATGCGCGGTATGGCCATGCGCGTGCGAGTGACCGCGGCCCGGTTGCGTGCCGGCGCGATCGGCGATCGTGTCGGAACGGTCGGCCGCGCGCGACAGGCCCTTGTCCCGGTCGCCGGCGTGCATGCCGTTCGAGTTGCTCAGCGCCTGGCCGCTCATGTGGCCGCCCGACATGCCGCCTGCGTTGCCGCCCGAGCCACCTGCGCCATGACCGCCGCCATTGCCCCCGCCGTTGCCGCCGGCCGCCGCATGGGCAGACACCGAGCCGAGCGCGAGCAGCGCGGCCGCCAGGACGGACAGATATCGTTGCTGTTTCATTTGATGCTCCCATTGAGCGCGTTTGCGTGACTGCATTTTATGAATGCGAGATATTCGCGCAGCACGACGTTGTAAATGATCGTAACGACGCGTGCGGCACGCATTCGTCGGATCAATTGCGGGCACGCATGAACGCGGGGGCGAAGCACCTGGGCGATGCCGCGACGTCGCCCAGGTGACGAGGTGCTTACTGCGGCGGCTGCATGCCCTGCGCGGCGGCCTTGTGTTGCGCGGCCTGCTCTTGCGCGTGCTGCTTTGCCATGTGATGGCCGACGATACAGCCGCCCACGGCGCCGACCACCGCGTGGTGCCCCGCATAGTGACCGGCCACACCGCCGACCACCGCACCCTTCATGCAGCCCGCCGCGTGCGCGCTGCCGATCGTTGCGAGCGCAACGACATCGGCGGCGGCACGTAGTCCGATGTATCGAACGGGCATCGTGTTTTCACTCTCCTCTCGAATGATCGATCGAGCCGCTTAGTCCCAGCGGCCGCCACGCCAGCCGCCGCGCTCGCGCCACTCGTGCTCGCGCCATTCACGGCGGCGCCACTCGTGTTCGCGCCATTCGCGCTGACGCCAGCCGTCGCCGCGCCAACCGTCGTCGCGATAGCCGACCGGCGCGTACATCACGGGCGGAGGCGGCGCCACGTAGACGGGCGCCGGCGCCGCATAGACGCCCGGCACGCCGATGCCGACCGACAGGTCGACGTGGGCCGATGCGACGCCCGAGGCTGCCAGCGCCGCTACACCGAGAACTGCACCGAGAATAAGTTTCTTGCTCATTTCGCGACTCCCTGCACGTGTCGTGCGTCGTGTGACTACGGTTCGGAGTCTAGGCACCGGACGCCGACACAGGTGAAACGGGTCTGCGAGAGCAGTAACGGAGGTTTACGGGTGCCCGCAAAGCCTGATGGAGCATGGGAGAGGCGGCATGCCGGACATCGTTGCGGCGATGCATCGGGTCGGTAAAAAGGGAATTTTCGGTACGAAACCGGCGATCGGATCGAACACGCCGGGGCACGGGGAGCGAACCGCCGTGGCCTTGCGGCGCGAGCGGTTCGCGGCAGCGCGCATTACGCGCGGATATCGTCGACACTGCGCAACCAGTGCACGCTGAACAGCTTGTCCGCGTCGGTCCACACGGTATCGGGTTCGAACCCGGCGCGGCGCGCGATCGCATGGAAGCCGTCAATCGTGAACTTGTGCGAGTTCTCCGTGTGGATGCGCTCGCCGGCTTCGAAGCTGAACGCGTGGCCGCGCACGTGTACGGTCTGCGCGACGTCGCTGACGAGATGCATCTCGATGCGTTGCCGCTCGCGGTCGTAGAACGCGCAGTGCGAGAACGCATCGACGTCGAAATCCGCGCCGAGTTCGGCGTTCGCGCGCGCCAGCAGGTTCAGGTTGAACTGCGCGGTCACGCCCTGCGCGTCGTTGTACGCGTCGTGCAGCGTGCGCTCGTCCTTCACGAGATCCGCGCCGACCAGCAGGCCGCCGCCGCGCAGCAGCCGCGCCGCATCGCGCAGGAACGTGTCGGCCTCTTCCGGCGAGAAGTTGCCGATCGTCGACCCGGGAAAGAAGCCGATGCGCCGCCGCGGCGTTTCGGTCAGCTCGGCCAGTTGCTCGGCCTTCGTGTAGTCGGCCGCGAGCGGCGCGACGTCGAGCCACGGATACGCGGCGCGCAGGCGTGTGGCCGCGCCGTGCAGATGGTCGGCCGAGATGTCGATCGGCACGTAGCGCGCCGGCGCGTTCGCGTAGTTGTTCGCGAACGCGTCGAGCAGGATGCGAATCTTCTCGAGCGAGCCCGCGCCGAATTCGACGATGTCCGCATGCGGGCCGACACGCTGCGCGATCTCGGCCGCGCGCTCGCGCAGGATGCCGAGCTCGGTGCGCGTCGGGTAGTACTCCGGCAGTTCGCAAATGCGGTCGAACAGCGCGGAGCCGGCCGCATCGTAGAAGTATTTCGGCGAAATGCTGCGCGGCGTGCGCGACAGTCCGTCGATCAGGTCGCGCTCGAACGCGCTCGGCCGCGCATCGCGGGCGGGTTGCAGGCCACCGCTCGTGGCCGTCAGGTCAGACGTCTCGCGCAAGTCGCACTCCCGTGAATTGCCAGCGTGCCGCCGGCGGAAAGAAATTGCGGTACGTCGGCCGTTCGTGCCCGGGCGGCGTCGCGATGCTGCTGCCGCGCAGAACCTGCTGGCCGACCATGAACTTGCCGTTGTATTCGGCCGCCACACCCGCGAGCGGCCGAAAGCCCGGATACGGCTCGTAGGACGAACGCGTCCACTGCCATACATGCCCGAGCATCTGCCGGATGCCGTCGGCCGCGAACGCGGTTTCCCATTCGAATTCGGTCGGCAGCCGCGCGCCGGCCCATTCCGCATACGCGGCCGCCTCGTAGAAGCTCACGTGACACACCGGCGCGTCGGGCGCGAGCGGTTCGACGCCGTGCAGGCCGAAGGTGCGCCGCACGCGCGTGGCGGCCGCGTCGTCGTCGTCCGGCATCCAGTACGCGGGCCCTTGCCACCCTTCCCGCTGCACCGTGGCCCAGCCGTCGGACAGCCAGAATTCGGGGCGCGTATAGCCGCCGTCCGCGACGAACGCCGCGAATTCCGCGTTCGTCACGAGGCGATTCGCGATCTCGTACGGCCGCACGAGCGCCGTATGACGCGGCCGCTCGTTGTCGAACGAGAACGCATCGCCGTCGTGGCCGATCTCGACGAGCCCGCCCGGTTGACGCAGCCAGCGCAACGGGCCGGCGTCGCCCGCGGCCAGCACGCGTTGCGC
This sequence comes from Burkholderia sp. MSMB1078WGS, assembly GCF_001528895.1. Lineage (NCBI taxonomy): Bacteria > Pseudomonadati > Pseudomonadota > Betaproteobacteria > Burkholderiales > Burkholderiaceae > Burkholderia > Burkholderia sp. MSMB1078WGS. Next base: position 9,501 of record NZ_LPDI01000031.1, on the reverse strand, counting down.
ATCGGCGCCGGTGCGCGGCCGGAACGCCGGCCGCAACGGGTTGCACGAGAACGCATGCAGCATGTCGGTAACGATCAGTTCCTGATGCTGCTGCTCGTGATGCAGGCCGAGCACCAGCTCGGGCGCGATCGCCTCGAGCTGCGCCGCGTCGGCGTCGGCCAGCGCGCGCAGCATCGCGTCGTCGACGTATTGCCGGTACGCATGCACGTCGTCCAGCGACGGACGCGTGAGCAGCCCGCGCTGCGGTCGCGGATGGCGCGGGCCGAGCGCTTCGTAATAGGAATTGAAGAGAAACTGGAATGCGTCGTCGAACGGCGCGTAGCCGGGCACGCGGCGCATCAGCACGACGGTTTCGAAGAACCAGGTCGTATGCGCGAGGTGCCATTTCGTCGGGCTCGCGTCGGGCATCGACTGCACGGCCTGGTCTTCGGCGGACAGCGTCGCGGTCAGCGCGACGCTATGGGCGCGCACGTCCTGGTAACGGCGCTGAAGCTGTGATGCAAGGAGGCTCATCGGTTTACCGTCCACGTCGCGATTCGCTGCGTTGCGTTGCCGGAAAAGGGAAAGCCTTGCGCTGGCATGCGCGCGGCTGACGTGCAACCTGCTGCTGCGTCGTCGGGCAGCCGGCGCGCGCGCCGGGCCGCGGATGCGGCGTCACTTCGTCTGCCCGTGCAGAACAGTATGGTCCAGAAATGTGAACGTCGCGAATCGGATTTCCGATGAAACGAAGCAGAAAGAAAAATGAAAGCATTTTCGATGAGGGCGTCGCACGCGTGACGAACCGTCGGCGGCCGTCGCGGCCGGGTTCGAGCCGACGGACGCAATGCACGTGCCCGCGACTGCACACTGCTGACGTCCGGTGACAACCGCACGGCATGCATGAAAGGTCGATGGCGCGCGTTCGTCGGCGGAACGGCGCGATGCGCACCATTCGTCCGTCGATATCGCGTCCTGTGGCGCCCTGCTCGACGGCTCCGCCCTTCGCTTGCCGCTGCCCGCTTCGACGGTTCCGAAAATTTTTTTGCATCGATGTCACACCTGCGGGGGGTTCGCTCGTCATATCGACGGAACCCACACGAAAGGAGAAGCCACCATGACTGCGAAACTCAATCCGTTTGCCGCCGCCCCCGCGCTGATGAAGCACTGGATGACCGTGTCGGTCGCCGCCGCCGGCAGCCTCGAGCCGACGCTGATCGAGTTGGTCAAGATCCGCGCGTCGCAGATCAACGCGTGCGCGAACTGCATTAACATGCACACCGCCGAGGCCCGCGAACAAGGCGAGACCGAGCAGCGCATCTACCTGCTGTCCGCGTGGCGCGAAGCGCCCTGCTACACCGACCGCGAACGCGCGGCGCTCGGCTGGACCGACGCGCTCACGCGGCTGTCGGAGGGCCACGCTGCGCACGAAGCGGCCTATGCGGCGCTGAACGACCATTTCAGCGAGGAGGAACAGGTGAAACTCACGGTGATGATCAACGTGATCAACGGCTGGAACCGGCTCGCCGTCGGCTTCGGGCTGTGGGTCGACCCGGCCGACGCGAAGGCCGCCGCCGCGAAGATGGTGGCCTGATGCCGAACCTCGACCCGGCCAACGGCGGCGCCGACGAACGGGCCGACGCGGCGGCGAGCTTCGATCCGCTGCGCCGCACGCTGATCCGCGTCGCGTACCGGATGCTCGGTTCCGTTGCGGATGCCGAGGACATGGTGCAGGAGGCGTTCATTCGCTGGATGGACGTCGATCGCACCGACGTACGCGTGCCGGAGGCGTTCCTGCGCCGCATGGTGATGCGCATGTGCCTCGATCAGTTGAAGTCCGCGCGGCACCAGCGCGAAACCTATATCGGCCCGTGGCTGCCCGAGCCGATCGTCGAGGAAGATCAACAGGACGACGTCACGCTGCCGCTGCTGCTCGCGCTCGAACGGCTCTCGCCGCTCGAACGCGCGGCGTTCCTGCTGCACGACGTGTTCGGCCTCGAATTCGACGAAGTCGCCACGACGATCCAGCGCGACCCGGCCGCGTGCCGACAGCTCGCCGCACGGGCACGCACGCACGTGCGCGAGGCGCGGCCGCGTTTTCATGTCGACAAGCAGCGCGGGATCGAACTGGCCGAAGCATTCTTCGCGGCGTCACGCAGCGGCGACATGCGCGCACTCGGCGCGATGCTCGCCGAGGACGTGAGCCTGCATTCGGACGGTGGCGGCAAGCGTACCGCGGCCGGCAAGCCGGTGTTCGGCTTCGAACTCGTGATGCGGGTGCATGCGTACCTCGCCGAGCTGTTCGCGACGCAAGCGTCGAAGCTCATCCGGGCCGGGTTCATCAACGGGCTGCCGGGTTTCGTCACGCTGGAAGCCGATGGCGAGCTGCAGACGACTGCGCTCGAGATCGACGACGGGAAGATCGTCGCGATCTATGTCGTGCGCAATCCTGACAAATTGAAGCATCTGCATTGAGGATGGTGGCGCGAGCATGCGCCGTGTGTCATGCGCATGCATGCCCGGCGCCGCCCCGCTTCTTTCCGCCCTGCGTTCCGCTCGCCGGCTACCGCGATCAGTACATCCCGCCTCCGGCGTTGCCGACCATGTACAGCAGTACGCCGAGCAGCGGCGTCGCGACGGCGAAACCGGCCGCCGCCAGCCAGTTCGTGCCGCCTTGCGCGTCGAGCAGCGCGAGAAACGATTCGCGGGACGTCGCGTGCGGGCGCAGGTTTTCGATCCTGCGTGCGATGTGCGTCTTGTAGAGGCCGTTCCCGTACCAGCCGAGCGACACCGCGATCGCGATCGTGGCCGGGTCGAGCATGCTCGATTCGAAGTATCCCGGGAAGTACAGCAACTCGATCAGCGTGATGCCCAGCGTGCCGGCGAGCACGGCGGTCGCCTGCCAGTACATGCATCGATACGCCATCCAGACCGGGCCGAGGAAGCACGCGGCCCAGTTCCACGACTGCCGGCTCTTGCGCGATTCGGCGATCGCCCACTTTCGTTCGTACCAGTCGGCCTTCTTGCCGACGTAAGCGGCGATTTCGTCGTGGCTTGCGCGCGGTGCGGCGGTCGTGACCTCGGACATGTCGTGTGCTCTCAGCCGCGCGAAGCGCGCGTCGTTGTTTTGATGCGGTGGAAACCGGGCGACGGGCGAAGCTGCCACGTCGATGTGCAGACGATTCTACGCGCCGTGCAGCGGCCGTTGTGTGGCAGGTCGGGATGTCGAACGGAGGATGCGATGCCGCGGTTCGCACGACATGACGCATCGGGGCGTCACGCATCGTTTCGGACCGGAAAAGAAAAACGCCACGCGAAGTTGTCGCGTGGCGTTCGTATGTTTGGCGAGCCGTGTTGCCTGTAGGCAAGTCGTGCTGCCGGACCCCTTCGTTTTGTTCGTTGGTAGGCTCGATTGGATTCGAACCAACGACCCCCACCATGTCAAGGTGGTGCTCTAACCAACTGAGCTACGAGCCTAAGAAGCCGCGAATTATAGAGAGGGTTTTAGGGGAGCACAAGCCCCTTCGTGAAAATTTTTTGAAACGCTCGCACGGCGGGCTGACGATCGATGTTGCGCGGCTGGCGATGCCGGCAGCGTTGGCTTCATCCGTTCGCCTCACAGCAAAACGCTTCGATATGCGGCGGTGTTATCCACATTCCCCTTTGGATAACCGTTCGGCAAGCCTCTGGATTCACAGTGGAACGATTGAGGATATGTCGGCGCGGTTGTGAATCGACGAAAAGTTGTTCTGTGCTGCCGGGCGCTGTTCACGTCGCGCACCCAGGGTTATGCATTTCGTTTCGCGCCGAGAATTCAGTGCGTTACGGAGGTTATCCACTGTGACGCACAGGGTTTGTTAACTACCACTACGTATATATACGAATGCTGTTAACACCTTTGGATAAGCACAGTCCGTCGACTGTGATCCGCTCGGGATATGCACTGAGTGCAGCGGCTGGATGAACGAAGCGGAACGCTGTGAAGCGCATCGATCGATGCGTAAGCCTTCATGTCTGTAGAATCGCCGGCATCCAGGATGCAAAGCCCGACGGACAAGCTCACGGCACGTGACCGATTCTTCGTTGACCCGCCTCCACGCGCTCGATATCGACGCAGTCGTACACCGGATGCAGCGACATCCGGGCGACATCGTGTTCGAGCAACGCGTGTCGATACCGGAAGCCGAAGTCCTGTGTTGCCGCTACAAGGGCGAGCGATTCAACGTGAAGTTCGATCTCGACTACGGTGTTTCCGTCGAGCGTGTCGGGCAGCTTTCCGACGCAGATATCGCGGCGATCGTCGGATGGCTCGGGAAGGAGGCAGGGTGATCACGGCAGACGACACCGGGCGAAGCGATCGATACCACCACGCACCAGGTCGTGATCGCGACGATCACCGAGTATTTCTCGTCGCGACGGACGACGCATCGATGACGACGAGCGATAAGATGAAATCGAAGCAAGACCGCGGCGATACCAGTACTGCCCGCCACCGGAGCCGGTAATGGGACCGATCATGTGCCGTCGGCACGGACGCGATAACGGGATCGCGACATCGGCGGGCGTTGCCGTGTGCATTCGGCAGCGCGGACAGTTTTCGCCCGGCGAACTCGTGAGGGTTTCGCTCGACCGGCCGAAGTACAGCCGTGAAATGTGGATGCTGCGTGCCGAACTCGAAGAACACGAGGTCGATGCGACTTTCGTCGACAACGTTGCGCACGTGAAGGCGTTTCCGAAGATTGCGGCGCTGGAGCGTTTGCGTGCGCATCTGTGTTCGGCATGCCTGGACGAACTGCTCGTGCGCTCCGGCGAGGTGCCCTATAAACCGACGACGAAGGAACAGGCGTTCGACACGTCCGTCGTCGCGGCGAATGCGAATTGGCCGCGCGGCGTCGCGCGCTGCGAGTTGCACGGCTTGATCCGGCCGACGCGGACGTCACCGGATATCGAGGCCGCGATCTTGTCGATCGACGTGATCCGCGATTGTCCCGTCGTGCGGGTAACCGATGCCAGCGTGAAGCATGGCACCACGCATTGGTTCGACGAAACGTTCCTGCGCAAGGTGCTCGGGCCGGATATCGACATCGTTGAATCGACGTTCCGCATCGACGATCGGGCCATGTTCGTGCAGCTGTGGGACGCCGGTGAGCTCGTGTGCCCGGTATGCCTGCGGGAGGTGTTGGAACGTAGCGGCCTGTGCAACGACGACACGCCGACATGAGCGTAGCGGAGCCATCGTGACGGACACGATCGAACAGCACGACATGACGGACGACGCCACTCGGCGCAAGATTTTCTGGCTGCTTCAACGTGTGACGAGCTTGTCGCACTGGACGCGCAAGCGCGAGGGGTTCGCGCGATTTGCGAACGCGTATGGACATGCGGCGAATACGTGGCTCGATGACGATCCGGAGCCGATCCGGTACCTCATCGCGCCGGAAACCGGCGCGGTTCTCGGGATAGTCGGAACGAAGTGACCCGAAGCGCGAGCGGCAGTGTGTGGACAACCGGCGCACGATCCAGTTGAAACCCTGTGCATCCGACCGGTGAGCATTCCGGTTTCGATGGGCTCGTTGGCCCGAATGTCTTGCCCGACAAGGCTTTGCCGACAATGAAAGAGGGCAGCGAACAAATCGCGTGCGACTTCCGGAAGTCGAATGTCTTGTGGATATCGTTGGCTCGAAGCCACTCGAAACCCTGTGCATTCAACGGGTGAGCGCAGTCGAATCTGGCGAAGACGCTTGGTCAATCACCCGGGTTGTGGATATCGGCGCCCAAAACAACCCGAAACGCTGTGCATGCCAAAGGTGAGCGAACCCATCGAAGTCGGCATGCGGCACCGTCATGATCGATGTGGATGTCCTGTTCCGCGGTGACTCGAAACCCTGTGATTTTAAAGGCGAGGGCGCCGGCGCGGACTGGATGTGAATAACAGCCGATGAAAGTCAGTCGAAACGCTGTGCATTCGAGCGGTGAGCGTGAGCCGGTTCAAGCCCGCCGAGCCGCACCGGAAAAGGCGCCGGCAGCCACCACCGACCACCATCCGGGCGCGCATCGTATCACTTCAGGTCTGCTGATCGAGCGCCCGCACGACCGCTTTCTCCCCGACGCTTCCGGCCGGCCCAACCACCGCATAGTTGAGGCCGTTCACCGATCCATACCGCGCCAGCAGTGCGCCATCCACGCGTTGCCCGGCCGGCAGCAGCCGATGTTCCGATTCCGCCGGCCGGAGATAGAAGCTCAGCGTTTGCCCCGCATCATCCTGATAGAGCACCATCGCGGCCGTGGCCCCGCTGTCCGTCGTGAACAACCGTCCGCCGACCGGCGTGAACCCCGCCGCGCTCAAATCCGGCAGCTTCGCCGACGCACCGACGCGCCTGGTGAGCCACTCCTGCAAATCGCCCGCACCGGTCGGCCGGTAATCGACCTTCGCCGCCTGATCGACCACCATCATTCGGTAAGCCTTGACCGCATCGCTCATCGGCGCGATGGGCGGCGGCGCGTTCCAGCCGCGCGCCTGCCATCCGCCGAACGTCCCGAGCCCGACGCAAAACACGAACGAAGCCGCCATCGCGAACCGCATCCGCGTGCGCTCCGCCCGCCGGCCGCGAATCGCCGCCGGATCGAGCGCGGGATTGTCCGCCGGCATCCGCACGCTCTCCAGCGCGGCCCGCAACCGCTGCGCGTCCTGCTGCCATTGCTTCACCTGTTCCGCGCGCTCCGGATGCAGCGCGAGATAGCGTTCGACCGCGGCGCGCGCATCGTCGTCGAGCTGGCCGTCGACGTAGGCCTGAAGGTCGTGTTCGTTCGGAGGCGTGTTCATTTCTTCATCAACCGCAAGGAGGGAGCAGGCAGTTCGCCGTCGCTGAGCTGGCGCAGCGCCTGGCGCGCGCGAAAGAGCCGCGACATCACGGTGCCGATCGGCACGTCGAGCAGGTCGGCGACTTCCTGATAGGTGAAACCTTCGACCGCGACGAGCAGCAGCAGGCTGCGCTGTTCGTCGGAGAGCTGGCCGAACGCCTCGAGTGTCGCGCGCGCCGCGAATTCGCGTTCGGCGGACGGCCAGTGCGCTTCGTCGTCGTCGTGGATGCGGCCGAGCAGCCACGCGTAGCGCTTCGCGCTGCGTTTGCCGTCGAGAAACTGCCGATACAGGATCGTGAACAGCCAGCTGCGCAGCGACGCGTCGTCGCGACGGCTCGTCCAGCGCGACAGCGCGCGCTCGAGCGTCGACTGGACGAGATCGTCGGCCGCGTGGACGTCGCGCGCCAGCCACAGCGCGAAGCGCCGCAGCCGGGGGATGAGTTCGCGCAACGCGTCGTCGTCGAGGGCGGTGGAGGGCATGGCCGGGCCGGTTGCCGAAAGGGTCGTAGTGCCGCGTAGGACGCCGGTCGGCACCGATTATTCCCTCCAGCATACGAAAAAACTTTTCGTGGAATAAAGCGGCGCGGGCGGCGTCCTACGCGCGTTCGACAATGATCTGACGATCGGGAGTGCATTCATGAAGCAATCTTCGTCTTCTTCGCCGCAGCGCGAGCCCGGGCGCGGGTGGTGGCGCTGGGCCGTGATCGGCGGCGCGGTGGCCGGCGTGGCCGCGGCGTTCGGGTATGCCGGCGGGTGGCTCGCGCCGGCGCGCCTGACCCCGCACCGGCTCGTCGACGCACTGCAGACCAACAGCGGCGTCCACCCGGGCTTTCGGCGCAATCACGCGAAGGGCGTGTGCGTGACCGGCTACTTCGAAGGCAACGGCGCCGCGAGCGCGTATTCGGTCGCGCCGTTCTTCAAGGCGGTGCGCACGCCGGTGATCGGGCGCTTCGCGTTGCCGGGCGGCAACCCGTACGCGCCCGACAGCAGCGTGCCGATCCGCAGTCTTGCGCTGAAGCTCACCGCGCCGGACGGCGAGCAATGGCGGACCGGGATGAACGCGATGCCGGTGTTTCCGGTCGCGACGCCGCAGGCGTTCTACGAGCAGACGCTCGCGACCCGTCCCGATCCGAAGACGGGCAAGCCGGACCCGGCGAAGGTGAAGGCGTTTTTCGGCGCGCATCCGGAGGCGGCCGCTTTCCTGCAATGGGTGAAGGGTGCGAAACCGAGCGCGAGTTACGTCACCGAAAGCTATTACGGGCTGAACGCGTTCTACTTCGTCGACGCGGCCGGCAAGCGCCAGGCGGTGCGGTGGCGCGTCGTGCCGGAGCAGACGGCGGGTGCCGGCGACGTCGCGACGGCCGCCGATCCGAACGTGCTGCAACAGGACGTGACGCAGCGCATCGCGGCCGGTGCGCAGAAGTGGAAACTGCTGGTCACGCTGGCCGAGCCTGGCGACCCGGTGGACGACGCGACGAAGATCTGGCCCGCGCAGCGCACGACGATCGACGCCGGCACACTCGTGCTCGATCGCGTGGAGGCGCAGGACAGCGGCCCGTGCCGCGACGTGAATTACGACCCGACGGTGCTGCCGCAGGGGATCCAGGTGTCGGGCGATCCGTTGCTGGCGGCGCGCTCGGCCGCGTATGCGGATTCGTATCTGCGTCGCACGAGTGAAGAGGCCGGTGTGGCGGGTGTGGCGCGATTGAGTGGGGAGGGACGATGATGAAGGCTTCGACGACGTTTAGCTGGCCGGCGCGGGTGCTGCATTGGGTGATGGCCGCGATGATCCTCGCGATGCTGTTCATCGGGGTGGGGATGGTGGCGTCGGTTTCCGCGCGGCACGAGGTCCTGGTGGCGATTCACAAGCCGCTGGGTGTGGCGGTGCTGGTGCTGGTGTGTGTGCGGATCGTCGTGCGGATTCTGTCGAAGCCGCCCGCGTTGCCCGAGGATCTGCCGGGGTGGCAGAAGGTGGCCGCGCACGGGTCGCATCTCGTGCTGTATGCGCTGATGGTCGCGATGCCGCTGATCGGCTGGGCGATGCTGTCGGCGGGCGGATATCCGGTGACGCTGGGCGGCGGCGTGCAATTGCCGGCGCTGGTGTCGGCCGATCCGGTGACGTTCGCGTGGCTTCGGGTTGCGCATCGCGTGCTGGCCTATCTGTTCTTCTTGACGTTCCTCGCGCACTTCGCGGCTGCGCTGTATCACGGGCTGATTCGGCGCGACGGCGTGGTGAGGGCGATGGTGGGACGGTGAGCGACGCAGGTTGCGTTCGATGCGGCGGCGGTTCGCGGGCGAGCGCGGCTGCTGCTGCCGCGCTCGCTTATATATGACCAATCGAGAGGCTCGACGGCCGCGGGCACCGCATGTCAAAAATATTTCACGAAGGGGGTTGCGGAGACGGAGGCAGGTGCTTAGAATCTCGCCTCTTTCGCGCTAACGGAAACGCGGCGCGGGGGAAGAAGGGAAGCGGTGCTGTTGAAGTCGGTTCTAGCGACTCCAGCGCATACGAAATTAAACCGCAGTCGTCGCAACGAAGTAGTTAAAAAAGTTGTTGACGAGTTTCAAAAAACGGTTAATAATCTCACTTCTCTGCTGCTGAAAACGCAGCGCTGCTGAGGGGTTCAGGATCCCTCGCAGAATGCTCTTTAAAAATTAACAGCC
>NZ_LPDI01000030.1:0-1689 GCF_001528895.1 Burkholderia sp. MSMB1078WGS | reverse complement strand
TGTAGTAGCTAGATTGAAATGTCCGCTTTTGGCTACATAGAAATGTCCGCTTTCGGGCCGCGTAAGCTGTCCGGCTGCCGGTTTCCCGGCGCCGGAGGCTGCGATGGCTGCAACGGAGCGGATCACGATGACGATGCGCGAGCTGGACCGATTCAAGGTCATTCAGGATGTAGCGGACGGCAAGCTTAAGCCATGGCGTGCAGCGGAACGGCTGGAGTTGACGACACGTCAGGTTCGCCGACTGGTTGCCCGGCTGCGCGAGCACGGGCCGGCGGGACTGGTGTCGGGGCACCGAGCGAAGCCCGGCAACCGTCGCCTGGATCCAGGAGCCGCCGATCGTGCGCTGTCGATCATCCGAGATCGCTACGCCGATTTCGGGCCGACACTGGCCTGCGAGAAGCTCTGGGAGTGTCACGGCATTCGGCTGGCCAAGGAGACGGTCAGGAAGCTGATGACGGAGGCTGGCTTGTGGATTCCACGCCGGCAACGACCGCCGAAGGTCTATCAGCCACGTGCGCGCCGGGCGTGTCTGGGCGAACTGATCCAGATCGACGGCAGCGATCATCGATGGTTCGAGAACCGGGCGCCGGCCTGCACGCTGCTGGTGTATGTGGACGACGCGACGAGCCGGTTGATGATGCTGCACTTCACGCAGACGGAGTCGACGTTCAGCTACTTCGAGGCAACACGGGCATACATCGAACGGCACGGCAAACCTGGGGCGTTCTACAGCGACAAGGCCAGTGTCTTCCGCGTTTCGACACCGGGCAAGACTGGCAACCGCGTAACGCCATTCGGCCGCGCGATGTACGAGCTGAACATCGACACGTTCTGTGCGAACAGCAGTTCGGCCAAGGGACGCGTCGAGCGAGCGCACCTGACGTTGCAGGATCGGCTGGTCAAGGAGATGCGATTGCGCGGGATCAACACGGTGGCCGACGCGAACGCTTACGCGCCCTCCTTCATGGCCGCCTACAACGCGCGTTTCGCGAAGCCGCCGAAGAGCGACTTCAATGCACATCGGCCGCTACGGGCCGACGAGAGTCTGGACGTGGTGCTGACGTGGCGTGAGCCGCGGAAAGTGACGAAGTCGCTGACGGTGCAATACGACCGGGTGATGTACTTGCTGGAGGACACGCCGGAGAACCGAAAGTTGATCGACCGGCAGATCGAGGTGTGGGAGTACCCGGATGGACGAATCGAGCTCCGTGCTGACGATCGCGTGCTGCGCTGCCGGCAGTACGATCGTTTGGCTGAAATCGATCAGGGTGCCGTCGTCGAGCACAAGCGCTTGAGCCATGTGCTGCAGGTCGCGCAAGCGCTTCAGGCGCAACGCGATAACAGCCGAATCGGTAAAGCGCCGTCTCGAACGCATCGTGGCGACTCGACGCGGACCAACCGAAACGAGGCAGAGCCGGGTAAGAAGAAGCAGCGCAAGATTACGCAGGCCGACGTCGAGCATGTGATCGTGGATCTGACGCAACGTCGTCAAACCGCCAAGCCAGCGGACAAACCTGGCCGTCGGTCTGCAAAAGCTGAGGAAGCGAGCGTAAGCGCCCTGCCCGTGCAGGCGCCGACCTTCGACACTGCGTAACGGTTAAAGCGAAGAAAGAAACGCTGCAAAACCAACCTTGAAACCGGACATTTTTAAATGGCTCGAAGGTGGACATCTGAATCCGGGTATGACAT
>NZ_LPDI01000029.1:0-595 GCF_001528895.1 Burkholderia sp. MSMB1078WGS | reverse complement strand
CGCTGCGGCGCCTTGTGGACCATCGTGTACGCGTAGTCGACGCCCATCCCGTACGCGCCCGAATGCTCCTTCGCGATCGCCATCACCGCGTCGTACGAGTCGCGGCGCGCCCAGTCGCGCTGCCATTCGAGCATCACCTGCTGCCACGTGACCGGCACCACGCCGGCCTGTACCATGCGCTGCATCGCGAAGTCGTGCGCGGCTTGCGTCGTGCCGCCCGATGCGTCGGCGACCATGTAGATCTCGTAGTCGCCTTCGAGCATCGCGCACAGCGCGAACGTCGTATTGCAGACTTCGGTCCACAGGCCCGACACGACCACCTTCTTGCGGCCGTTCGCGGCCAGCGCGTCGCGCACCTTCTGGTCATCCCACGAATTCATCGACGTGCGTTCGAGCGTCTTCTGGTTCGGGAACACGTCGAGCAGCTCGGGATAGGTGTGGCCCGAGAAGCTGTCGCTTTCGACCGTCGTGATCGTGGTCGGGATGTTGAAGACCTTCGCGGCCTTCGCGAGCCCGACGACGTTGTTCTTCAGCGTCTGGCGATCGATCGACTGCACGCCGAACGCCATCTGCGGCTGCTGGTCGATGAAGATCA
>NZ_LPDI01000028.1:0-11346 GCF_001528895.1 Burkholderia sp. MSMB1078WGS | reverse complement strand
ACTGTCCAAGAAATCCAAGCGGTTCAGAAAGACCGAACACTAACGCTCGGCACTGTCCAAGAAATCCAAGCGGTTCATGGGGCACGCGGGACAGGCGAACTACAGTGCGAATATGCTTTACTTTGCGGGCCCGTTTTCGGCAACCGCAGCAGTACAAAGTCTGCACACCGCCTCGCTTTTTCTTAACGGAGCGACAGCACAAACTGCTTGGCTCGTCGGGGGCGCCTATCGACTCCATGCGATGAAGCTCATGTTTTTGTACGAACACGTCGACAACAACAGTGAAGTAAAAGACGACACAGTGCAGATGGGGGCAAGCGCTCGAATCGGCACGGGCAATGTGTTGATCTCGTGGGCGGGTACGCGCCGACGTCCCGCCGTTGGTTCCGCGCTCCGCTGGTCGACGCTCGCCTTGGGATACGACTATCCATTATCGAAACGCACGGATGTCTATGCAGCGTGGCGCTACGACTGCATCACGGGCGCATCGTCGGGTAATAGCTTGGGGGCTGGAATGCGGATGCGATTTTGATCCACCTACGATGCTACGGGGCGAGAGCAGAACCATTCATCAATCATTCCGGGGCGACGAGCCTCGACCTGCGGTGCCAGGCGGCGTCACTACGTAGTTGCATTTCAGTGCGACGTGCGCGCTCGTATGAGGTATGAACTCGCCCGTCGGCGACGCGCATAGGCCCATTCTTCGGTCGTTAAATGCAATCGTGATAAAACATACGACTTATCACGGTTAAAACGCCGCGGAAGGTCGGAAAATTCCTGTTCCATGCTGTCCCCCGCGAGTTCTCGGCGTGCCGGCGCCGATGGCGCAGCGCCGGCATGAGTTATAGAGCCGACGCTGATGCGTCGTGGGCTCACCGCTAACTGTCTCGTGACCGCGACTATAAGTGGGCGGACTGGGATGGGTGCCCCGCATTGGCCCCGCGGTTTGTTTGTTGATCTTCGGATGCGGTAGGGTGCGACTTTGACTTTAGGAGCGAAACCGTCAATGAACAAATAGGAACTCGTCGACGCGGTTGCTGCTGGCACGGGCGCCGGTAAAAGCGAAGAGAGCAAAACTGTCCAGGCGGTGCTGGATGTCATCACGGACGCAGTGAGTCGCGGCGAAGCGGTACAACTGATTGATTTCGGCGCGGTCTCGCAAGGGCAGCGTGCCACCCGTACCGGTCGCGATCCGACGACAGGCGCTGAGATCCCCATTGCAGCGGCAAATGCCGTGGTTCACTGCCGGCAAGGTGTTCAAGGATGCGGTGAGTAGCCCATGACGCTGCCCGAGGGCAGAGGCAGTCTATGGCGGGCTGTATCGTGAAATTGCCGAAGTCACCGTACCGGCGCGTCCACGGCATGCACAGTCAGAGCGCTTGCCCCAAGGCTTCTGTTGGCAGAAATTTAGAGCAATGCGCGCATTTTTTAATTCGACCCTTATTTAATTGTGCAGGCACTGTCTGCACAATCTACGACGAACTCGAAGCATTCCGACAGTTTCTAGAAACTGTAGAAGGCGAGTCGGGATATGGCTAGCGCAACGAATGGATGTCGTGAACCACTGCGCAGAAGGGGTGGCTCCGAGGCGAGGCCTGTGGAACGAAGGGGAACATATTGAGGGCTATGTTACCCTTCATTTCGGGACATCTTCATTTTCGACGGGCGCTCCCGCTTGCACAACTAAAGTTGTGTCTAAATTTCAACTAAAGATGTGTCTATCGACGGCCCGCTGGTCCGACAACCGTGCCGGAGCTGCTCCAACGAGTTTTCCGGGCCGAGTTTCGAGATAAAACCGAGCTGTCGTGATGAACGGTTTTATCCGCGCATGCGATTCCAGCCGCCCCGCTGGCGTCCCCATTTGACCCACGGCGAATCACCGGGCGGCCCGCCGCGTGAGGCCTGGGTGCGCTGGTAGTAGCGGGCCGCGTCCGCCAATACCGCGGCGTCCCGCCAAAACCCTTTCTGGTAGCGGATGACCGCCACGAAATTTCGGTAGTCCGCGGTCAGGCGGGGATCCATGTGTTCGGGTTCGATCAGCGGGATGGACCGGGCGACGGGCAGGTCGACCTGACAAACCCGCCGGTAATCGCGCGCGTACCGTCGTAGTGATGCGATGGCTGCGGCCGGTGTCCCGTCCAGCACCTGCAGGCGAGCCTGATCCCAGCGGGCGACGAATTGCCCATCTCCGGCGCGATAGAGCCAGCACCATGGCCGACCTTCCTTCACACCCAGCAGGCGCCGCCTTCGTATGTCGTCGTCCGCTGGGGCGATCGCGTCGATCACATGCCAGCCGGTGTCCTCCGACCAACTCAGACAGGCACCACGACAAGCCGCCCACATTGCCTCGAGCCGCGCCTGCCGACGTGCGGCGTATTGAGTCCGGCGGGTTGCCTTGTCGGCGTACGGCATCGGTGTCCAGTGCGTTGTCGCCGGCGCCGCAAAGTGCAAGCCGTCGGGCCCGGCGCGCGCGAGCCAGATGCGCTTGCACCCCGTCGTATCGTCCGTGATCTTGTCCCATGCGGCGACGCCCGAACAGGCGGCCGCCGTTGCGCGGGTTTCGGCGGCCTGCCAGATGGTTGCCAGATTGACGCGTGCCGCATGTCCTTCCAGCCAAGCTCGCACAGGAGCCGCCAAGCCTCGGCCCCCGAGTACCTGACTGCCGGCCACGACGTGCGCAGTAAAGCGAGCCACCTCACCGTACGGCGGCGGCCGGTCCGGCCAGCGACGTCGTTCGACCTCGGCCTCGATCGTGTGCGCCCAGACCATGTCGGCAAACGCCCGTCGCGCACGCTCACATGCGCGTACCTGCTGGCCGACCACGAGCGGATCGCCGGAGTCAATGAAGCGAGCGACCCACCGATTGCCGCCGGGTGCCATATGCCGGCGCACGTGACGCGCGAGCGCCCGGTATACCGTGGTGGTCGGCAGGCTCGCCAGTACAACGACCGCTCCTCTTTCGGGCGCAGCGGGACGGGATTCGAGGCACTCCCCGGACGCGTCCCGAGCTGAACCACCACGATAGGGGCTGATGGCCCGACGGGGTCCAGGCACGCGGGATAGGTCACTCCGAGCGTGCGCGCTGTGGTCACCAGCCAGCGCACACTATCGGAATCCCGTCGCAGCAATGCATCGTCGAGCCGCCCCGGCCGGATCAATTTCGACAGGGCTTCCAGCCAGGCCGCCAAGGGATCAAGCGCATGCGTCATCTCCGGCGCCAGAGTTGGCCGGCGGCACGTTTCACGCGTAAAGAAGTGCAGTCGGCCGCATCGGCAGGCGCCGGCGGTGCCGAAGTCGGCAATGGATCGCAGCGTCGTATGAAACGGTGCGCCGCAGTAGCACCTCCCAACCAGCAGCGAGCCATGAATGGGACATCTGCCGAGCAGGTCGACGGAAAACAGCGCGGAATGATATCCCGCCGTCAGGCACGCCAGGCACAGGCGCGGTCGCGCCTGAACGAGCGCGGCGCGCAGCGGCGACGGTAACGGATCGAGCGTTGCCCACCGAAAGGCCGCGGGCGACTCGCCGAGCTGGTCGGCGAATGCGTGAAGGTCGAGGTTGCCGGCGTGATTGTCCAGGAGGTGCACGGCCCTGGGCGAGGGTGTATGCGTCGATGGCAGATCACGCGGGTGCAGCGCATTGAGTGCGCAGGCGCGCAGGACCGTGTGCCAGAGCGATGCGTAGGGCAGTATGCTGCCCGCGTGCCAGGTCAGGCTGGGCTCAGGCATGAGGGCCCTCTTCACGCGCGTGCGCGCCCCGCAACATCGCCGTGGCGGAGATGAGCGCCATCAGTTCCCGGTGACCGCAATCGCGGACGGTCGTGCCCCACGCTTCCGCGGTCGTCACGGCATCAACGTCGGCGCCGCCCGCGATGCGCAGCAGCACGTGGCGGCACGCCTGGGCAACGGTTTTCATCGGGAAGTCGATCGGTCCCGCGTAGCGCGGCGGCAGCGTATCAAGCATCGCCTGCATCAGCGCGGCAGCCTGATGCTCCATTCGGAAGCCGCCAGCCCATGGGCGTGGGGCCAAGCCTGCGGTGAATGACTTCCCCGAACCGGGCGGCCATTCGCTGCCGTCGTCGTACCCGCCCATCACATAGGCGAGTTCGTCGGTCGTCCGAACGCCGTGAAATGGCTCGGCGGCCAACATGAAGCGCGCCGCGACGTGAGCGCTCCCCGCGAGCGCGAGGCCGAACGGTTCGTCGAAGAACTGCAGCGACGCGATCGAAAACACGCACAGACGAATGCGTTGCTTCTCAAGCAAGCTGTGCAATTCGACCAGCCACAGCCACTCGCGCTGGCTCATGCCTTGCGCTTCGTCGATCACCAGTACCAGGAAGCGTCCGCCGCCCTGCGCGGCGAGTTCGATCCAGCGCTCGACCAGCATGGTTTGCCGCTCGAGCGGGCTGCGCCGCGCCTGCGCGAGCCTGTGGCCGCTCGCATCGAGCAGGTGCGCGTAGAAGCTGCCGACGGCCTGGCTGCTGCCCGAATCCGTGTGGCTCCAGATCACCAACGGCACGAAACCTCCATGGCGCTCGGACAGCAGCCGCTGCAGCCAGTGGTCGACGGCACTCGACTTGCCGAAGCGCGACGGCCCGAAAATGGTCGCGCCGTCGATCTGGTCGTCCAGCCAACTGCCGATATGCTCGGCCATGTCGTGAATCGCGATCGTGAACAGCGGGTAGTCGCGCGTCACGACCGGATGATCGCGCGGCACGTGGGCCGCCACGAGCGGGTCTGGGGTTCCGGCGGGCGTTACCATTGCTGAGCTCGACGCATCGGAGGCAAAGGCACGCTGGTGCGCGCAGGCGCGGCGGATGCCACCTCGCCATTCTCGGCCGGCGTCTCCGGGCGCTTGGCCAGGCTGACCATCGACTGCGCGGCCGTCCGCTCCGCATTCAGTTGCAGAATACGCCGCGCCTCAAGATAGGCCGGGTGGACCGGCAATTTGCCACCGGGCGACGCCTCGCAATACTGGATAAGAGCTTCAACCGCGTCGCCGTGGGTCGCGAGATGCAGCAGCCGGCGCTTTTCAAGGGAACGGATCGCCGTGCGTACGTACAGCGAATGCGGCGACAGATGCCATGGAGGTGCAGCGCGGACCACGCCGAGAAACAGGCCCCGCTGTGTCGAAACCGTCGCAAAACGCGCGTCGTCCTCATTGTCGAGCTGCAGCCAGAAGGCCTGACCGAGCAGGTCAGTGCGCAGGCACAGCCACTCGGCTGAATACCGCGCGTTGGCGAAATGGAAATGCGGCCGGCGTCCCGTCTTGACTCCACCCAGCAACGCACACTGCTTGCGCACGCCAACCAGGCGACGCACTGCGTTCGGATCGGCCAGGCGAGGTGCCCACGTCTCGGTTTCCATCAACCATGCGAGCTGCTCGAGTGGGCTGCGATAGCCCAGTCCCGAGTGCGGCGTGGCGTTGTAGTTCGCAATCAGCGTGTCGAGCAACTCCTGCGCGTACTCGAGCTGGAAATGCGTCGACATGGCCGCAGCATCGGGATCGGCGCCGTGCCTGTGGGCGGGCGCGCTGCCGGTCGTGGTCGCCAGCCGGTGAAATCCACCGGACGCTAGGCGCCCGAAGAACGACTCAACGAACGGCCGGTCGTCCTTGCTGCGTCGGCTGCTGTAGCTTGCAGGGTCCTGCGGCTTGACGATTCTGGCGTCGACCACGTCGCGCAGCACGTTTTCGACGCGCGCGCAAATGTTGGCCAGCGCTCCGTCGACGCTGAATTCGTTCCAGCACGCGCCGGCGAGCTGCGGCAAAACATGCGACGGCAGGCCGGCGCCCGGTACGTACGCGGCGTCGCTGAACTGCAGGTCGCGCGGAGTCCACTGCGTGAGGGCGCAGCGCACCGCGCGCAGCACGTCTTCGGCGGAGCACTCGCGTCGCAGGCTGAGATGATAGCCGAGCACCGCGCGCGAGGCCACTTCGACCAGCACGATGACCCACAGGCGGTGAATCATGCGCGGTTCAGCGCCGCCGTGCGGAGACGGTAGCATGACCACCATGCGGGCATCGAGCTTATGCGCATCGCATTCAACGCGCTCGAACGGGGCCAGCGGCGGCCGACGCGTGCCATCACCGGCGCGCGCTTTGCGCGTTGCTTCCGGCCCGCCGGCCAGTTCGCGCGCCCGTGCCGGGTGCGCCGCGAGGATACGATCGATGTAGTGGGTCAGCGTCACATAACCGCGCTTCTCGACGTTGAACGGCCATTCGCCGCGGCGCTCGAAACCGCGTGCGCGCAGTTCGGCGAGAAACCAGCGAAAAGTCGCCATGCGCGGTCGGCGCGACGCCTCAAGTGCAGGACGTTTGCCGAGAATGCGTTCGCGCAACTTGTCTTCGAATCCGCGCCCCGCAGGCGACTCGAACACCCATTGCAGTGCGCCGACGGCCCCGCCGCTCCATGCGTTAAGAGCCAGCGGCGCCGTGCGTTCGTAGGCCTTCACGCGGGCATGCGGTAACAGGCCCCGCCAGCCGTAGATACGTCCGTCAGGATGCGGCTTGAGGCAGCGCTCGGTCAGCAGTCGATAAGCCTGACCGCGCCCCATCCCGCATGCCGCTTTGATCTGACTGTCGGTTACGCCCTCGAGGTAAAGGCGGATCGCGCGCTCGCGCCGCAGATATAGGGCGCTGCGCTCAGCAGGCAGCGCCAGCGGGTCGACTGCTGGCCAGCCCTCCAGATCGACGTCGCCCGGCGGCTCGGCTTCGCCGTCCTTGGCTGGATTGCTTGCCCGCAACCGTGAGCGCCGTGTCATCCCGAGCCTCCGCCACCGCGTCGACCATTACGACACAAGATTAGTTGAAATCGCGCGTTGCGCTACAACTTTAGTTGACGTCGAACGACACGATAGACACAACTTTAGTTGAAACGGGATTGAGCCTCCGGGCTTTGCAGGATAAGGTGTTATGAGAGATTGCTGCAATGCGGCATGACGGTTACAACTTTAATTGTGCAAGCGGGAGCTCACCAAACTAAAGTTGAGTCTAGGCCCGACTGCCGGTGGCGGGCAGACGGGAGGCAGGAGACGCGGCACGAACCGATGCCGTAGTCCGCGCAGGTCGGCCGGGCAGATTCGGCTGGAGAAACAGTCAGGTTGTGTGACACCGGAAGCCGGACCACGTAGTCGGCGCCAGTGATGGCACCCGCACCTGCCCGAGAGTTGTGTGAGCGCTGGCCGCTGCAGGCAGTGGTGGGGCGGAGGTCAGCGATTTGCGTGTGTGCAGCGGGATGAGGTAGGGTGCAGCTTTGACTTTGTTGCCGAGGCTGTTCATGAACAAGCAGGAACTCATTGACGCGGTCGCAGCGGGCGCTGGCGTCAGCAAAACCGACGCCAGCAAGACTGTCCAGGCGGTCCTGGACGCGATCACGGACGCGGTGAGTCGCGGCGAATCGGTACAGCTGATCGGTTTCGGCGCGTTTTCGCAGGGGCAGCGCGCTGCCCGCACGGGACGTAATCCGACGACGGGCGCGGAGATTGCCATCCCGGCCGCGAATACTGTGAAGTTCACCGCCGGTAAGGCGTTCAAGGACGTGGTGAACGCACTGTGACGCAGCGTGATGTCGGGCAGGCCGCTTATGCGGGACTGCACCGTGAAATTGCTGATGTAGTCGCGTCGGCGCGCGAAGCGACGGCTCGCACGGTGAACGCCCTGATGACGGCGACCTATTGGGAGATCGGGCGACGAATCGTTGAGTTCGAGCAGGGCGGGGAGGGACGGGCCGCTTATGGCGAGGCGGTGATCCGCCGTTTGGGCGCGGATCTGTCAGAGCGATTCGGTCGCGGCTTCGGATGGCGCAATCTCGCGCAGATGCGCGCCTTTTACTTGACGTGGCCCGCGGATCGGATTGTGCAGACACTGTCTGCACAATCCACGCCCGCCCGGATTGTCCCGACAGCGTCTGCAAAATCACCCAAGGCGGCGGTGAAGGCGCCGCCGGGCGTGGCGTTTGAGCTAAATTCTATCGCTCAGGCTTTTCCGTTGCCCTGGTCCGCCTACGTTCGCCTCCTCGCGGTGAAAGCGCAAGCTGCTCGCGACTTTTACGAGGCCGAAGCGCTACGTGAGGGCTGGTCTGTGCGACAGCTTGACCGTCAGATCAGTAGTCAGCTCTATGAGCGGCTGGTGTTGTCACGCAACAAGGCATCCTTGCTCGGAAAGGCAGCTGAAACGCAGCCCGGCGATCTCCTATCGCCTGAAGAAGCGATCCGCGATCCGTTTGTCCTCGAATTTCTTGACATGAAGGACGAATATTCGGAGTCGGATCTCGAAGCGGCCTTGATCCAGCACTTGGCGGATTTCCTCCTCGAGCTCGGCGATGACTTTGCGTTCATAGGTCGGCAGCGGCGTCTACGGATCGATGACACCTGGTTTCGAGTCGATCTCGTGTTTTTTCACCGGCGCTTGCGATGCCTGCTCATTATCGATTTGAAGGTCGGGCGCTTCAGCTATGCAGACGCGGGGCAGATGCATCTCTACCTCAACTACGCGCGAGAACATTGGATGAAGCCCGGCGAAAACCCCCCGGTTGGCTTGATTCTGTGTGCTGAAAAAGGCGCGGCCGAGGCGCATTATGCACTCGACAACTTACCGAACAAGATACTCGCAGCGGAGTATCAGACGGTCCTCCCGGATGAGGCCACGTTCGCGCGAGAATTGGAACGTACCAGGGTCGAACTGGAGCGCCGGGGCCGCAAGGCGTGACGTCCCGTCCGAGGTTCCGAGGTGCTTAAATACGCGCGGATGGGCGAATACGATGATGCGGTCGCCCGGTAAATTTGATGTTGCTGGCACGGCAATTGAGCTATGCGAAAACACTCTACCGTGCGCCGACGGCCACTGACGAAGGCGCAACTACTACCTCTTCCGGTTGACCAGGTCCGTCGTCTTTCACTCAAACACCACCTCGCACTTGCACTGCTTTGCGGCGGCAGTGGTGATATTGAGTCGATCGCCACGCTGTCCAATATGCTCGCGCTCGCGTTCTATTTGCGTTCCGACGGCGAAGCGGAACTGTATCGCTCCGCGGACTTCGCACTCAACCAATGCATTGCGCGGGCAGAGCGGGGTGGCAAGTGGACTTTGACAGACGCGGAACGGACTGCCCTCGAAGCGTTGCTTCGTGTTCATGATAAGCAACTTGCTGCGGTGCCGGTCCATCGCTATCTTGAAGCGCTGGAGCAGGTGCAGCATGTTGGCATGCCTTCCTTTAACTTGCCGATCGAATCGGACTGATGCTGAACGTTTTCTGCCTGGTGCGGCGAATACGCCGGTGGTTGATATGCACGGGGTAAATTTGTGAGTTGGCGCAACCAATGTGTAATCCGTGTGTGGACCCGTAGTCGACAGTTTCTACGTAGAAACTCTAGCAAGCGCGTCAGGGCGTGAGGAGCAGGACCTCTCTCAGTAAGCTGTGGACGGATTGTCGGGTTAACAAGGGCCGCAAATCCGGATCGACCGAGTGACATTGACTAATGAACCCGGCCCCACAGATTGCTAACGATTGTTTGTGTAAGTTTGTGTAACATTGCGCGATGCGCATACTACACATCTCCGACATTCACTTTCAGACGCCGATTTGTCTGACGCCTGACATGGATCCCGACGAAGCGTTTCGACTTCGTCTCGAAGAGGATCTTGCAGAACTGTGCGACGACGGCATTGGCGTCGACATCATTCTGGTAGGGGGCGATATCGCCTATAAGGCGGCGCCAGGGGAGTATGCCGCTGCCAAAAACTGGCTTCTGAAGCTTGCCGAGATTTGTCAATGCCCCGAATCGAGGGTGCTGACGGTACCTGGTAACCATGACGTCGACTGGAACACTTGCGCTCAGGTTTCCGTCTCAAATGCGCAAGAGGCGGTGGCCGGTAAGAACGGTTTCCATGAAAGGAACCGCGAGCTACATCGGCAGCTTGGTGATGCAGCGTCGGCGCAGGCACTTTTCCGGCCGATGGAGGCGTATAACGAGTTTGCGGCGCAATTCCAGTGTAATGTCTTCCCGGAGCGCCCATTCTGGACGCAGCACTTCGATCTCGAACAGGATGTCAAGCTGAAGGTCGTTGGTCTGACGTCAACGCTTCTCTCAGGGGGAGGCGGCCGCGACAAGACGCCCGGGAAGCTGTTCCTCGGAGAGAGGCAGACAGTGCTAAGGCCTGACCCCGATGTAGTGACACTGGTACTGTGCCATCATCCGAACACTCGTCCGGCGGCAAGCGACGCCAGGGAGCCATCACCAAAACCGGCAACAGCTACGCCCGTAAGTTGCTGGTCGAGGCCGCCTGGAGTTACCGGCATGCAGCTCGCGTCGGGCCGCAGATTCAACGTCGACATGAGGGACTACCAAAAGTGGTTATCGACCGTGCCTGGGACGCCCAGGTTCGGTTATGCCAGCGGTACCGCAAGCTGGCAGCGCGCGGCAAGAACGCCGGCATCACGATCGTCGCCGTCGCGCGCGAACTGGTTGGCTTTATTTGGGACATCGCTCGTCTCGCAATGACGGCGACGTCCCCGCGCAGTGTCTGATACGCCAACGAGGATTTGCAAATTGATGGGCATCATCACGGAGAGTTTCCTGAAGGCGGCGTAGCCCGGTACTCGAGCAACCCGCGGTTCAACTAGGCAACAGGCAAGGCAAGGTATGTCCAATTTGCGCCATTAGAGAGCGGCAGGCTCATGAGACGGACCTCTGTAATGCGGTACCCAACCCGCGCATATCAGTGTGATCCACCGTCGTCGTTACTGCTACGTCGGGGGTGTCAGGATTTCCGTGTTCAAGGCAGGTTGAGTAATTACACGGAAGGCCGAACGAATCGATCTGCGTAAAGGATAGCGAACTGGTTCATGGCCGTCTTCCAGTCATGCGCGGCACTTCCCCAATTCGCGGTGATGTTGCGCAAGGCCAGCCAGATGAGTTTGGTCGCGGCCTCGTCGCTCGGGAAGTGGCCACGGGTCTTGATGATCTTGCGCAGCTGCGAGTTGATATTTTCAATCGCGTTCGTCGTGTAGATGATCTTGCGCACACCCGGAGGGAACGCAAAGAACGGGATCACGCGATCCCAGGCGTTGCGCCACGCGCTACTGACAGTCGGGAATTTCTGGCCCCACGGCCCATCCGCAAACGCATCGAGTTCGGCCTGAGCGGCTTCCGCGCTGGGCGCGGCGTAGATCGGTTTGATCGCCGCGGCCAGTCCCCGGCGGTCTTTCCAACTGGCGTAATCGAGGCTGTTGCGGATGAGGTGGACGATGCAGGTCTGCAGCGTGGTGGCGGGGAATACGGCGGCCAGCGCTTCGGGCATGCCCTTGAGCCCGTCAGTGACGGCAATCAGGATGTCGTGAACGCCGCG
>NZ_LPDI01000027.1:0-510 GCF_001528895.1 Burkholderia sp. MSMB1078WGS | reverse complement strand
GCATCGTCGTACGTCATCGCCAAGGACGTCACGCCCTTGTTCGGGTCGTTCGGGTCCACCTGCGTGACCAGGCCCGCTTCCTTCAGTTGGCCAAGGTTCACCGCATCCTTGTCAGCCTTACCCGCCGCTACGTTCGACAGGATCGTACCGTCCGCGCCCGCGAGCGTGGCCTTGCCGTAGTTCGGCGTACCGTCCGCGTTCTTGTCGTACGTCACTGCGGCCAGTGCCTTGCCGTCCTCGCCGACCAGACCCGACGACTTCAGTTGCGACACGTTCACCGCATCCTTGTCAGCCACACCCGCCTTCACGTTCGACAGGATCGTGCCGTCTGCACCGCCGAGCGTCGCTTTCGACTTCGTCGCATCGTCGTACGCCACCGCCAGCGACGTCACGCCCTTGTTCGGGTCGTTCGGGTCCACCTGCGTGACCAGGCCCGCTTCCTTCAACTGGCCAAGGTTCACCGCATCCTTGTCAGCCTTACCCGCTGCCACGTTCGACAGGATCGTGCCG
>NZ_LPDI01000026.1:0-28013 GCF_001528895.1 Burkholderia sp. MSMB1078WGS | reverse complement strand
GTCAAGCGCGATGCGAAGCGCGGGCTGGCGTCGCTGTGCATCGGCGGCGGGATGGGCGTCGCGCTCGCGGTCGAGCGCGTCTGAGCGGGGACTGACAGCACGGTTCGCTTGCGGCCCGGGTCGGCGCCGCGGGTGAGTCGGGCGGCTTTTGCGCAAGGCAGGCAGTCGACAATACGCGCGAGGTACCGGTGCGTGCCGCACCCGCGATGCGGGCGGATGCACATCGAAGCGGCGGGGCGGCAGCATGTGCGATGCCGTCGCCCGGCCTTTCATCGATCACTTTTTTGTCGGTAATTAATAGGATGACTAAGCGAATTGCAGTTGTGACGGGTGGGATGGGCGGCCTCGGCGAAGCGGTCAGCATCCGGTTGAACGATGCGGGTCACCGGGTAGTCGTCACGTATTCGCCGAACAACGCCAACGCGGACCGCTGGCTGACCGAGATGCATGCGGCCGGCCGAGCGTTCCATGCGTACCCGGTGGACGTGGCCGATCACGACTCGTGCCGGCAATGCATCGAGAAGATCGTGCGGGACGTCGGCCCGGTCGACATTCTCGTGAACAACGCAGGCATCACGCGCGACATGACGCTGCGCAAGCTCGACAAGGTCAACTGGGACGCGGTGATCCGCACGAACCTCGACTCCGTGTTCAACATGACGAAGCCGGTGTGCGACGGCATGGTCGAGCGCGGCTGGGGCCGTATCGTCAACATTTCGTCGGTGAACGGCTCGAAGGGGTCGGTCGGCCAGACCAACTACGCGGCCGCGAAAGCCGGCATGCACGGCTTCACGAAATCGCTCGCGCTCGAGGTCGCGCGCAAGGGCGTGACGGTGAACACGGTGTCGCCGGGCTATCTCGCGACGAAGATGGTCACCGCGATCCCGCAGGACATCCTCGACACGAAGATCCTCCCGCAGATTCCGGCGGGCCGGCTCGGCAAGCCCGAGGAAGTCGCGGCGCTGGTGGCCTATCTGTGCTCGGAGGAGGCCGGCTTCGTGACGGGCTCCAACATCGCGATCAACGGCGGTCAGCACATGCACTGACGCGCGGCGGCCCGCACGGCGTTCGAAGCCGTGCTGGCCGTGTTCCCCACTATCCCGCGCCGGAGCGGCGGCAGGCGCGCCGCTTCGGCCTTGCATTCCGGAGAACGCATGGGCGACACCTGGATGGGACTCGTGATCGGCGGCGCGGCGCTGGCCGTCGCGCTGGCGATGGCGATCTCGCTCTACTGGCTCGAGCGGCGCCGCGCGCGGCTGCTGCGGAACTTCGATCATCGCGATTGCTGGCTGATCGCGTACGGCAAGTGCTTCGCGCGCAGGCCGGCGAGGCCGCTACGGCGCATGCGCGGCGCCCGCTGACGGCGGCGCCGGCGCGTTGCGATCAGCGAGCAACCGATGAGTGGTCGAGTCCCGCGCGCGTGCCTTCGGCAACGCGCGCGGGACGCGCGATCAGTCGTTCTTTTCGCTTTTTCCGGCCGACCCGCCCGCGTCGTTCTTGTGGAAGATCCGCTTCGTCGTGCGCTTGGTGGCTTCCCAGCCTTCGCGCGACGCATGGGCGACGCCGTGCCCGACCGCCTTCGCGGCGCTCGCGGTCGCGTGGCCGAAGCTGCGCGCCGCGTCGCCGGTCTTGTGCGCGGCTTCCTTCGAATCGCGCTTGATGTCCTGCTTCACTTCCGACATGTCCGCGTGCGCGAGCGGGCTGAGCAGCGCCGAAACGAGCGCGGCGCCAATGAACTGACGAACTTTCACGACCGGTTTCCTTGAGGTAGGCCTCTTCATCGAGGATTCGTGTGGCCGGCAGGCGCCGGTTGAAACGCGCCGGCGGCCGATGCGTCGAGCATCACCGCCGCGCGGCCGGACAGCAGCACGCGCTCGCCGCAGCGCAGCGCGAAGCCGTACAGTACCGAGCGGCCGTCGCCGCTCACGCGTTGCGCGTCGACGGTGAGCGGCTGCTCGAAGGTATCGAGCCGGTCGACGAACGCGTTGACGTTGCGCACGCTCGCGAGATGGCCGACGCGCGGGCGCGCTTCGTGCGCGCCGAGCAGCGCGCCGTGCACGGCCATCGCCTGCGCGGCATATTCGATGCCGCAGACCGACGCGAGCCGCCCGTGCGCGCGCAGCGGGTTGTGCGGGTCGCGGTGGCTCGTCGCGGTGCAGCGGATTCGTTCGGTATCCCACGCATCGACCGAATTGAGCACGCACATCGTGCCGGCATGCGGAATGTGCGCGGCAATCCACGCATGGTCGAGCGGCGGGGTCAAGACGGCCGTTGCGATCATGGCGCGTGCTCCGCGACGGGTTCGGGCATCGCGACGTCGACCTGCACGCGCGTATCGGCCAGATAGTCGAGCACGACGCGCGTCGACCGCCGCGCGGCGAGCGCATCGAGCAGCGGCAGCACGCGGGCGGCCGGATTGCCGGCGCGCAGTGCGTCGAGTCCGGCATCGGCGAGCGTTGTCGCGGGTGCATCGGTGAGCTGCACGTCGATGCGGGCGAGCGTGCGCTCGCTTGCTTGCGGCGAGAGCACGAGCGCGACGCCGAACGCGTCGTCGATCGGCCGCACCGTGCGCAGCGGTTCCGGATAGTCGGTGTCGTACGCGATCAGTAGGCTCGGCACGCGATCGACGACGACCTGGCACAGGCTTTCGAGTAGGCCGGCGGCAAAGCTGCCGTCGTGCGCACACAGCACGTTCGACGTCGCCGTCGCGCGGGTCGCGATGCTCCAGTAGCCGGCCGGGGCATTGTGCACCGAGTTGTGGAAGCGGGTCGGCGACAACTGACGATCGTCGCCGGCCAGCGTTTCGCAGATCGCGTGGCAGTTCTGGCCGTCGCCGCCGGATGCGCTGAATACGGTCGCGAGCGTCGCGGCGTCGCGGCCGCTCGCCGCCACCGCTTCGTGGCCGACCGCGAGCGCGGCGCGCACGACGGGGCCCGTGCGACGCCGTTCGGCGGACGGCAGGCCGGCCGGCGGCGGCAGCTCGGTGCGGGCGGGCGCGTAGGGCGCGCGGCCTGCGAGCACGTCGGCCGCGTGCGGCCAGTCGTTCAATCCCGGCCCGACGAGGCCGATGCTTTCGATGAAGGCGGTCAGGGTCATGGCGGGCCTCAGCGGCGGGCGTGATCGGCGCGGCCGAGGATCAGGCTGCAGTTCGTGCCGCCGAAGCCGAACGAGTTGGAGAGGACGGCGCGCACGCGCATGTCGCGGCTCGCGAGCACGTAATCGGCTGCGAGCGCCGGGTCGGGCTGCGTCGTGTTGACGCCGGCCGGCACGAACTGCTCGCGCAGCGCGAGCGCGGCGACGATCGCCTCCAGCGCGCCGGCCGCGCCGAGCGTGTGGCCGGTCGCGCCCTTCGTCGAGCTGCACGGCGTGCGGGCGAACAGCGCGCCGACCGCGCGGCTTTCCGCTGCATCGTTGCTCGGCGTCGCGGTGCCGTGCAGGTTCACGTAGTCGATATCGTGCGCGCCGAGGCCGGCGGACGCGAGCGCCTGCTCGATCGCGGCGCGCGCGCCGCGCCCTTCCGGATGCGGCGACGACATGTGGTGCGCGTCGCTCGATTCGCCGACGCCGAGCAGCAGGATCGCGTCGCCGTCGGGCGCGGCGGGCGGCGCAGAGGCGCGCTCGACGAGCGCGAACGCGGCGGCCTCGCCGATCGAGATGCCGTCGCGGGCGACGTCGAACGGCCGGCACGGCCGGCGCGACAGCAGTTCGAGCGAATTGAAGCCGTACAGCGTGGTCAGGCACAGCGAATCGACGCCGCCGACGACGGCCGCGTCGATCAGCCCGGCCTCGATCATGCGGCGCGCGGAGCCGAATACCTTCGCGCCCGACGAGCACGCGGACGAGATCGCCATCGCCGGCCCGCGCAGCGCGAAATACGCGCGCACGAACGCGGCCGGCGAATACGGGTTGTGCGTGTGTGCGTAGCGGAAGTCGGCCGGCAGCGCGCCGCTTGCCGGGTCGCGGCGCCGGTACGCGCGCTCGGTTTCGAGGATGCCGGCCGTGCTCGTGCCGACGAACACGCCGACGCGTGCGGGGCCGTAGCGCGCGACGGCCGCCGCGACGCGGGCGTCGAAGCCGTCCTGCGTCAGGCCGAGTTGCGCGAGGCGGTTGTTGCGGCATTCGAAGTCGGCGAGATCGGCGCGCACGGGGTGCGCATCGACGCCGTCCACCGCGCCGATCCACGTGTCGAGGTCCGCACGCTCGAAGTTGCACGGCACGAGCCCGCCGCGGGCGTGGCGCAGCGCGTCGAGGGTCGCGTCGAGGCCGCGGCCGATGCAGCTGGTGGCGGTGAAGTGCGAGAGCAGGAGAGGTTTCACGAGGGTCGCTTCCGGTGGCCGGAACGGGCGCTGCAGCAGGGCTGGCGGGCGCGTCGTTCGAGGTCAGATTTTATCAAACGGGGGTGCCGGAACGCCCGGCTGGCCGGACGTTTCGGGCGCGAGCGCCGCGCGCAAGGTGGTCCAGTGCAACTGCGCATCGGCGGCCGTGCGCAGCACTTCGTGCAGCACGTCGAGCACGACCGGTTCGCCGCGCGCATCGCGCGCCGCATGGCCGTCGTGGACCAGCAGGATGTCGCGCGCATCGAGGCCGTGCAGCAGGCGGCGCGTGACGGTCGCGGCGTTGCGGGCGCGCGTGTCGAAGCCGCGTCGCGTCCAGCTCGCGAGTTGCAGGCCGAGTTCGCACAGCACCGGTTCGAGAAACGGATTGCGCAGGCCGGCCGGCGCGCGGAAGAACAGTGGACGCGTGCCGGCGATGTCGGTCAGCGTCTGCTGCGCGGCCGCGATTTCGCGTCGCAGCGCGGCCGGCCCCGATAGCGAGAACGTATGGCTGTGCCGCTGGCTGTGGTTCTCGACCGCATGGCCGCGCGCGACGATCGCCTCGACCCAGCGCGGATGGCGGCGCGCGAGATCGCCGATGCAGAAGAACGTCGCGCGCGCGTCGTAACGGTCGAGCAGGTCGAGCACGCGCGGCGTGACGTCCGGGTCCGGGCCGTCGTCGATCGTCAGCGCGATGCGGCGGCCCGCGCCGGGCGGCAGGCGCGTCCAGTTCGGACCGAGCAGCGTGCTGCGCGGCCACAGGCCGGCCGCGGTCAGTGCGAGATGCGACGCGACCACGCCGCCGACGGCCCACGGCCACGTGGCCGGTTGCGTGATCGCGACGGCGGCAGCGCCCGCATGCAGCGCGGCGGCGCCCGCGATCAGCGGCGTGGGTTTCCAGCGCCGCGCGGCGCCGGCGTGGTGCGGCGGAGTCGACGGCGGCGCATTCATGCGCGGCCTCCTCGTTCACGATGACCGACCGCCGGTGCGGCGCGGGGCGCGAGAATCGCCGCGAACGCGAGCGCGAGCATTGCGCCGGGGCCGACGGTCAGCCCGAAGGTTTCGAGCAGCGGCACGCGCGACAGCGCGAGCAGCCCGAAGCCGGCGACCGTCGCGAGGTTCGCGATCAGCAGCGACACCAGCGTGTACGGCGTGACGGGCTGCGTGTCGTCGCGCCGGCAGAAGAACAGCGCGTAGTTCGAGCCGACCGCGACGATCAACAGCATCCCGACGAGGTGCAGGATCGTCAGCTGTACGCCGGCGAGCGCGAAGCCGGCCGTCACGACCAGCACGGCCGCGACGAGCGGCGCGAGGGCGCGCACCGCGCGGCGCGGCGAGCGCAGCGCGATCAGCAGCAGCACGGCGATCGCGGCGAACCCGGCGAGCGACAAGCGGATGTCTTCGTGCACATAGCTCACGTACAGCCGATCGGCTTCGGTTTTCATGTCGACGAACAGCGCATCGGCCACGCCCGCGCGCGCGACGGCGGCGCGAATCGGCGCGGCATCGAGGCTCGACGTCAGCTGCGCGGTGCGGGCCGCGTCCGGCGCACGCAGCGGCAGCATCGCGCTCCAGCGGCCGTCGCGTTCGGTCAGCAGCGCATCGACGGCGAGCGCCATCGACGTGCCGCGCAGGTCCGCGCGCGTCAGCAGCGGTGCGTGACGCGCGGCGTCGACGTCGGCGAGGAACGGCGCGAACAGGTCGGGCTTGACCGCGATCGGCTGGTGCGCGACGGCGTCGCGCATCCGTGCGGCAAGCGCGTCCGCATCCGGCAGGCTCGCCCGGCGCGCGCGTTGCGCGGCGTCGCTCGGCAGGTAGCGGGCGGGGTTTTCGAAACCGCCGAGCGCGCCGCGGTCGACGAGCGGCTGCAATTGCGCGGCAACTCTTTCCGCGCCTTCGAGTGCGGCCTGTTCGGTCGGCGCGGCAATCACGACGAGGTAGCGCACGTCGGGCGCGCCGACATCCGCGCGCAGCCGTGCGTCGAGCGCCTGCGCTGCCGCCGGCACGGGGCTGAGCGCCGCGAGCTCGCGGCTCCACAGGTCGTCGCGATGCAGCGCGAGGGTCGCGCATGCGGCGACCACGAGCACCGCGAGCGGCCAGCGCAGCCGCGGCGCGGCGTCGGCCGCGCGCGCAAGTACGGCGCCGATGCGCGAGACGTCGCGGATCGCGACATGCTCGCCGCGCAGGTGCGGCAGCACGAAGCGCGTGACGAGCGCGGCGGCCGTCAGCCCGACGATCGAATAGAGCCCGAGTTGCACGAGGCCCGGGAATCCGGAAAACAGCATCGACGCGAATCCGCACACCGACGTCAGCACGCCGAGCCGGATCGTCGGCCAGTACGCGGCGACCCACGCGCGCGTCGCGTCGGCCGGGCGCGCGGCGCCGCGCGTGCCGGCCTGCGCCGATTGCACGAACAGGTAGATCGAATAGTCGACGGCTTCGCCGATCAGCGTCGTGCCGAACCCGAGCGTCAGCCCGTGGACCGTGCCGAACGCGACGCCGACCGCCGCGATCCCGGCCGCGACGCCCGTCAGCACCGGCAGCAGGCCGAGCGCGAGCGTGCGCGGCGAACGGTACAGCGTGAGCAGCAGCGCGACGATCAGCGCGACGCTTGCCGTCGACAGCCGCTCGACGTCGTGCCGGATCGTGTCGCGCGTGTCGACCGAGAACACGCCGGGGCCCGTCATGGCGAGCGTGGTTGCCGCTGCATTCGGGATGGCCCGTTTCGCGGCGGCGAACGCGCGACGCACCGTGTCGATCGCGCGTGCCTGCGCATCGGTATCGGAGCCGGCGGCGGCCGTCTGCACGACGAGCACCGCGCGCGTGCCGTCGCGCGACGCCCACACGCCGTCGCGGCTCGCCGGTTCGGCTGCGCGGTCGAGGCCGTCGACGAGCGCGGCGACTTCGCCGGTCGGGTCGCGCGGCAGCATCGCTTTCGCGACGAGGCCGGCCGACGAACTCAAAAGGTCGAGGCTGTCGCCGAGCGCCCGGTGCAGGCCGTCGGCGCTGAAGCGCTGCGGCGTGACGGCCGGGCTCAGCAGATAGCGGTGATCGAAAATGAATTGCCGGTCGCGCGCGTCGTTCGCGGCTGCGCCGTTGTGCACGGCCGCGAACTGCGGATCGGCGCGCAACGTGCCGGCGACGCGCCGCGACAGCGCGGCGCGCGTGCTTGCATCGCCGCCGTCGATCGCGACGAGGATCAGGCGCGACACGATGCCGTCGCGCAACTGGTCGACGAGCACGCGTTGCCCGGCGCTCGGCGCATTCGGCACGCCGGCCGATTCCGTCGAGAATCCGCGCCAGATGAGCGCGTATCACTATCCGGCGCAGTACGGCCCGCGTGCGCCGACGTTCGCGCGCGCCGCTGCGTGGGCGGACGGCGAGGCGGCGCCGGTGCTGTTCGTATCGGGCACCGCGAGCATCGTCGGGCACCGCACCGTGCATCGCGGCGACGTCGTCGCGCAGACGCGCGAGACGGTCGCGAACCTCGCGGCGGTGCTCGAGCAGGCCGCGCGGCAGGGGCACGGCCCGTTCTCGCTCGCCGACCTGAGCTATCGCGTCTACGTGCGCGACGCCGGCGATACCGCGACGCTGGCCGCGATCGGGCAAGTGCTGCGCGAGGCGGCCGGTTCTCACGTGCGGCCGCTGTTCGTTCACGCGGACGTGTGCCGCGACGACCTGCTGGTCGAGATCGAAGCCAGCGCCGGCCATGCCGTGGAGTGGCTGTCATGAAGCGCGAGAGCCTCGCGATCCGGCAGCCGGCGCGGCATGCGGCCGGGGTCGACGACGCGTGCCGACGGTCGTCGGCACGTCATACACTTTTGTCAGGATCCCCGTCTTCGCCATCGGCTGTTCCCATGTCCAAGCTGCACGCGTCGTCCACTCATCTCGTCCTGATTCCGAGCTACAACCCGGGCGCCAAGGTCGACACGACCGTGCGCCATGCGCGCGAGCAGTGGAATCCGGTGTGGGTCGTCGTCGACGGCAGCACCGACGGCAGCGCCGAACGGCTGCAGGCGATGGCCGAGCGCGATCCCGGCTTGCGCGTGATCGTGCTGCCGGAGAATCGCGGCAAGGGCGCCGCGGTGCTCGCGGGGCTCGACGCGGCCGCCGCGAGCGGCTTCACGCACGTGCTGACGATGGATTCCGATGGCCAGCATCCGGCCGACCTGATTCCCGCTTTCATGGCGGCATCGCAGGCCGCACCCGACGCGATGGTGCTCGGCGTGCCGAAGTTCGATGCGAGCGCGCCGCAGTTGCGCGTGCAGGGGCGCCGGCTGTCGAACGCGTGGGCCGACCTGGAGA
Organism: Burkholderia sp. MSMB1078WGS; assembly: GCF_001528895.1. Classification (NCBI taxonomy): domain Bacteria; kingdom Pseudomonadati; phylum Pseudomonadota; class Betaproteobacteria; order Burkholderiales; family Burkholderiaceae; genus Burkholderia; species Burkholderia sp. MSMB1078WGS. The sequence continues at coordinate 19,395 of NZ_LPDI01000026.1, read as the reverse complement.
CGCTGTGGGCCGGGATCGGCGATTCGCTGTACGGCTTTCGAGTCTATCCGGTCGCGCCGCTGGCGGCGATCATGCGGCGCCAGCCGTGGATGCGCGGCTTCGACTTCGATCCCGAAGCGGCCGTGCGGCTGTGCTGGGCCGGCGTGCGCCCGATCCGCATCGACGCGCCGGTGCGCTATTTCGGCCGCCACGAAGGCGGCGTGTCGCACTTTCACTACGGCCGCGACAACGCGCTGCTCGCGTGGATGCACTTGCGTCTTTTCACCGGCTTCGCGATGCGGCTGCCGATGCTGGTCGCGCGCCGTTTGACGCGGCGCCGCGATCAGACGGCCTGAGCGCAGACCCGCCCGTTTTTCTTTCCGTTCGCTGCCCCGGCGTGCGGCGATTGCCGCGCTTTTGTCGTCGATATGGCGCCGGATCGGCGCGCCGTTTCAATCCGCTGCGTAATCAACGTGTCATCTAGTGTAAACATCTGGTAATTTTCTGCCGGATTATGCAAAATCGCCGCTCCCAAATACAACTATCGAGGGATTCCGGGATGCAACTCAAGAAAGCGGTGGCGGCGTGTGGCGTGGCGTTTCTGTTGAGCGCATGCGGCGGGGTACAGAACCTTGACGCGAACAGCCTGACGTCGGCGGGGACCAACCTGTTCAAGGCAGCGACGCTGTCGGACAGCGACATCGCGGCGCTGTCGAACGAATCGTGCAAGTCGAGCGACGCCGAATCGAAGATCGCACCGCCGAACAGCGCATACGCGAAGCGTCTGACGAAGGTGATGAAGGGCTTCGGCGACATGACGCTGAACGGCCAGAAGATCAACTACAAGGTCTATCTGACCAAGGACGTCAACGCATGGGCGATGGGCAACGGCTGCGTGCGCGTGTACAGCGGCCTGATGGACATGATGAACGACGACGAGCTGCGCGGCGTGATCGGCCATGAAATGGGCCACGTCGCACTCGGCCACTCGAAGAAGGCGATGCAGACGGCATACGCGGTGAGCGCGGCGCGCAGCGCGGCCGGCGCCGCGTCGCCGGGCGTGGCGGCGCTGTCGAGCTCGCAGCTCGGCGACATCACCGAGAAGTTCATCAACGCGCAGTTCTCGCAGTCGCAGGAAAGCGCGGCCGACGATTACTCGTTCGACTTGTTGAAGCAGAAGGGCATGAGCCAGAAGGGCCTCGTCACCGGCTTCCAGAAGCTCGCGCAGATGGACGGCGGCCAGAGCTCGATGATGAGCTCGCATCCATCGTCGGCGAGCCGTGCGCAGCACATCCAGGATCGCATCGCAAAAGGCAGTTGATCCCGCAACCGATCCCGCGGCCGATTGCGCAACGGATCGCCGGTCGTCGACGCAGGCGATCGGCACGCCAAATGAAAAACCCACGCTCGTTCGGGCGTGGGTTTTTTGTTTTTTCGGCGTGCACGTTGCCGCTTGCGGCACCATCCACGCGCGGTCGAACGACGACGCGTCCGTCGAGGCCGCGACCGACGCGAAGCTGCACGAGGCGATCGCGCTCGCGTCGCCCCAATACGATGTTTCTGCATCTGCACACGAGCGTGGTCGGGATGTTGCGCGAGCACATCTCGATCAACGTGGCCGGGATGACGATGGGGGACGAGCAGGCATCCGAGTTGCTGTTGTTGCAGCACCGGGCCGTGTGCGACGCGATTTGCGCGCACCGACCCGAAGAGGCGCGCACCGCGATGCAGACGCATATCGACTACGTGCGCAGCCATTTCGAGCGCAGCGGCGAGACGGCTTGAGATTGATCGGACCGGCGGGCGCGCCGGCCTGCGCGGCGGTGGGTGGGCGTCACGAGTCGCCCGGCAGTGCGGGTGGCGGCTGCGCGGCCCGGCCTACGCGGCCCGGCCCAATTGACCGGTTCGTCGGGCGCCCACTAGAATCGACCGGAACCGCCTGTCAGCCGCGCGCCGCGGCGATGATGTGCCCATTGATCCGACTGTCGAGGAAGCTTCCGTGCTCACATCCTTGATCCGGCGCGCATCGGCCGCGCCGTCGTGGCGCGCCGCATGCCGCCAGGCCCGCGCGCTGATCGTCTGCGCGCTGCTGCCGCTCGCTGCGTGCGCGACGCATCCGCCCGCCACTTCGCTCGATCGTCCCGTCTCCCACGCGTTGTCGGCCGATACCGCGACGCCGCTGCGCGATGCGCTGGCCGCGCCGGCAGCCGCGCATCCGGCGCAGTCGGGCTTCCGGCTGCTGGCCGACGGCGCCACCGCGTTGCAGATGCGCATCGCGCTCGCGCGTGCGGCGACGAAGACGCTCGACATGCAGTACTACATCGCGACCGAGGATACGACCGGCAAGCTGCTGCTCGCCGCGGCGCTGTACGCGGCCGATCGCGGCGTGCGCGTGCGGATGCTGGTCGACGACCTGAACTTCGACGATATCGACCGCGTGATGGCCGCGCTGAACACGCACCCGAACATCGAGATCCGCGTGTTCAACCCGTTCGGCGCATCGCAGCGCGGCGTGATGGAGCGCACGGCCAACTTCTTCACGCGGATCGACAGCTTCACGCGCCGGATGCACAACAAGGCGATGATCGCCGACAACCAGCTCGCGATCGTCGGCGGCCGCAATCTCGGCGACGAATACTTCAGTGCGAGCCCGACGCTGCAGTTCCGCGATCTCGACGTGCTGGCGGCCGGCCCCGTGACGCACGACATCTCGAAGAGCTTCGACGACTACTGGGCGAGCGCGAGCAGCTATCCGTTGCGTGCCCTCAATCATCAGACGTTCGATCCGAAGGATCTCGACGCGATGCGCGACGAACTGCGCGACCACTGGCGCAAGAATGCCGATCCGTACAACGCGAAGCCGCTGAACGCGACGCCGCTTGCACGACAGATCGCGCGCGACGAACTCGAACTCGTGTGGGCGCCGGCCGAATTCAAGGTCGACGCGCCGACCAAGGTCGCGCAGCCGACCGGCACGTACGTGAGCCCGCCGATGCAGCGCCTGGCCGAGCTGACGCGCGGCGCGCAGAAGGAATTCCTCGCGTTTTCGCCGTACTTCGTGCCGCACGACGTCGGCGTGAAAATCCTCGGCGACACGGTCGCGCGCGGCGTGCGCGTCGCGATCGTGACGAATTCGCTCGCGGCGACCGACGCGGTCGCGGTGCAGGCCGGCTATGCGCCGTATCGCGTGCCGTTGTTGCAGCGCGGCGTCGAGCTGTACGAATTCAAGTCGCAGCCGGACCAGCAGCCCGCGCGGCTGTTCGGCTCGCGCTCGCGCGCGAGCCTGCATGCGAAGGCGTACGTGATCGACCGGCAGATTCTCGTGATCGGCTCGCTGAACCTCGACCCGCGTTCCGCGCACCTGAACACCGAACTCGCGCTCGTGATCCACAGCCCGGTGCTCGCGCAGCAGGCCGCAGCGATCTTCGCGCGCGTGACGCAGCCGGACGAAAGCTACCGCGTCACGCTCGCGACGCGGGCCGACGGCAGCCCGCCCGCGCTCGAATGGACGGGCACCGAAGGCGGTCGCACCACCACCTATCACGTCGACCCGCATGCCGGGCTGCTGCGCAACATGATGACGGGCATCTTCACGCTGCTGCCGGTCGACGACCAGTTGTAAGGGCGAAAACGACTCCGGCAAAACCCGCGATACCGGTGCGCGGGGAAAGGTGATATGGTTGTGCGCGCAACGATGTGCATATCGTGAAGGGCGCCGCGGAACCCGTCGCATAATGCGGGCCGGAACGACGCCGAACGACGTACCGCCGCACGTGCGCGACACGCATCGCGCGCGGCGCCGGCGGACGATGGACGATGCGCACCGCCACTCGCCCGGGGCCGCGCGCCCCTCGCAACCGGAGTTCCCCATGCAACGTGTACCGAACCAGCCGTTCGCGCGTCCCACGCGCTTTTCCGAAGCCGAATGGCAGGCGCGTGTGCAGCTCGCGGCCGCCTACCGCATCTTCGACACCCTCGGCTGGACCGAGCTGATCTACAACCATATCTCGCTGCGCGTGCCGGGCGAGGACGGACATTTCCTGATCAACCCGTTCGGGCTCCATTACCGCGAGGTGTGCGCGTCGAATCTCGTGAAGATCGACATCGACGGCAACGTGATCGGCCACGCCGACTGGCCGATCAATCCGGCCGGCTTCACGTTCCACAGCGCGATCCATGCGGCGCTGCCCGATGCGCACTGCGTGATGCACGTGCATACGACACCCACGATGGCCGTGTGCTGTTCGCGCGACGGGCTGTCGTTCTCGAATTTCTATTCGGCGCAGCTGTACGGGAAGGTCGCGTATCACGACTTCGAAGGCATCACCGTGCATCTCGACGAGGGCCGGCGTATCGTCGAGAGCGCGGGCGGGCGGCCCGTGCTGCTGCTGCGCAACCACGGGCCCGTGACGATCGGCGCAACCCTCGCGCAGACGTTCTCGCTGATGTGGCTGCTCAATCGCGCGTGCGAGGTGCAGATCGCGACGCATGCGATCGGCGATGCGCTGCCGATTGCGCCGTCCGTGCTCGAAGGGTGCGTGCGCGATTCGCTGAATTTCGATCCGAAGCATGGCGCGGGACAGGACGCGTTCGACGCGCTGCAGCGTCTCGTCGACCGGATCGATCCGGGCTATCGCGCGTGACGCGGGCGGTGCGCCCGACGCGTGCGCCCGGCTAGAACCGGTAGCCGAGGCCGGCCTGGATCACGTCGGTGTCGCGATCGTAGCGCGTGACCACGCGGTTCCACGTGATGCGCGTGAGCCAGCGCTCGGAAATCCGGTAACTGGCCGAGATCGACACGATGCCGGAGAGCCGGCCGTCGCCCGGGCCCGGCTGGCCTTCGCGGTTGCGCTGGTTGACCGTTAAATACGCGCCGGCGCCCGCCGACAGCGTGGCCTTGTCGTTCAGGAACGCGCGCGTGAGCCACAGCTCGGACGCGATCCCGTTGCGGCGGACCGCCTGCTTCGCGCCTTCGTACATCCACGTCGCGGTCCAGTCGATCGAACGCGTGAGGCCGCGCCGGTATTCGACGCTGCCGCCGAGCGTCGACGGCGACGAGCGGCTGTTGAGAATCGTCTCGCCGAGCATCGCGGTGACTTCGTTGTTCGTGACCTTGCGCGTGCGCGGCAGCGCGGCGTCGCGCGGGCCCGGCGTGTCGGGCGCGTCGAGCTGGTAGCCGACGCCGAACATCACCGACGTCGTGTCGGGCCCGCTGAACACCTGTGCGCGATTGACCTGAAGCTGCGCGATCCAGCGGTGCGACGTGTAGTACGCGGCCCGCACGCTCATCAGCACGCCCCAGCCATGGGTATTCGAGTAACCGCGGCCTTCGGCGGCCGGAACCGTGTCGAAGTAGCGATACGGGCCCGCGCCGGCCGACAGCACCAGGCGGCGATTCTCCAGCGGCATGCGGCCCCAGAATTGCACCGCCTGGCCATCGCGATGGTGATTCGGAATGTGCCCTTCGTTGTACCACGTGAAGCCGAGCGCGGTGTGCGGGCTCAAGCCTTCCTGGTAATCGAACGCCCACGAATACGTGCGTTGGCCGCCGCCCCACAGTTGGCCGGCGAACAGCGAGAATTCCTGCGCGTCGACGGGCGCGCCGTAGAGGGCGGCGGCGGAGCAGAGACCCGCCAGCAGCGGGCGGACACGGACGGGGCGGGGCGGGCAGGGCATCGGGAGACGGGCCGGCACGGTTCACTTCCAGTCACGACAACATGCGGCATTTTCCTGCGCGGGAAAACACGTGTCGACCCGGGTTCGCGCAATAACGTATTACACGTATCGTGACAACCTGCTGGGTACGCGATCCGGTTTCGGCAACCGTCCGCACGCGCACCGATCGCGACTCGCGTGGGACGGAAAACGATTCGTCCTGCTTGGTATTCCGGAAAGGGCGCATGCGTGCGCGGCGCGCCGCTTGCCGCAGGGCACACGAAAAAAACGCGGCCGGGCGGCCGCGTGAATACTCGCAGACTCCTTCGGACGAAGGAAACAAGCAACTGTGAAACGAAGTGTAGCGAAAGGCCGTGCGCGGATTCAGCGGGCATGCTGCAAAGGTGTCTTCCAGGTTTCGGCAGGCTGCCCGGATCGACCGCAATCGACTACCATCCAGTGACGCGCCGCCGCCGGGGCGGCGTACCACGTCGTACAAGGAGAATCCATGCTCAAGCTGCGTTTGCTCCAGGTCGCGTTGTTCGCGGGCGTGCTGGCCGCCGGCGGCGCCGCCGCCGAAACGGTGCGCCTGTCCGCCAGTCTGCAGCCGTCGAGCGAAGTGCCGCCGACGGCGACCAAGGGGTCGGGCGCCGTCGCCGCCACCTACGACACGGCCACGCACATGCTGCAGTGGACGGTCACTTACGAACACCTCACGGGGCCGGCCACCGCCGCGCATTTTCACGGGCCCGCGCCGGTCGGCCAGAACGCCGGCGTGCAGGTGCCGGTTCCGAAGGACGAGCTGGCGAGCCCGATCAAGGGTTCGAAGGAACTCACCGATGCGCAGGTCACCGACCTGATGGGCGGCAAGTGGTACTTCAATATTCACACGAAGGAGCACCCGTCCGGCGAGATCCGCGGCCAGGTGATGCCGGCGAACTGAGCGCCGACGTTTGATATAGAGGCACTTGTCGAGCGACGCGGGAACGTTCGCACGTACCATCGTCACATTGCGATGACGGAGTGCGTCCGATGAGTTGGCAAAGCAAGTTCGCCTGCTGGCTGCTGCGCTGGCAGTTTCGTCCGGAAACCACGCGCGAGGTGCTCGACCCCGCGCGTGCCCGGCGCTTTACCGACCTGCGGATGATCGTGCCGCGCCGCGCGCCGTCGGGCTACCGGCTGCGCCAGTGCTACGGCGCCGGCGACGCGCCGCTGCGCGGCGAATGGCTCGAACGCACCGACGCGGGCGCGGCGCGCGGGCCCGGCCGCATGCTGCTGTATTTCCACGGCGGCGGTTACTACTTCTGTTCGACGAAAACCCACCGGCCGCTGGTGTTCGGCCTGACGAAGCGCGCGGGCGTGCGTTCGTTCTCGCTCGACTACCGGCTCGCGCCCGAAAACCGCTTCCCGGCCGCGCTCGACGATGCGCTCGCCGCATACCGGCAACTGCTGGCGCTCGGCACGCCGCCCGAGTCGATCGTGTTCGGCGGCGATTCGGCGGGCGGCGGCCTCGCGCTCGCGACGCTCGTCGCGCTGCGCGATCGCGGCGAGCCGCTGCCGGCCGGCGCGATCCTGTTCTCGCCGTGGACCGACCTGGCCGGTACCGGCGGCACGATGCGCGGCAACGACGGCCTCGACCCGATGTTTGCGGCCGCAGCGCTGCCGAAGGCCGCGAAGCTGTATCTCGGCGACGAGTCGGCAACCCATCCGTACGCCTCGCCGCTCTATGCGGATTTGGCGGGCCTGCCGCCGCTGTACATCCAGGTCGGCAGCACCGAGGTGCTGCTCGACGATTCGCGGCGCGTCGCCGAGAAGGCGAAGGCGGCCGGCGTGGCGGTGGAGATCGAGGTGTGGCCCGACATGCCGCACGTGTGGCAGCTGTACGCGCCGATGGTGCCGGAAGCGCGCGACGCGCTCGACCGCGCGGCCGCGTTCCTGCGCCGCGTCGCGGTCGAGCGCGCGGTTCAGCGCGTCGGCGAGGCGTCGATCGCCTGATAGGCGGCCTTGACCGCCACCGAGCCGTACTTGCGTTCGAGCCGGCGCACTGTGAAATGGCCGTGCGCCATCTGCTGGAAGTGGTCGATGAACAGCGTGTTGACGGTCGCGCCGAGCACGGCGCCGATCGCCGGGATCGACTTCGCGGCCATCTGCTCGGTCACCTGCACCGAGAAGCGCGACGCCACCGTCTGCACGAGCTTGAACACGGCCGCCGAGCTGTGCGCGGCGATGCCTTTCGCCGTGATGTCCGACGACGCCTTCGAGATCGCCTGCGCGAGCGCGCCGCGCAGCACGAAATAGCCGAGATCGGCGTCCTCCTCCTGCTTGTCCGAATTGCCGCCCATGCCGAGCACGGCCAGGCATTGCAACTGCGTATCGACCGACGTCAGGTTCTCGCCCTCGCTGCGCGCGATGTCGCACACCGAGCGGAAGATCAGCGTGGTCGTCACCGGCAGCTCGACCGGCAGCGCGAGAAAGCCGAACGCGCCGCCCGCCGCGCCGGTCGTCGCGACCGCGAGCTTGTGCAGCAGGTTGCTGGGCTTCTCGGGCTCGGCGTCCGGCGACGGCGGCTTGCCGAGCGTGCGCAGCGCGATGTTCAGGCACTTGCGCAGCGCAAGCTGCGTCGCATCGTTGATCTTGCCGGTCGCGAAATCCGGCAGCCGCGCGATCATTTTCTCGACCGGCGCGCCGAGCACGCCCGTCAGCTTCATCGTCAGCGACGGGCTTTCCAGCACCTGTTTCGCGCGCCGCAGCGCGTCCCGATCCTCCGGCGACAGCGTCGCGGCGGGGGTGATTGAAATCGGTTCCATCTTTCTCCTTGGCGTGAACGAGGCCCTGAACCATCGCCGGCCTAGATTACTCCGGCATGCTACAATTTTGAGATAATTTGACTCGGCAAAAGTTGCATCGACAAAAAAATGGCCGTCCATACTGCCGCCCACCATTCGAGCGGGCAAGTCCTGCCGTTCCGCGAATCGCTGCTGGCGATGATCGGGATCTCGTTCGTCACCATGCTGGTCGCGCTGGACCAGACGGTCGTCGGCACCGCGCTGCCGACCATCGTCGCCGAACTTCGCGGCTTCGACCTGTACGCGTGGGTCGCGACCTCGTACCTGCTCAGTTCCGTGATCACGGTGCCGATCTTCGGCCGGCTCGGCGACTATTACGGCCGCAAGCCGTTCGTGATCGCGTCGATCGTCGTGTTCACCGGTGCGTCGGTGCTCTGCGGGATGGCCAACGACATGCTGTACCTCGTGCTCGCGCGCGGGCTGCAGGGCATCGGCGGCGGGATGCTGGTCGGCACCGCGTTCGCATGCATTCCCGACCTGTTCCCCGATTCCGTCGTGCGGCTGCGCTGGCAGGTGCTGATGAGCTCCGCGTTCGGCATCGCGAACGCGGTCGGCCCGTCTCTCGGCGGGTTTCTGACCCAGTCGTTCGGCTGGCGCTCCGTGTTCTACGTGAACTTGCCGATCGGCATCCTGTCGCTGATCTTCGTGTGGCGCTACCTGCCGCACCTGCGCCACGTCGAGCACGATCGCAAGATGCGGCTCGACTGGCCGGGCGCGCTGCTGATCGCGCTGTCGCTCGGCGCGCTGCAACTGTTCGTCGAATGGCTGCCGAAGTACGGCGTCGCGAGCTGGGCGTCGCTGCTGCTCGTCGTCGCGGTCGCGGCCGGCGTCGGCCTGTGGCACTGGGAGAAGCGCTGCGCGCAGCCGATCCTGCCGTTCGACATGTTCAGCAATCGCGCGCTGTCGGCGCTGTTCGTGCTCGCGATCCTCGCCGGTTTCTCGATGTTCTCGCTGCTGTTCTACGCGCCGCTGCTGTTCCAGGGCGGCTTCGGGATGTCGCCGAAGGAGGCCGGGCTCGTGATCACGCCGCTCGTCGTGTTCATCACGATCGGCAGCATCATGAACGGCCGCGTCGTCACGCGCATCCGTCATCCGAACACGATGCTGCACGTCGGCTTCGTGCTGTTCGCGCTCGCATGCGCGGGCGTCGTCGTGGCGACCCACACGACGCCGGCCTGGGTGCTGATGGCGCTGATGGTCGCGGGCGGCATCGGGCTCGGCTTCGTGCTGCCGAACCTCACCGTGTTCGCGCAGCAGACGGCCGGCCGCGAGCACCTCGGCATCGCGACGGCGCTGCTGCAGTCGCTGCGGATGGTCGGCGGAATGCTCGGCACCGCGCTCACGGGCACGCTCGTCAACCAGATGTATTCGAGCGGCGTGCGCAGCGCGCTGTCGGCCGACCACGCGATGCAGTGGCACGCGCGGCTCGCCGATCCGCAGATCCTGATCGATCGCGCGGCGCAGGGCGGTCTCGTCGCGGAATTGACGCGTGCCGGGCATAATGGCGCGCTGCTGCTGGAAGCGGCCCGCGAATCGCTGGTCGGCGCGATTCACCTGGGTGTCGCGATGGCGGCCGTCGTCGCCGTGGTGTCGGTATGGCAGTGCCGCCGCGTGCCGCCGATCGCGCTGCGGCGCAAGATCGAACCGCACGTCGCGGCCGATTGACCGATCGGGCGATCGAGCGATTCGACGACTCAACGATTCACCGGAACGAAATCAGCGCATGGAAGAACAGGACCGCGTCGCGATCTTGCAGCAATTCGGACGCACGTATCGCGCGTTCATGACCGCATTCGAAGCGCACGTCGGGCAACCGATGCCGCGCTGGCGCATCATGGTCGCGCTGCACACGATGGACGGGCATTCGTCGCAGAAGAAGCTCGTCGAAGTGCTGCGCATCGATCCGGGCGCACTCACGCGCCAGCTGAAGTCGCTCGACGCGCTCGGCTGGATCAAGCGCGAATCGGACGCGCGCGACAACCGCGTGACCAACGTCACGCTGACGGACGCAGGCCGTGCGGCGTTCGATGCCTGCCTGCCGCGCCGCAAGGCGTTTCTCGAACAGACGATGGCGCAACTGCCGGACGACGTGCTCAATGCGCTGTCGGGTGCGCTCGCGATGCTGGAATCGCGGATCGCGGACGTCGGGTCGACGCCGGTCGTGCGTTGACGTGCGGCGCCGGGCGGCACGTCAGTGCCGCCGGCCGCCGCTTCGTTTCCTTCCGATCGAGTGCGGGTTTACAGTTCGATGCGCGTGCCGAGCAGCGCGAGGAACTGCGCAAGCCACGCCGGATGCGCGGGCCACGCGGGCGCGGTGACGAACGGCGCGTCGGTCACGGCCGCGTCGACCGGGATGTCCGCGTATTCGCCGCCCGCGAGCTTCACCTCCGGCGCGCAGGCCGGGTACGCCGAAATGCGCTTGCCGCGGATCACGTCCGCGGCCGCGAGCAGTTGCGCCGCGTGGCAGATCGCCGCGATCGGCTTGCCGGCTTCGGCGAACTCGCGCACGAGCGAGATCACCTTCGGATCGAGTCGCAGGTACTCCGGCGCACGGCCGCCCGCGATCGCGAGCGCGTCGTAGCGCGCCGCATTCAGCGTGAACTGATGGCCGGGCTTCTCGGTGTAGGTCTGGTCACCCTCGAAATCGTGGATCGCGGTCTTGATCTTGTCGCCCGCGCGCTTGCCCGGGCAGACTGCGTCGACGTGGTGGCCGACGGCCTGCAGCGCCTGGAACGGCACCATCGTTTCGTAGTCTTCGGCGAAATCGCCGGTCAGGAACAGGATCTTCTTCGCGGCCATGGCTTTCTCCAGTGAAGCAGCGTTGAAGGCCCGGCCGCGCCGTGCATGACGGCGACGACGGGCCCCGAGGACGAAAGCGCAGTGTACTCCGGCAGATTGAAGCGCGCGTGACGGCCGCCCCGCGCGAGCGGCAGGGCGGCGGCGCGCGCGGCGTGCGTCAAAAGAAGGTCTCGACGACTTCCGTCACGCGGAATTGCGGATCGAGCACGAGTACCTGGCGCCATTTGTCGAACGTCAGGCACGGATGCGAGATGTCGAACGCGACCATGTCGCCGACCTTCACGTCCGCGCCCGGCGGAATCTGCAGGTACGCGTGCTGATCCATCATCCCGGTGACGGCCCAGCCTTCGGCGGCGGCGACGTCGCGCGGCGCGGTGTCGCGGCCCGGACGGAAGTGGCGCGCCGGCTCGGGCAGGCCCGCGTCGAACGCCGCATCGCGCTTGCCGAGTGCGACGATCGCACGATCCTGCTCCGGCACCGACTGCACGTACGCCCACAGCTGCAGCGCCGGCAGCAGCCCTTCGCCCATCGAGCGGGCGATCGGATTGCGCGCGAACACGTCGGTCTGCGCCTTCTTGTAGATGCCGACATCGTGCGTCAGGTAGCAGCCCGGCCGCAGCACGACTTCCGCGAAGCCCGCGTCGGACGCCTTCTTGAATTCTTCCGCGACCACGTCGTACCACGCCGAACCGGCGCCGGACAGGATCGCCGGCGTGCGCGCGAAGCGGCCGGCTTCGGCCAGCTCGCGCGTGAGCGCGACTGCCTGCTGCAGGAATGCGCGGATCTCGCCTTCCTCTTTCAGCACGCCTTCATAGAGTTCGATGCCGGCCAGCTTCAGCGTGTCCGGATAGCGCGCGATCGCGGCCAGCACGGCCTCGCGTTGCGCGGCGTCGCGTACGCCCGCGCGGCCGCCCGGCACGCCGAGCTCGATCAGCACGTTCAGCGATTTCTTCGCGTCGCCGAAGAAGCGGCCGAGCTGATCGACGCTGTCCGCGGAATCGACGAGACAGAAGAATTCGAAATCGGGATCGGACAGCAGCCCCGCGATGATCGTCATGTTCTGGCGGCCGATCAGCTGGTTCGCGAGCAGCACGCGCCGCACGCCGCCGTGATACGCGGCCTGCGTCTGGTGCGCGGTCGCGAGCGTGATGCCCCACGCGCCGGCGTCGAGCTGGCGGCGGAACAGTTGCGGCGCCATCGTCGTCTTGCCGTGCGGCGCGAACTTGACGCCGTATTTCTGTACGAACGCCTGCATCCAGTTCAGGTTGTGCTCGACGCGATCCGCGTAAAGCACGGCGGCCGGCAGGCTGACGTCTTCCGCGAGCAGATTCCATTCGAGCCGGCCCGCGTCGCCGAGCGGCACGCTCGCGCTCGGCAGATTGCCCAGGCCCTTGCCGAACGGATCGATCGTCGCTTCCTGATAGTTTGTAACTTTCATGTCATCCCGCTCCATCATCACTATGCATTGCACTGAAGTTGACATGCAGATGGTACAGAAAGTAGCATCGGCGCGGTGATGTTATTTAATAACATCCGGCTCGCACCCTTTTCCGCCGATGAATACGCCTGCTTCCCCGTCCGCTTCGCCCGCGGCCGAGCCCCATCCGGCTCAGGCCGCCCCGCCGGTCCTCGACATCGTCGCGCGGATCGCCGAATGCGCGCCCGAGTTGCGCGAAGCCGAGCGCAAGGTCGCCGCGTTCATCCTCGCCGATCTGGCGCGCGCCGCGCATGCGAGTATCGGCGCGCTCGCGCGCGACGCGGAGGTCAGCGTCGCGACGGTCACGCGTTTCGCGAAGGCCGTCGGCTGCCGCGACGTGCGCGAGCTGAAGGTGCTCGTCGCGCAGGCGGCGGCCGTCGGCCAGCGCTTTCTGGTGCCGTCCGACGACGCGCCGGCCGACGACACGAGCCCCGCGTCGATGGTCTACGACGAGATTCGCGTGGCGCTCGCGCACAACCACCAGCTGCTGCGCAACACGTCGTTCGACGCGGCGGCCGACTTGCTCGCCGGCGCGAAAATGACCTACGTGTACGGGCAGGGCGGCGGCTCGACCGCCCTTGCCGACGAGCTGCGCTTCCGGCTCGTGCGGTTCGGCCGGCCGGTCGCGAGCTACCAGGACAGCCTGCTGCAGCGGATGGTGGCCGCGACGCTGGCGGGCGACACCGTCGTCGTCGCGTTGTCGGTGAGCGGGCGCGTGCCCGAGCTGCTCGAGAGCTGCCGGCTCGCGAAGCGCTACGGCGCGAAGCTGATCGCGATCACCGCGCCGGCGTCGCCGCTCGCGACGCTCGCCGACCATCTGATTCCCGTCGTCGCATTCGAAACCGATTTCATTTACAAGCCTTCGACATCGCGCTACGCGATGATGATGGCGATCGACGTGCTCGTCACCGGCGTCGCATTGCGGCTCGGCGATGCGGGCCGGGAATCGCTGCGCCGCATCAAGCACGCGCTCGATGCGCATCGCGGCGGCGGAGACCGTCAACCGGTAGGAGACTGACCATGCATTCGCATCCCGAAGCGGCCGATACGCTGATCGTCGGCGCGCAACTGTACGACGGCACCGGCGCACCGCCCGTCACGCGCGACGTCGCGATCCGCAACGGCCTGATCGCGGCGATCGGCAACCTGTCGAACTGGCTCGCCGAGACCGTCGTCGACGCGAACGGCCGTGCGCTGGCGCCGGGTTTCGTCGACGTGCACACGCACGACGACACGCACGTGATCCGCGCGCCGGAGATGATCCCGAAGATCTCGCAGGGCGTGACGACCGTGATCGTCGGCAACTGCGGGATCAGCGCCGCGCCGGTGACGCTCGCGGGCGATCCGCCCGACCCGATGAACCTGCTCGGCGAGCGCGGCGCGTTCCGGTACCCGAGCTTCGCCGCTTACGTCGCGGCCGTGAACGATGCGCGCCCGGCCGTAAACGTCGCGGCGCTCGTCGGCCATACGGCGCTGCGCAACAACCAGATGGACCGCCTCGACCGTGCGGCGACCGATGGCGAGATCGCCGGCATGCGCGCGCAGCTCGAGGAGGCGCTCGCGAACGGCGCGCTCGGCCTGTCGTCGGGTCTCGCATACGGCTCCGCGTTCGCCGCGCCGACCGAGGAAGTGATGGCGCTCGCCGAGCCGCTCGCCAAGGCCGGCGCGCTGTACACGACGCACATGCGCACCGAATTCGACGCGATCCTCGATGCGATGGACGAGGCCTATCGCGTCGGCCGCCACGCGCAGGTGCCGGTCGTGATCTCGCACCTGAAGTGCGCGGGCCCGTCGAACTGGGGGCGCAGTACCGAGGTGCTCGCGTCGCTCGACGGTGCGCGCCGCTACCAGCCGGTCGGCTGCGACTGCTATCCGTACAGCCGCAGTTCGTCGACGCTCGACCTGAAGCAGGTGACGGGCGACATCGACATCACGATCACGTGGTCGGAGCCGCACCCGGAAGTCGCGGGCAAGCTGCTGAAGGCGATCGCGGCCGACTGGGGCGTGACCGAGCAGGAGGCCGCGCAGCGCATTCGCCCGGCGGGCGCCGTGTACCACAACATGTCCGAGGACGACGTGCGCCGGATCCTGTCGCATCCGGCGACGATGGTCGGCTCCGACGGGCTGCCGAACGATCCGCTGCCGCATCCGCGGTTGTGGGGCGCGTTCCCGCGCGTGCTCGGCCACTACGTGCGCGACACGAACCTGCTGCCGCTCGAGGAGGCGATCCGCAAGATGACGTCGCTGTCCGCGCGCCGCTTCGGGCTTGCGCGCCGCGGCGAGGTGCACGTCGGCTACCACGCCGATCTCGTGCTGTTCGATCCGGCGCGCGTGATCGACGCCGCGACGTTCGACAAGCCGCAACAGCCCGCGCACGGGATCGACGCCGTGTGGGTGAACGGCGTGCTGACTTATGAAAACGGCCAGCCGACCGGCGAGCGCGCGGGCGGTTTCGTCGCGCGCGGCGAGCGCGTGCCGGCCAGTGCCGATGCGGCGTTCTGAACGCTCGCATTCCGATCTTCCATGCGCGCCGCAGCAGCCGGCGCGCGCATCCGCAACCGAGCGTTGCATGGGACCGGAGTAGGCGCCGAAGCGCCAACTCGGGTCGACAAACGAGGAGTGAAACGATGAAGCGATATGGCGTAGGCGAAGCGAAGGGGACTGGCGGCCAGGTGATGCCGTTCGCGCGGGCGGTGGAGGCAGATGGCTGGCTGTACGTGTCGGGCCAGACGCCGATGGTGAACGGCGAGGTCGTCGAAGGCGGGATCGTCACGCAGTCGAAGCAGGCGATCGAGAACGTGATCGCGATCCTGAAGGAAGCCGGCTACGGCCTCGAGCACGTCGTGCGCTGCGGCGTGTGGCTCGACGACGCGCGCGACTTCGCGTCGTTCAACAAGGTGTTCATCTCGTATTTCGGCGAGAACCCGCCGGCACGCGCGTGCGTGCAGTCGAGCATGGTCATCGACTGCAAGGTCGAGGTCGATTGCATCGCTTACAAGGCGCCGGCGAAGTAACGCGGCGAGGGCGGTTCGTTGTGCAACGGGGCCGGCGCATGGATGTGCGCCGGCCCCGTTGCGTTGAGGCGCTTTCGATCGATTTCTGATTTATCGCCTTTCCTGCGCAAAGAACAACGCAAATCCACGCCTCGCATCGGCTAATCGCGAATCTTGTCGGAAGATTGCCGCAGCCTTGCGTGTGGCCGATGCGAGTCGGCATTGGCGGGCCGCGAAATGCCCGCCAGCGTCACTTCATTTACTGCCGCGCCGTCCGCGCGTTGTCCGGCATCGGCTGGTTGTAGTTCGTGCGGAACGGGTTGATGTCGAGCCCGCCGCGGCGCGTATAGCGCGCATACACCGCGAGCTTCACCGGTTTGCACGCATGCAGGATGTCGAGGAAGATCCGCTCGACGCATTGCTCGTGAAAGCCCGTGTGATTGCGAAACGAGATGATGTAGCGCAGCAGTCCCGCGTGGTCGATCTGCGGCCCGACGTAATGGATCTGCACGCTGCCCCAGTCGGGCTGGCCCGTGACCGGGCAGTTCGAGCGCAGCAGGTCGGACACGAGCGTCTCCTCGACGGGCGCTTCGTCCTCGGCGGCTGACAGCAGCGACGGATCCGGTTCGTACACGTCGGTGTCGAGATCGAGCCGGTCGAGCGACAGCCCGTCGAGCTCGTCCATCTCCAGCTTGCGGAAATCGTGCGCCGGCACCAGTTGCACCGATACGCTCGCGCCGCATGCTGCCGACACGTCGCGCTTCAGTACGTCGCGCACCGCGTCGATCGAGTCGAACTTCGACTGCGCGAACGAACCGAGATACAGCTTGAACGACTTCGATTCGACGATGTTCGGCGATTCGGCGGGCACGTAGAACGTCGCGATCGCGACCTGCGGCTTGCCGCGCGCGTTGAGCCACGACAGTTCGTACGCGTTCCAGATGTCGGTGCCGAAGAACGGCAGCGCCGACGTGATGCCGAGCTGCTCGCGCGCGCCGGCGCGCGGGATCGGGAACAGCAGCGACGCGTCGTACTGCGTCGCGTAGACGGTGGCCTTGCCGAGCGGGGAATGTTCGGGATTCATCGTGTGACGCCTTTACGACAGGAAGAGGCGGTACGCCGGGTTGGCGCTCTCTTCGACATACGGATAGCCGAGCGCCGCGAGGAAGCGTTCGAACTCGGCGCGATCGGCCTGCGGCACCTGCAGCCCGACGAGGATCGAGCTGTAGTCCGCGCCCTGATTGCGGTAGTGGAACAGGCTGATGTTCCAGTCCGGCGCCATCGACGACAGGAACTTCATCAGCGCGCCCGGCCGCTCGGGGAATTCGAAGCGGAACAGGCGTTCGTCGAGCGCGAGCGGCGAGCGGCCGCCGACCATGTAGCGGATGTGTTCCTTCGACAGCTCGTCGTGCGTCAGGTCGACGCTCTTGAAGCCGTGCGATTCGAAGTTCGCGGCGATCTCCGCCGATTCGTCGCGACGGCGGATCTGCACGCCGACGAAGATGTGCGCGGATTGCGCATCGGCGATCCGGTAGTTGAACTCGGTGACGTTGCGATCGCCGACCAGCGAGCAGAAGCGCTTGAAGCTGCCGCGTTCCTCGGGGATCGTGACCGCGAACACGGCTTCGCGTGCCTCGCCCACTTCCGCGCGCTCGGCGACGAAGCGCATCCGGTCGAAGTTCATGTTCGCGCCGGACGTGACCGCGACGAGCGTCCGGTTCTCGATGCCTTCGCGTTCCGCGTACAGCTTCGCGCCCGCGACCGCGAGCGCGCCGGACG
Organism: Burkholderia sp. MSMB1078WGS; assembly: GCF_001528895.1. Lineage (NCBI taxonomy): Bacteria > Pseudomonadati > Pseudomonadota > Betaproteobacteria > Burkholderiales > Burkholderiaceae > Burkholderia > Burkholderia sp. MSMB1078WGS. Next base: position 1,867 of record NZ_LPDI01000026.1, on the reverse strand, counting down.
GCTCGAGCACGCTGCGCGTGTCCTGGAACACGTCCTTGATCGCCGCGCACAGCGCGTCGGTGTTGACCGTCACGACGCCGTCGAGGAACTCGCGGCACAGCCGGAAAGTTTCCTCGCCGACGAGCTTCACCGCGGTGCCGTCCGCGAACAGGCCGACTTCGCTCAGCTCGATGCGCTCGCCCGCGTCGAGCGACTGCGCCATCGCGCACGAATCCTCGGCCTGCACGCCGATCACCTTGATCTCCGGGCGCACCGCCTTCACGTACGCGGCGACGCCGGAGGCGAGCCCGCCGCCGCCGATCGGCACGAAGATCGCGTGGATCGGGCCCTGGTGCTGGCGCAGGATCTCCATCGCGATCGTGCCCTGGCCTGCGATCACGTACGGATCGTCGAACGGGTGGACGAACGTGAGGTCGCGCTCCTGCTGGACCTTGATCGCGTGCGCGTACGCATCGCTGTACGATTCGCCCGCCTGGATCACCTCGACGCTCGGGCCGCCGTGCGCGCGCACCGCGTCGACCTTCACCTGCGGCGTCGTGACGGGCACGACGATCACGGCCTTGACGCCCATCCGCGCCGCCGAGAACGCGACGCCCTGCGCGTGGTTGCCGGCCGACGCGGTAATCACGCCGCGCGCGAGCGCGTCCGCCGGAATGTGCGCCATCTTGTTGTACGCGCCGCGCAGCTTGAACGAGAACACCGGCTGGTTGTCCTCGCGCTTCAGGTAAACGGCGTTGCGCAGCCGGGCCGACAGGTTGCGGGCCGGTTCGAGTTCCGTCTCGAGCGCGACGTCGTAGACGCGCGCGGTGAGGATTTTCTTCAGGTAATCGTGGGATGCCATGGGCGCTCGCGTGCAGTGCGGATGCAGACGGTAAAGGGTCAATGATAGCGCCAAGGGTCCGCCCGCACGCAAGCGGCATGCCGGGCGGGCGGGCGTCGGCGGTCGTGCGCGCGTGCGGGCAACGCATTCGCGCCGTCGGGCACCCGCTTTTTACCGGTTTAACCGCACGGTTACCGACCGGACGGACGGCGAATGATCGCATGAAACCGCGCGCAACCCCGCCCGGCGCGGCGCGCGGCGATAGCCCCACGACCTGTCCGGCGTGTCACGGGCGGCCCGATCATGGGTTAGAATTCCGTTTTGAATCAAGGATTCGGAAGATGCAGAGGCACCCTCGGATCGCACCGTTGAAGCCGACGCCGCGCGCAGCCAGCCCCGCGGCCGAACGGCATGCGCGCCGCGCGCGATCGTGCTGATGATTCCGAGTGCCGCCAGGCCCTGTCGCCGGCCAGGAGGGGCGAGTCGCCCGCTCCGGCCCCATGAAGGACAGCCGCGCGCCTGGTAACCAGAACAGATTTCCCCAAGATTGCGCCCACGCGCTTGCCGACGCCCGTGCACGGGGTATCGGCCCTCCGAGTCGTCCGAACATGAACGCACCACAAGTTTTCGATCCGCATGGCGCGGCCGCCGCCGTCGCCGCCGACCCCGCGCCCCGCTTGCGCGAGATTCCCTACAACTACACGTCCTTCTCGGATCGCGAGATCGTGATCCGCCTGCTCGGCGAGGAGGCGTGGTCGGTGCTCGACGAGCTGCGTGCCGAGCGCCGCACGGGCCGCTCGGCACGGATGCTGTATGAAGTGCTCGGCGACATCTGGGTCGTGCGTCGCAACCCGTACCTGCAGGACGACCTGCTCGACAACCCGAAGCGCCGCGCGTTGCTGATCGAGGCGCTGAACCACCGCCTGACCGAGATCGGCAAGCGCCGCAGTGCGGATCTCACCGAGCATCGCGACGACGCCGGCCGCGAACGCGCATCGCGCGTCGAGATGCTGGAGACGGCCGCGCAGCGCGCGGTCGACGAGTTCG